>CAVIRL010000082.1:9565-12086 GCA_963645005.1 Prevotella sp. P5-108
ACATTCATGTTTGTGTAACAGGAAATTGGCCGCTTCAGACTGCAAAACATGGAACAACAGTGAGAACCATCGTGACTGTGAAGGCACTGAACAGTTACGAACCATCAAACATTCATTCATAGGAGGAATCAGCGATGAAACAGTTATCCCTGCAGGAAGAGTTACAGGCAAACGCATACCCGGGAAGAGGTATCGTCATTGGAAAGACCCCGGATGGCACTAAAGCGGTGACTGCTTATTTTATCATGGGCAGAAGCGAGAACAGCCGCAACCGTGTCTTTGTGGAAGACGGTGAGGGTATCCGCACACAGGCATTTGACCCGGGCAAGCTGACCGACCCGAGCCTCATCATCTACGCTCCGGTCCGGGTTCTTGGCAACAAGACCATCGTGACCAACGGTGACCAGACCGATACCATCTACGAGGGCATGGACAGGCAGCTCACCTTCGAGCAGTCCCTCAGAAGCCGTGAGTTCGAGCCGGATGCGCCGAACTACACCCCGCGGATTTCCGGTATCCTTCATATGGAAAACGGACGTTACAATTACGCCATGTCCATTTTAAAGAGCAACAACGGCAACCCGGATGCCTGCAACCGCTATACCTTCGCTTACGAGAATCCGGTGGCAGGTGAGGGACATTTCATCCACACCTACATGCATGACGGCAATCCGCTCCCGAGCTTTGAGGGCGAGCCGAAGCTGGTGGGAACCATGGATGACATGGACGCCTTCACCGACATGCTGTGGAACAGCTTAAACCCGGACAACAAGGTATCTCTGTTTGTGCGCTACATCGACATCGCAACTGGCGCATATGAGACAAAGATCGTGAACAAGAACAAATAGGAGAAGGAGAGCATACAATGAACGAGATGGAATTAAAGTACGGCTGTAACCCGAATCAGAAACCGGCAAGAGTATTTATGAATGACAACAAAGACCTTCCATTCCAGGTATTATGCGGAAGACCGGGCTACATCAACCTGTTAGACGCGTTCAATGGCTGGCAGCTGGTAAGAGAGTTAAAGAAAGCCACCGGACTTCCGGCAGCAGCTTCCTTTAAGCATGTTTCTCCGGCCGGTGCAGCGGTTGGCCTGCCTCTCTCCGAGACTCTGGCAAAGATTTACTGGGTAGACGATATGGGCGAGCTTTCTCCGCTGGCAAGCGCATACGCGAGAGCCCGCGGCGCAGACCGCATGTCCTCCTTCGGTGATTTCATTTCCCTGTCCGATGTCTGTGACGTTTCCACCGCAAAGCTCATCAAGCGGGAGGTATCTGACGGCGTCATTGCACCGGGATACGAGCCGGAGGCACTGGAAATCTTAAAAGAGAAGAAAAAAGGCAATTACTGCGTGATCCAGATTGACCAGGATTACGAGCCAGAGCCGATCGAGCGCAAGCAGGTCTTCGGCGTGGTATTCGAGCAGGGCAGAAACAACCTGGATATCAACAAAGACATGCTGACCAACGTGGTAACCGAGAATAAGGAAATCCCGGATCAGGCAAAGATCGACCTGGTGATTTCCCTCATCACCTTAAAGTATACCCAGTCCAACTCCGTCTGCTACGCAAAGGACGGTCAGGCCATCGGCATCGGTGCAGGCCAGCAGTCTCGCGTGCACTGCACCAGACTGGCAGGCCAGAAGGCAGACAACTGGTTCTTACGCCAGGCTCCCCAGGTGCTGAATCTGCAGTTTGTGGACGGCATCAAGCGTGCCGACCGCGACAACGCCATTGACGTTTACATCGGCGACGAGTACATGGATGTACTGGCAGACGGTGTATGGGAGAAGACCTTTAAGGTAAAACCGCCGGTATTCACCAAGGAAGAGAAACGTGCATGGCTGGATCAGATGACCGATGTGGCCCTGGGCTCCGACGCCTTCTTCCCGTTCGGTGACAATATCGAGCGTGCATACAAGAGCGGCGTGAAATACATCGCGCAGCCGGGCGGCTCCGTTCGTGATGACAACGTAATCGAAACCTGCAACAAATACAACATGGCGATGGCCTTCACCGGCATCCGCCTGTTCCACCACTAGAAGAGGGCAGGGCTCCTGCGTTCTTTTGGAACACGGAACATAAAACATGAGACTGGAGGATGAGAAGATGTTTATTACCTGTTTAGACCTGGAAGGAGTATTAGTACCGGAGATCTGGATCGCCTTCGCCGAGGCCAGCGGCATCCCGGAGTTAAAACGCACCACCCGCGATGAGCCGGACTACGACAAGCTCATGAAATGGCGCCTTGGAATCCTAAAGGAGCACGGACTCGGCTTAAAGGAGATCCAGGAGACCATCGAGAAGATCGATCCGATGCCGGGAGCAAGAGAATTTTTAGATGAGCTTCGGGAGCTGGGACAGGTGATCATCATCAGCGATACCTTCACCCAGTTCGCAAAGCCTCTCATGAAAAAGCTGGGCTGGCCGACCATTTTCTGCAACGAGCTGGAAGTAGCAGAGGACGGTGAGATCACCGGATTTAAGATGCGTATTGAGCAGTCGAAGCTGACCACCGT
>CAVIRL010000083.1:0-4266 GCA_963645005.1 Prevotella sp. P5-108
AACCGCGGAAATGAAGAAAACGGATGAAATTCAATATGTGGTTTTGAGGGTACATGCATTGATTGCTTAGCGAGATGCTTTTCGAGGTTAGCAATCAAGCGCATCTGCGAAACGAGCACAGAATGTGCGACATTGAGCATGATGTTATTTTAATATATGCGCGAGTGGCTCAGTTGGTGGAGTACGACCTTGCCAAGGTCGGGGTCGCGGGTTCGAGTCCCGTCTCGCGCTCTTTTTAATGGCTGCGGAAGTCCTGATTTATCAGGACTTCCGTTTTTTTTTCAAGTTGTAGACTGGTTATAAAGCAGTTACATTGGAAGTCAGTTTAGATGAATTGATCGAGAGAAGAATGAACTGTAAAAAGGCTTGATGATTTTTTAACTTCATACTCTTGTTTTTTTTGTAATACAATGCATTAAAGTGATACAGTATAACAGTGACAGGAACTGATTTTGCACCCCGAGCCACAATTGAAAAACTGTCATTATTACAATATTATGGCTGTACAAATGAGGAAAATTGGTTTATAGTAAAACACAACAAAAAACAAAACCGTTGTGAAGGGCCGATCATGAATCAGAAGCTGCGGCAGGCTGAGTAACGTGTGAACAGGAACAGGAGGTAGTCATGGTATCGTTATATGATAGTGGCATTTATCTTGTAAACGGAACAGAAATTGTCCGGGAGCAGGAAAGCGAAAGGGTTGAAGCCCTTACCGGAAAGAAAGCTGATCAGGAAACTGCGAAAAAGGGAACCATTGCTTATTCGATTTTAAGCAGCCACAATGTAGCCGACAATATGGAACATTTAAGGCTTCGTTTTGACAGCATGGCATCCCATGATATCACATTTGTTGGGATTGTCCAGACGGCAAAAGCCTCAGGCATGGAAAGCTTCCCGATTCCTTACGTTTTGACGAACTGTCACAATACACTTTGTGCAGTGGGAGGAACGATCAACGAGGATGATCACATGTTTGGCCTTTCCGCTGCAAAGAAGTACGGAGGTATCTACGTTCCGCCGCACATTGCTGTAATTCACCAGTACATGAGAGAAATGATGGCAGGCTGCGGAAAGATGATCCTCGGATCCGACAGTCATACCCGCTATGGTGCATTAGGAACAATGGCTATCGGCGAAGGTGGCGGCGAGCTGGTAAAGCAGCTTCTGAGAGATACCTATGATGTGACTTATCCGGGTGTGATTGCAGTTTATCTGGACGGAAGCCCCAGGCCGGGCACCGGTCCGCAGGATATTGCACTTGCGATCATCCGGGCGGTATTCAAAAATGGTTATGTAAAAAATAAGGTCATGGAATTTGTCGGTCCCGGTATTGCCTCCATGACAACCGACTACCGCAACGGCATTGATGTCATGACAACAGAAACCACCTGCCTGACTTCCATCTGGAGAACCGATGGTGATACCAGAAATTACCTTGCAAAACATCACCGGGAGGGCGATTATAAAAAACTGGATCCTGCGGATGTGGCTTACTATGATGGCTGTGTTTATGTGGATCTGAGCACGGTAAAGCCGATGATCGCATTGCCGTTCCATCCAAGCAATGCATTTGAGATTGATGAATTAAAAGCCAACTTGAAGGATATCCTTCATATGGTAGAACTGGATAGCGAAAAAGTATCCGGGAAAAAGGCACATTTTACACTCCTGGATAAGGTGAATGGAAATGATCTTATGGTGCAGCAGGGAATCATCGCTGGCTGTGCAGGCGGAAATTACACCAATGTGATCGAGGCTGCTCATGCCCTGAAGGGAAAGAACTGTGGCTGTGATGAGTTTTCTCTGGCTGTTTATCCATCTTCTCAGCCGGTCTTCTCAGATCTGGTAAAGAAGGGAGCCATTTCTGATTTGATGGATGCAGGAGCGATCATCCGCACTGCTTTCTGCGGTCCCTGCTTCGGTGCAGGCGACACACCGTGCAACAACGGCTTAAGTATTCGCCATACCACCCGAAACTTCCCGAACCGGGAGGGCAGCAAGCCGGGAAACGGACAGATGGCAGCTGTAGCACTGATGGATGCACGCTCTATTGCGGCAACTGCAGCAAACGGCGGAAGACTTACCAGTGCATGGGAGCTTGATTGCTGGGAGGATATTCCGGAATATGAGTTTGATGATAAGTCCTATCAGAACCGCATTTACCAGGGATTTGGAAAAGCAGAGATCACAAAAGACCTTGTATATGGTCCAAACATCAAAGACTGGCCGGAAATGAGCCCGTTGACAGACAATATCCTCCTTCAGGTTTGTTCCAAGATCATGGATCCGGTAACGACCACCGATGAACTGATCCCATCTGGGGAGACATCCTCCTACCGTTCCAATCCATTGGGGTTGGCAGAATTTACTTTATCCAGAAGGGATCCGGAGTATGTAGGACGCGCCAAAGAAGTGAACAGGTTAGACAAAGCCAGAGCGGCGGAGGCCGAAGATAAAGAGCTTTCCTTGATCCCCGAGCTTGCGGAGCTGTTCTCTTCCATCCATATGATTCCGGGAAATGAACATGCTTCCATCAGGGATACGGAAATAGGCAGTATGATCTATGCGGTAAAGCCCGGCGATGGTTCGGCAAGAGAGCAGGCAGCCAGTTGTCAGAGAGTACTCGGCGGACTGGCCAATATCTGCAAAGAATACGCTACCAAGAGATATCGCTCCAATGTGATAAACTGGGGGATGCTTCCTTTCCAGATGGAGGCAGAGCCTGACTTTGAAACAGGTGATTATATCTATGTTCCGGGCATCAGAAAAGCACTGGATGGAGACCTGAGTTCGATCAGGGCATACGTTCTTAGGAACGGAAAAGCTGCAAAGGCCGGGATGAAGGAACTGAAGCTTTCCATTGCAGACATGACATCGGAAGAGAGAGCCATTGTAAAGGCCGGATGCCTGATCAATTATAACAGAAACAGACAGTTAGACTGATACGCCGTTGCTGGTCACGCAGCGCATGAAGAGTAGCTCAAAATACGCCGGAGAGGAGAAAAAAGTGAAAGACAGTTATCTTGCACAGTTTTATGGAAAATCACAGAATTATACTGATATCCCCAATAAATGGTATAAGGAATACAATGTAAAGAAAGGTCTTCGTAATGAAGACGGTACCGGCGTAAGAGTGGGCCTTACCAGGGTGGCTGATGTTGTCGGCTATGAGGAAACAACAGAAGGCGGAATACAGGCAATCCCCGGAAAGCTTTACTACAGGGGTTATGATGTGGAGAATCTGGTAAAAGGAAAAAAGGACAGCCATTTCGGCTATGAGGAGGTTTGTTTTCTTCTCCTCTTTGGTTATCTTCCCAAAAAGGCTGAGCTGGAGCATTTCCGAAAAATTTTAACGGACTGTTATGAGATCCCGGATGAATTTGTGGAAATGAATTTGCTGCGCATGCCCGGAAAGAATCTGATGAACAAGCTTCAGGAGGCAGTTCTTACCTTATATAATTATGATGCTGATCCAGATAATACGGATGTATACGAAACCCTGGTAAAGGGAATGAATCTGATAGCCAAGCTTCCATCCATTGCCTGCTATGCCTATCAGAGTAAGGTACATTATTATGACAGGGACAGCTTGTTTATCCACTATGCAAACCTGAATTATTCCATTGCAGAAAATTTTCTAAGTCTTCTGAGAAAGGATCAGAGGTTCTCGGACAAGGAGGCGGGACTGCTGGATACAATCCTGATCCTCCATGCAGATCATGGCGGCGGAAATAACTCCACATTTACCAATGTTGTGATCGCATCTACCGGCACGGATATTTACTCGACAGTCTGCGGGAGTATTGGTTCCATGAAGGGACCAAGACACGGTGGTGCAAACATCAAGGTTGCAGAAATGATGGATGCGGTGCTGGAAGAGACGGGCGGCTATACCGCAGATGACAAAAAGATCAAAACAGCGGTAAATAAGCTGATGAACGGGGAACTATATGACAAGACCGGTCTTGTTTATGGTTTCGGCCATGCGGTTTATACGATTTCCGATCCGCGGGCAGAGATGCTGAGAGGCCGCTGTCTGGAGGTTGCAAAGGAAAAGAAAATGATGACGGAATTTAATTTCCGCCGGAGATTTGAGAAAATTGCGCTGGAGACCATGAAGGAGAAAAAGGGTATAGTGCTTCCCACCAATGTGGACTACTACAGCGGTTTTGCTTATGAAATGTTAGGTATCCCAAGAGATCTGTATACACCGCTGTTTGTATGCAGCCGTATGGTCGACTGGGATGCCCATAACATTGAAAA
>CAVIRL010000083.1:4364-11993 GCA_963645005.1 Prevotella sp. P5-108
CGTATGGTCGGCTGGGTTGCCCATAACATTGAAAACAAGCTTTATGATGGCAGGATCATGCGTCCTGCAACAAAATATGTAGGCGATAGCAAGGAATATACGGAAATGGAGGAGCGATAGAGATGAGCAATACAATTACAGTATTTAAGGGTGACGGAATCGGACCGGAGATCACAGACAGTGTTTTAAGAATCCTGGATGCAGCAGGCGCAGACCTGAACTATGAGGTATTTAATGTAGGTGCCGCAGAATATGAGGCTCATGGGGAGCTGATCCCGAAGGAGGGATTTGCCTCCATGGAAAAGACCCATGTTTTATTAAAATCCCCGATCACGACACCGCTGGGAAAAGGCTTCCGTTCGTTAAATGTTACATTAAGAAAGAAATATGATCTTTATGCCAACATCCGTCCGGCAAAGACAAATTCTGCGGTAAAGACTGCCTTTGAAAATGTCGATATCGTGATCTTCCGCGAAAACACAGAAGACCTGTACGCCGGCGTGGAGGAGATGGTAGATCCGGATACTGTTCATTCTATCAAGATCATCACCAGAAAGTGTTCAGAACGTATCATCCGCGCGGCCTTTGACTATGCGGTAAGCCATAACCGCAAGAAAGTGACCTGTGTTCATAAGGCAAACATCATGAAGCTGGCAGACGGCATGTTCCGTGACATTTTCTATAATATCAGCAGAGAATATCCGGGAATCGAAGCAGATGACAAGATCGTTGACAATGTGGCAATGCAGCTTGTCATGCATCCGCAGAATTTTGATGTCATTGTAACAGAAAATCTGTATGGCGACGTGTTATCCGATCTTGTAAGTGGTCTGATCGGAGGTCTCGGTCTTATGCCATCCAGCAACCTTGGTAAGGATTTCGCCATGTTTGAGGCCGTTCACGGAAGCGCACCTGACATTGCAGGGAAGGGAATTGCAAATCCGACGGCATTCCTGTGGTCTGCCTGCATGCTGCTGGAGCATATCGGGAAAAAGGATGTTGCAGCCAGAATCCGCAGGGCAGTCGATCAGGTGCTGGAGGAGGTAGCCGTTCTGACACCGGATATCGGCGGAACGGCAACGACGATTGAATATGAGAAGGCTGTGATCGCACATCTGTAACAGTCAACGAAGAAAGAACAGGGGACTCATCTCGCATCGGGATGGGTCCTTTTGCGTTGGGCGAGGTTTGTTTCTGCTTGCAAAAGATGGCAATGGTGGCTATACTAATACAGGGCAGCCCGAGCGTATCGCTGCTGTTTGCGGGAGACGTGAACAGAAATTCTAAAGCTCGGAAAGAGAAATTTGCAGTTGATAAGTGCAAGAATACGAAGCTGCGGAGCTGCGAAATAGTTTCGAGAAGGTATGGGAAGGGGAAAAGAAACATGAAACAACGAGAAACATTTCAATCAAGACTGGGATTCCTGCTCTTATCAGCAGGGTGCGCCATTGGTATCGGTAATGTGTGGCGTTTCCCGTATGTGGTGGGCCAGAACGGAGGAGGTATTTTTGTTGTGATCTACCTGCTGTTTCTGGCAATCATGGGTGTGCCGGTGCTTTCCATGGAGTTTGCAGTTGGCCGCGCCAGCCGCAAGAGTCCGGTGAAGGCATACCAGGAGCTGGAGAAGCCGGGGAGCCGGTGGCATCTGCATGGTTATGTGGCACTGGCCGGCAATTATCTGCTTATGATGTTCTACACAACCGTGGCCGGGTGGATGATGTATTATTTTTACAGCTTTGCAATCGGTGCATTCAGCGGACTGGATACCGAGGCGGTTCAGGGCATGTTTGGAGAGATGCTGGCAAGTCCGGGCATCAACGTATTCTGGATGGCCGTGGTTGTCATTCTGGGAATTCTGATCTGTTCCCTTGGCCTGCAGGCCGGAGTTGAGCGGATCACCAAGGTGATGATGATCGGTCTGTTATCCCTGATGATCATTCTGGCGGTACACGGGGTATTCCTTAAGGGCGGTATGGAGGGCCTGAAGTTCTATCTGCTCCCGGATGTGGAAAAGCTGAAGTCTGTCGGCATTGGCCAGGTTATCGTATCCGCGATGAACCAGTCCTTTTTTACATTAAGTCTTGGTATCGGAGCCATGGCTATTTTCGGAAGTTATCTGGAAAAAGAGAATACTCTGTTAGGCGAATCGGTTAATGTAGCAATTCTGGATACCTTTGTCGCCGTTACGGCAGGCCTGATCATTTTTCCGGCCTGTTTTGCGTTCGGCGTCAATCCGGACAGCGGTCCAAGCCTGATCTTTATCACACTGCCGAATGTTTTTATTTCCATGATCGGAGGCCGGATCTGGGGAAGCCTGTTCTTCCTGTTCATGTCCTGCGCAGCGTTCTCCACCGTTATCGCAGTATTTGAGAATATCATTGCCTGTGACATGGAGCTGTTTGAAATCGACCGCAGGAAATCTGCGAAGATCAATATGCTCCTGATCATTATCCTGTCCCTGCCATGTGCTCTGGGCTATAATATACTCAGTGGATTTGAACCGCTGGGAGCCGGGACCTCGGTGCTGGATCTGGAGGATTTTCTGGTAAGCAACATCCTGCTTCCGCTGGGGTCCCTGATCTATCTGCTGTTTGCAACCTGGGATTTCGGATGGGGATTTGATCAATACCGGGCAGAGGCCAATGCAGGAGTCGGACTGAAGGTTCCGGCATGGATCCGCGGGTATGTAAAATATATTCTGCCGCTCATGATCATGGGCCTGTTCATTCAGGGTATCTGGGTAAAATTTTTCGCATAAGGAGGAACGCATATGATTCGCTGCTGTATTTTTGATCTGGATGGAACCTTATTGAATACGCTGGATGCACTGACCTATACCACGAATCTGACATTAAAGGAGTTTGGATATGGTCCGGTGGATGCGGAGCACATTAAGAAATTTGTGGGAGACGGTTACCGGATGCAGGTAAAGCGGTCGCTGCAGTATAGCGGCGATGAAGAGCTGGTGCACTATGAGGAAGCGCTTTCTGCCTATACAAGACTGTTTGCCGAGCATTGTCTTTATCATGTGCGCCCTTATGACGGCATTCCGGAGCTGCTAAAGGCACTGAAGCAGCAGGGCATCCGCATGGCGGTTCTTTCCAACAAGCCGCATGCCCGGACGGTGGAGAATATTGAAGCGGTCTTTGGAAAAGGCTATTTCGATATTGTGGCCGGACAGAAGGATGGTGTCCCCAAAAAACCGGATCCGGCGGGTGTGAACCGGATCCTGGAGGAGTTTGGCTGCAAGCCGGGGGAGTGCCTGTATTTCGGAGATACCAATACGGATATGCAGACTGGCCTGAATGCTAAGGCCCACACAGTAGGCGTGACCTGGGGGTTCCGTGACCGGGCAGAGCTGGAAGCATTCCATCCGGACTTTGTCATTGACCATCCGGACATGGTTACAAAACATATTCTGGCCTCATTTTCTTAAGGAAAAACCAAAAAATTGCAAAAAAAAGGAGGGATCCGCGGATTTCCTCCTTTTTTCAATTTCTTGCACTTGATTAATTTTCGAAATTCGTTATAATGTTTAAGTATGTGCTTATATTTATGCAGGTTATTCATGAAAGCGTGAATAATCGCAAAAGAGGAGGATTATTATGAAGAAGAAAATCGTGGCATTATCCATGGCAGCATGTATGGCAGCTTCCGTAACCGCATGTGGCGGCAGCAAAACAGCTGAGACTACTGCAGCAGCAACCGAGGCTGAGACCGAGGCAACTGAGGCAGCAGAAGAGAGCAGCGCAGAGGAGACTGAGGCAGCTGCTGCAGCTGACATTGAGACTGTTACCCAGGGCAAACTGACCGTGGCAACCAGTCCGGACTTCGCTCCGTACGAGTTCTACGCAATCGGCGAGGACGGAACTCCGAAGCTGGCAGGCTTCGATATGGATCTGGCTCAGTACATCGCTGATTATCTTGGCCTTGAGTTAGAGGTTGTAACCGTTGACTTCGATGGTGTATTAAGTGAGCTGCAGACCAAGTCTGTTGACCTGGGCATGGCTGGACTTTCTCCGGATGAGAAACGTAAGAGCATCATGGATTTCTCTGATCTGTACTATATGGGCGGACAGTCTTTGGTTACCACCAAGGAAAACGCAGAGACTTATAACAGCTTTGAAGCAATCAATAAGCCGGATGTTTCCGTAGGCGCACAGGTTGGTTCCATCCAGATGGATCTGGCAGAGACCAACTCTCCGGATGCTGACATTGTTGGTCTGCCGAAGGTTACCGATATCATTTCCGAGCTGCTGACCGGCAAAATGCAGGCTGCTTATATCGAAACTGATGTAGCAAAGAGCTATCAGAAGAACTACCCGGATCTTGCTATTGTCATGGATGTACCGTATGATACCGAGGGCTCTGCAATCGGCGTTTGCAAGGGCAATGAGGCGCTGTTAGCAGGTGTCAACGAAGCAATTGCAGCTGCAAAAGAGGATGGCAGCCTTGAAAAGTTCATTGCTGACGCAGGCGAGCTTGCATCAGGTGAGAAATATGAGGGTCTTCTGGACGCAGAAGGAAACGTTCAGAACTAATACTGAAAGGAGCACCCGATGAGTCATTTTGTTCAATGGAGCAATTTCTCCAAGATTGCGCCGTATGCTGAGCTGTTCCGGCAGGGTATCATTGTTACTGTCCTGCTGTCCGTATTTACGGTTGCGATCGGCTTTTGCATCGCGCTGGTACTGGCACTGATGAGAATGTCCAATGTCCAGCCTTTCCGGGCACTGGGCCTTGATAAAGACGGTCATATGCGTGAGGGCGGTCCGTTAGTCTGGATCAGCCGTTTCAATCCGCTGTCTTTCCTGGCAACGGCGTATGTTGAGATCCTGCGTTCCACGCCGGTCATCGTGCAGGTGTTTATCATCTATTACGGCGTATTTGGCATTGTCCAGCTTCCGTCCTTCCAGATGTTCGGATTTATCAAGTTCAGCCGTTTCTTCCCGGGCGTTGTAGCCCTGGGCATGAACTCCGGCGCTTATCTGTGCGAGATCATCCGTGCGGGAATCCAGTCCATTGACGGCGGACAGACCGAGGCAGCCCGTTCCCTGGGACTGTCCCAGACTCAGAACCTGCGCTATATCATTTTACCGCAGGCTCTGAAGAACATTCTCCCGGCCATCGCCAATGAGTTTGTTGTGATCATCAAGGAGTCTGCGATCACCTATACCATTGGCGTGCAGGATGTCATGTCTGCCGTAAACGCAGTTAAGGGTGCAACCTTTGTTATCGTGGAGCCTCTGCTGGTAGCAACATTAATTTATTTTTGTCTGTGCTTCCCGACCTCCAAGATCATTGCACATTTTGAGAGGAGGATGAGCCGTGGCCACAAGCGATAGCATGATTCAGGTAAAGGATTTAAAGAAGCATTACAAGATGGGCACCATCAAGGCATTGGACGGCATTACCGTCAACATCAACAAGGGTGATGTGATGGCTGTCATCGGACCGTCCGGTTCCGGAAAGTCCACGTTCCTGCGCAGCTTAAATCTGCTGGAGGAGCCAACCGGAGGTGCCATCATCTTCAATGGTGTGGATATCACCAAGAAAAAATATATGGATGCAAACGGCAAGACCGTGAAACTGGATATCGATGCCCTGCGCCAGCATATGGGCATGGTATTCCAGCATTTCAACCTGTTTCCCCATATGACGATTCTGGAAAACATGGTGCTTGCGCCGATGAAGGTCAAGGGCATGAGCAGTGCGGATGCTGAGAAGAAGGCTCTGGAGCTTCTGGACCGCGTTGGTTTAAAAGACCGTGCGGATGCGTATCCGATCCAGCTTTCCGGCGGACAGAAGCAGCGAGTTGCCATTGTGCGTGCCCTGGCGATGGAGCCGGAGGTGATGCTCTTTGACGAGCCGACCTCCGCGTTGGACCCGGAGATGGTAGGTGAGGTTCTGGATGTTATGAAGGAACTGGCTCACGATGGCATGACCATGGTGGTGGTAACCCATGAGATGGGCTTCGCGAAAGAGGTTGGAAACCGTGTACTCTTTATGGCAGCCGGAAAGCTGTTAGAGGAGGGAACACCGGAGGAAGTCTTCGACCATCCGAAGCATGAGCGTCTGAAAGAATTTCTTGCGAAAGTTTTATAAGGAATGTGATGAGGGTGCCGGGATTTCCCCGGCCCCTTTTTGCAGTTTGGTATAAATATAAAGAAAATACGCAAAGAAACATAAGCGACAACAGGAGGAAGATCATGACGGAAGAAAAGAGAGCGGCCCTGGCGGCCATTGAATCCAGAAAAGAAATGATCTGTGATGTGGCAGACCATATCTGGGAATATGCTGAGTTATCCCTTCAGGAGTTCAAGTCGGCAGCGCTCTACTGCGAGGTACTGGAAAAAGAAGGATTTCATATGGAAAAGGGCATCAGCGGCATTGAGACGGCATTTTCCGCAAGCTACGGAAGCGGACGTCCGGTGATTGGCATTCTGGCAGAGTATGACGCACTTTCCGGGTTATCCCAGACGGCTGGATGCACTGAGGAAAAGCCGTTGAAGGAAGGCGGCAGCGGTCATGGCTGCGGCCACAACATTCTGGGAGCCGGTGCCATGGCTGCGGCCATTGGCGTGAAGGCTTATCTGGAGAAGAACCAGGTGGAAGGTACCGTGATCTTGTATGGCTGTCCGGGTGAAGAGGGCGGTGCAGCCAAGGCCTTTATGGCAAGGGATGGCATTTGGAAGAGTCTGGATGCGGCTTTGACCTGGCATCCGGAGGATGTCAATGAGGTAGCCACCGGCTCCTCCAATGCCTGCATTCAGACCCAGTATAAATTTCACGGCATCTCTTCCCATGCGGCAGGTGCGCCGGAGAAGGGGCGCAGCGCCCTGGATGCGGTAGAACTGATGAACACCGGTGTGCAGTATCTGCGGGAGCATATGAGCGACAAGGCGCGTATCCATTATGCCATCACCGATGCCGGCGGATGCAGCCCGAATGTGGTGCAGGCCAAGGCCAGCGTGCTCTATATGGTGCGTTCCAACCATGTGGCTGAGGCAGTGGAGCTGCAGAAACGTGTGGATAAGATCGCCCAGGGTGCAGCGCTGATGACCGAGACTACATTTGAGAAGAAATTTATTGACGGTGTGGCAGACACCATCAGTAACTTTGCGCTGGAACGCGTGCTTTATGAGAATTACAAGGTGCTGGGAGTGCCGTCTTACACTGATGAGGAAAATGCCTTTGCGGATGCCCTTTCCAAAACCTACATGGGCAATGACCGGGTTCCGGGCGTGGCAGCAAACAACGATGAGAAGGCGCGGGAACAGGTTGTGGCAATGCAGAAGGAGTACGGTCATGCCATGAACGCGTTCCTGGCTCCGTTGTATCAGGAAAATGCATTTAAGGCAGGTTCTACGGATGTAGGTGATGTGAGCTGGCTGACTCCGACGGCTCAGATTCATGTGGCAGCATGGCCGAATGGCTGCCCGGGACACAGCTGGCAGAATGTTTCCTGTGACCGCACGGAAATTGGTCACAAGGCAGCAGTCCACGCAGGCAAGGTGCTGGCGGCAGCAGCCATTGACCTCTTCAACCAGCCAGAGGTATTGAAAGAGGCCCGGGCAGAGTTTGAGAAGCGCACGGCAGAAGGCTTTGTGAGCCCGGTTCCGGAGGACG
>CAVIRL010000084.1:0-11582 GCA_963645005.1 Prevotella sp. P5-108
ATACGAACTGCCTGCTTTCCTGCTTTGATCACTGCATCAAGAGCAAGAACTACGTGAACGCCATCGTTGCTTCCAAGCATCCGAGCTGCCAGTGGCTGTCCATGGAGCAGGCTGTCAAGCACTGTACCCAGGGTATTGGCATTTGGGAGTGGGCAAGCAATGACTGCGGTGAGGAGCCGGATATCGTTATGGCATGCTGCGGCGATACCCCGACCCTGGAGACCATGGCTGCAGTTACCATTCTGCGGGATGAGCTTCCGGAATTAAAGATCCGCGTGGTCAACGTTGTAGACCTGTTCAAGATGGAGAGCGACCGCAAGCATCCTCACGGCTTAAGCGATGCCGAGTACGATGCAATCTTCACTCCGGATAAGCCGATCATTTTCGCATTCCACGGATATCCGACCCTGATCCATGAGCTGACCTACGAGCGCAACAACCACAATATGTCCGTTCACGGCTATCAGGAGGAAGGTACCATCACAACACCGTTCGATATGCGTGTCCAGAACCAGCTTGACCGCTTCAGCCTGGTAAAAGATGCCGTGATGCATCTGCCGCAATTAGGAAACCGCGGTTCCTTCCTGATCCAGAAGATGAATGACAAACTGGTAGAGCACAAACAGTATATTGCCGAGTATGGTCAGGATTTGGAGGAGATCCGCAACTGGGAGTGGCATGTACCGGTAGAAAAATAGTAAGTCATAACGGAATAGAGAGCATAAAAAGCGGCGGCTGCGCCAGATATGGAATTATCTGGCGCAGCCGCCGCTTTATTACTTTGCATATCGCAGTGATGCCACCGGCATCGCCGCTGATTTGGCATACAAATTTGGTTCGGGTGTCAAAACACCCGAACTTTTGGTTACACGAATTGTTCCGTGCTTCGCACTCCCACAATTCTACTTCAATTCGGATTCTCGCGGGGCTTTCGCCCCACTACATCCTCATTGAAGTGCGTGTCATAAAGTCATTCCTCCACCGACATGCAAGCATGTCGTGGACTCAGACTTTTGACACTGTAACCAAATTTCTTCCAAAATTCTGCAAAGCGGGGCGGCATTTTCGTGCCGTGACCGAAATTATACAGCGGAAATCTGCTTCTGGAACAGGCTGTTGACAGCAGCCTCCTTGGATTTGATCAGATGCAGGGTGATGGCTGCGGATGCTTCCTCCTTCTGACCATTTAAAATGTAGCGGATCAGTTCAATGTGTTCCCGGGCGGCTTCGATGTGACGTTCCCAGATATCCCGGCCGGAAAACAGACGGATGCGCTGGTTCTGGTCATAGATGTGATCCAGCATATCATTGAAAAATTTGTTCGGGCAGGCCTTATTCAGAAGCCGGTGAAGCTTATCGTCCAGATAACAGAACTCCTCCGGTGTTTTGCTGGAGGGTACGGTCTGGACAAGCGTTTCGGAGGCCTTTTGAATTTCAATCAGGGTATCCTTGTCGATGCGGTTCATATAGTTGTTGATGATAAACGGCTCCAGAAGGATACGGGCTTCAAAGGTCTGGTTGATCTCGACCAGCGTGAGACCGGTTACCATAACGCCCTTTTTCGGAATGATCTGGACAAAGCCTTCCTGCTCCAGCTTGTTGAGTGCCTCGCGGATAGGAGTGCGGCTGGCATCGATCTCCTCAATCAGGTCGGCTTCATTTAAGAAGGTATTTGGTTTGTAATCGCAGGAAATAATGCGTTCTTTGATGATCTGATATGCTTTATTTTTCAGATTTGTGGTCATGAAATGATCCTCCCCCTTCATTCATGGTGATGCTGCTGTCAGGCAGCAGGTTTGTTTTTGCTGCGTTTGTTCTTGGGACACAAGTTTCTCGATTACCCTGCCGTTTGCTGCAATCGTGCCACACGTTTCCGGCTCTCTTACGTTTTCTTTAGGCATTTTAACACAGAATCGTGTGAAGGGTACATAAAAATTGCAGTGAAAAGGCACAAAATATGAAATTCGTATTTATGATGTATACAAGATAAATCCTTTTTCTTTTGAAAATGGTTGTGCTAACATAAAATTACACAAAAGATGTTGTAAAAACCAGGAGGGAAAAGAGAAAATGAACAAAAAACTTGGCGTAGTATTAGCAGCCGCAATGGCAGTTACCAGCATGACCGGATGCGGAGGAAGCTCCTCCGGCACTTCCACCACAGTAGCAGACACTGCAGCAGCAACCACCGCAGCAGAGGCAGCCGCTGACAAAGCAGCAGCAGATGGCAGCGAGGCAAAGGCTCCGGTTGGCGATCCGATCGAACTCACCTTTGGTCATGGACAGGCTGAGGGTCATCCGTATCAGCAGGCAGCTCTTTATTTCAAGGATCTGGTTGAGAAAGAGTCCGGCGGTTCCATTACCGTTACCGTAGCTCCGAACGGCACCCTTGGTGATGAACGTGAATCTGTAGAGGCTCTGCAGATGGGCACCATGGATATCAGTGTAGCCGTGGCAGCAGCACTGAGCGGATTCGATTCCAACATGGACGTATTCAACATGCCGTACCTGTTTGACTCCCGTGAGGAAGCATTCAAGGTTCTGGACGGCGAAGTAGGACAGGAGCTGTTTGGAAATCTGGAAAGTCAGGGAATTAAGGTATTTGGTACCTACGATCTGGGCTTCCGCAGCATGACAAACTCCAAAAAGCCAATCGAGACTCCGGATGACTGCAAGGGACTTCGTGTTCGTACCCTTGAGAGCTCTGTATGCGTAGACGCTCTTGGTGCCCTTGGCATGGATGCGGTTTCCATGAGCTTCAGTGAGCTGTTCACCGCACTTCAGACCGGTGCTGTAGATGGACAGGAGAACCCGCTGTTCACCATTTACAACTCCCGTTTCTATGAGGTTCAGAAATATCTGTCCCTGACCGAGCACTTCTACCCGGTATGCCCGCTGATGATGAGCGAGATCACCTGGAACAAGTTAAGCCCGGAGCAGCAGGATATCGTAGCAGATGCCATGAAGAAATCGGTTGATTACGAGCGTGAGCTGGCAGGCGAAGAGTTAGACAAGATGCTGGAGGGCTGCAAGGAGAAAGGCATGGAAGTCAACGAAGTGGATAAGGCTCCGTTCATTGAGGCAGTACAGCCGGTATATGAGAAATACAATTCCCAGTTTGGCGATCTGATCGAGAAGATCAACGCAGCAAAATAACAGAGGAGGCAGTCAGGCTATGACGAAAATGATTAAAGGAATCGATAAAGCAGTAAACGGATTTCTGACATGGGTCGTTGTACTGATGCTTGCCGTGATGTCAGTGGTTGTGTTTGGACAGGTGGTTTTCCGCCTTGTCCATGCCACCATCCCGTGGAGTGAAGAGTTATCCAAGTACATGCTGATCTGGACCACATTTCTGGGTTCCGCACTCTGTGTGCGCAAGGGCTCTCTGGTAGGTCTTGAGATCCTGTTCATGATGCTCCCGAAAAAGGCAGTGAAGGCGGCGTCACTTATCGTACAGGTAGCGACAGCAGCAATTCTGGTATTCCTGATCGTGATGGGATATAAGACAGCGGGTCTTGTGTGGAACCAGACCACTCCGGTGCTCAAAATGTCCATGGGGCTGATGTACGCATCCATCCCGACCGGCGCACTGTTTATGCTGATCAACACCATTATTGTAGTTTACTATCAGATCACAGGGGAGGACGTAAAATGACAGCAGTATTGTTCATAAGTATGGTAATCCTGCTTTTTGCAGGAGTTCCGATCGCTTTTGTGCTGGGCGGCTCCTCCGTGCTGGCACTGGCCGCTGACGGCGGCACCAATATGTCAATCGTGATCCAGAGAATGTTTTCCGGTACCGGAAGCTTTACTCTGCTGGCAATTCCGTTCTTCGTTCTTGCCGGAAACCTGATGAGCTCCGGTGGTATTTCCCGCCGTCTGGTAAATTTATGCAACAGCTTCCTGGGACACATCCCGGGCGGCCTGGCTATGGTGGCCGTAGCAACCTGTGCCTTCTTCGCAGCAATTTCCGGTTCCAGTGCAGCAACTGCCGCAGCAGTTGGCGCGATCATCATTCCGGAGATGCTCAAACACAAATATGACCGCAACTTTGCGGCCGGTACCATTGCTTCCTCCGCAGAACTGGGCGTTATCATCCCGCCGAGCATCGGCCTGATCCAGTATGGTGTTGCAGCAGAGCAGTCCATCGGTGATCTGTTCAAGGCAGGCTTCCTTCCGGGCTTATTCATCTGTGGAACCATCATGGCTATGGCGCATCACCTTGCAAAGAAACAGGGCTTTGTTCCGGTGGAAAAAGCTAGTTGGGCTGAGCGCGGAAAAGCATTTAAGGAGGCAATCCTTGCAATCCTGATGCCGGTCATCATTCTGGGAGGTATTTATACAGGCTTCTTTACTCCAACAGAGGCAGCAGTTGTTTCGGTATTTTATGGACTGGTTGTTGGTGTTTTTGTATACAGGGAGATCAAACTGAAAGACTTAAAGAAGATTTTCTATGAATCCGTCATGACCATGGCTACGGTTCTTCTGATCATGTCTGCATCCACCATCTTTGGCTGGATCCTGGCAAAACAGCAGATCCCGCAGGCTCTGGCTACCGCGTTCCTGGGAATCTCCGACAGTAAGTATGTATTCCTGCTCCTGATCAATGTCATGCTGCTGATCGTCGGCATGTTCTGTGAGGCAGGTGCAGCTATGGTAATCCTGGCTCCGCTGCTGGCACCGATTGCCCAGACCCTTGGCATTGACCTGATCCATTTCGGTATCATCATGATGACCAACCTGGCTATCGGCATGATGACACCTCCGGTAGGTGTAAACCTGTACGTTGTCTGTGACAGCGCTAATGTAAAGATTGAGGGTATGATGAAGTATCTGGTACGGTATTTTATCGTTCTGGTTGTGGACCTTCTGATCATTACCTACTTCCCGCCGCTGTCCTTACTGATTCCGACACTGTTAAAATAAGGAGAACCTCATCGTGAAGATTACAGATATCAAAACAATTATCCTGAAATATCCCTACGAGTCTTTTATTGCTGACGGTCAGTCTGCGTGCTTCGGAAGAGGTGCGCTGCTGATCCAGGTGGAAACGGACGCAAAGATCACGGGACTTGGAGAGTGCGCAACCTTTGGCGCATCCATGACCGCTATGGCTGACATCATTGAGAACCAGCTGAAGGGTCTTCTGATCGGACAGAATCCGCTGGATATTGAGCGGCTCTGGGAGACTATGGTATGGAGTAATTTCGCCAACGGCCGCCGCGGCATCGTGATGGGCGCGATCAGCGGTATTGATATTGCACTGTGGGATATTGCCGGCAAGGCGGCAGGACTTCCGTTATATCGTCTGCTGGGCGCAAACAGCGATAAGGTAAAGGGCTATGCCAGTGCAGGCTTCTATGCTCCGGAAAAGAGTATCGATGACCTGAAGCGTGAGATGGAGGGCTATATGGCCAAGGGCTATACTGCTTTCAAGATGAAAGTCGGAAGAAGCCGCAACAACATCGGTATGCCGCACCGTTATGTGAAAAAGGGTGATTTTAATGTCTCTTTTGAGGAGGATATGGCTCGTGTCGCAGCAGTCCGTGAGACAATTGGCAAGGATGGTGTTCTGATGGTTGATATGAACTGCACCTGGGATGTGGATGCAGTGCTTGCAGCCGAGAAATATTTCGATGAGTATAACATCTACTGGATCGAGGAGCCGTCCCGCTCCGATGATGTGGCAGGCTACGCAAAGATCGCAGCCGGATTAAAGCGCACGAAGGTAGCCGGCTGCGAATCTGAGCAGGGTCTGGCCCGCTACAAGGAGCTGCTGGAGCGCGGAGCTTTGGATGTTGTACAGGCAAACTTAGGCTGGAGCGGCGGATTTACCGAGTGCCGCAGGATTGCAGCATTATCATTGGCCTATGATAAATTATTTACCCCTCACACCTTCTTTTCTGCGGTTCTGACAGCAGCCAATGTTCATTTTGCAGCGTCTCTGCCGAATGTTCCATTCATCGAGTCAGAGGAAAACTACAATCCGCTGCGGACCGAACTCTTAAAAGAGCCGATCCAGTGCGACAGCGAGATGAATTATCTTGTACCGCAGGGCGCAGGTCTTGGTGTAGAACTGAATATGGATGCAGTAGAAAAGTATCGCGTGAGATAAGTGAAAACTGCATAAGTCATAGAAGAAAAGCCGTCCCGGCAAAAACGGGGCGGCTTTTCTTCTATGACTAGGCTGGAGTATACAATAGAAGCATGGTTTCATGCAAGCCATGTTGAGAAAATGAATATTTTTCAAAAGCTAGAATACTACAACCAGCAGCATCTTAAACTGCTCCTGACCATATACGGCATGGGGATGCTTGGCTGGCATGACGATGGACTCACCCTCATGCAACTCGTAAGCCTTGCCGTCGATGGTGATGCGGCCGACGCCGTCCAGGCAGGTGACGAAGGCATCACCGCCGTCTCCTCCGGGCGTGATCACAGAGGGTTCTATCAAAGTAAATGGACTGGACATGCGTAAGATTACTCCGGCACAGCTTCAGGCCGTGCGCGGAAGTGAGATCGCCATGATCTTCCAGGACCCCATGACTTCCTTAAATCCGGTTCTTACCGTAGGCGATCAGATTGCGGAAAGTATCTCTCTCCACCGCAATCTTTCCAAGGCTGAGGTAAAGCAGGAGGTAGAAAAGCTGCTTGCGAAGGTAGGTATTGACCCGAGACGGGCATCGGAGTATCCGCACCAGTTTTCCGGCGGTATGCGCCAGAGAGTAGACATTGCCATCGCACTGGCCTGCAACCCGACCGTGCTGATTGCCGATGAGCCGACTTCCGCGCTGGATGTTACCATTCAGGCCCAGATCCTGCAGATGATACTGTTTTCCGGCATAATATCGGAGAGATGGACTTTGCTGTTCAGGAGGATCCGGCGGAAGGAATGGAGCAGAGCTATCAGGAAATCAGGAAGATTTTTCAGCTGCTGGGTGAGGATCCGGAGGGCAGGGTATTCCGCGGCGCGACCGGCTATCTGAATGAAAAGCGGGATCCGGTCATGAGCGATGCGGTACGCGATTTGATCGAGCGGGGTATGAGCAGTGATGAACCGCTTTATGTGGCATCGATCGGGGCCTGCACCAATGTGGCTTCCGCACTTCTGGCAGAGCCGCGTCTGGCGGATCACATTGTGGTGATCTGGCTTGGCGGTCAGCCGCTGTATTTTGACCATGGCTATGAGTTCAATATGGGCCAGGAAATTCGCGGGGCACAGCATCTGTTCAACTGCGGAGTTCCACTTGTGTGGGTACCCTGCATGAATGTGGCTTCCCTGCTGACCTTTTCCGATGACGAGGCCCGGTGCAAGTTAAACGGAAAGAGCCGGATCGGCACATACCTGACAGATATTGTCCTGGATCAGTTTACCAACCTGGAAAAGGCGGTTAACCGGGGAAAGATGCACCGCACGCTTCAGTTAAAGGGCCGGGAAGACCAGCCGGAAGAGTACTTTGCCGGATTTGAGACAAAGCACGTGGCATGGTCCAGAACCATCTGGGATATTTCCACCATTGCGTTTCTGAAGAATCCGGGCTGGGTTCAGTCCACGCGAGTAACCTCACCGGTTCTTGGTGATGACTGCCGCTGGGTAAAGGATGCGGATATGACCGGTCGCCATGAAATAAGGGTGGCAAATTACTGTCAGAGGGATCTGATATTTGGAGATCTTGTAGCCTGTCTGAATCATGACTGATAAAAGTACCGGGAACGGTTCCTTTTACCTTGGTTGACGCAGGCTTTCCTTTGTACTAAAATAGAATAAAAATTTAACGTATTTCAGGAGGAAAAGTAATGTAATCAAAAATGTTAATAAATGTGGGTAATCATACTCAAAGATACTCAAAATCCCGAGTATTAGTTGGTAACTTAAAACCACTTCAATTACAGGAAATAAACCAGTGCAAGTTGTAATAGTCTTGCTAACTATAGGGTAGAACCTTGATGGTTGTAATTAAGTAATGGTAAAAGTCCACGAAAACCAAGTGGTAACCAAAAGTTCGGGTGTTTTGACACCCGAACCAAATTTAGGAAAGGAAAAGCTAATTAGATGAAATCTGTATAATACCACACATAAGGTCATACAGATATGTACCGATGGCTTAGTCGGGAATTTACGACTGTGGAGTGTACAAGAACTTGTAAGTAGCGTATTACTTGTAATCGCCAAAGCATACACGTTGAAGCAGTAACTATAAATCGTGAGATTATAGCGAATCATCTAGCATATACATATTTGTATATGTTTTTAGTAGCAGGACAAACTGGTGGATAAAAAACAGCTTGCAATTGAAAAACACAAAGAGTGGAAAGGTAAGATCGAGGTCATCTCTCGTGCGAAGGTGACAACTCCTGAGGAGCTTTCCATCGCCTACACCCCGGGTGTCGCAGAGCCGTGTCTGCTGATCGCGGAGGATGAGTCTCTGGCATACGATTACACCCGCAAGGGCAATCTGGTAGCTGTTATTACGGACGGAACCGCGGTTCTGGGTCTTGGTGATATCGGCCCGTCTGCAGGTATGCCGGTTATGGAGGGCAAATGTGCCCTGTTCAAAGAGTTTGCAGGCGTAGATGCATTCCCGCTGTGCGTGGATTCCAAGGATGTAGACACCATTGTCAACACCATTGCCCTGATCTCCAAGAGCTTTGGCGGCATCAACCTGGAGGACATTGCGGCTCCGAGATGCTTCGAGATCGAGAAAAAGCTGAAAGAGCGCTGTGATATTCCGGTATTCCATGATGACCAGCATGGTACCGCTATCGTAGTTGGCGCAGCACTCCTGAACGCAGTGAAGGTAACCGGCAAGAAGATGGGTGAGCTTCGCGTTGTCATCAACGGTGCAGGCGCAGCAGGCGTTGCTATCGGCAAACAGTTGATTGCCATGGGCTTTGGCAACATCATCATGTGCGATATTCACGGCATCATCTGTGAGGGTGACGAGAACTTAAATTCCGGTCAGGAGGAGATCTCCCACATCAGCAATAAGGGCAAAGAGCATGGAACCCTGGCAGACGCATTAAAGGGCGCAGATATTTTCGTCGGCGTTTCCAGACCGCATCTTGTTACCAAAGAGATGGTAGCTGCCATGAACAACGGTATCGTATTTGCTATGGCAAACCCGGTTCCGGAGATCATGCCGGATGAGGCAAAGGCAGGCGGCGCAGCAGTGGTTGGCACCGGCCGTTCCGACTATCCGAACCAGATCAACAACGTGCTGGTATTCCCGGGACTCTTCAAAGGTGTCCTTGCCGTGCGGGCAAAAGATATCACCGAGAACATGAAGATCGCGGCAGCACATGCCATTGCGGCAGTTATCCCGGAGGAAGAACTCACTCCGGAGTATGTCATCCCGTCCTCCTTTGATAAGCGGGTTGCCCTGGCAGTAGCCAATGCAGTAGCGAAAGCAGCTGTGGAGGAAGGCATCAACCGTGTTCCGTATGAGGAAATCAAATAACAAAAGAAGAAATGAAATAAAATTTGATAGCCAAAAACCTATATTAAGATAGGAAGAAACTTATTTTGCCAAAAAATCGTTAAAACCGTCACATTTCTAGGGTGTGGCGGTTTTTTTTGGTACAAATGTGCACCAAACTGGCAAGCATGACAATTTTTATCAGTTATTTTTGTGGAAATGTTCGATAAAAAAATGACAGAATTATTTGTAATGTGCAAAATTAACTATTTTTTAACGAAACATCTATTCATAATGGACAAATCACGAAAGTTTGGTTATAATAATTTGTACATGCGAAAATGCAGAAAGAGGTGGGAACAGTGCATTATAAGAGAAGTGTATTCCGCAGTCTTGCCATGGTAACACAGCTGGGGTTCAGTGTGCTGACGCCGATTTTTCTCTGCGTTTATACAGGTTATCTGGTGGACTCCCATTTCGGGACGAAGCTCATGGTACCGATGCTGATCCTGGGTGTGCTGGCAGGCGGGCGCTGCGGCTTTATCATGGCGAAGAATACTCTGATACAGGAGCAGAAGGAGAATGAACGCTTACGGCAGCAGCAGAGTGCCGGGCCGGCGCGAAGCGGGATCAGCAAGCCGAAACAGCCGAGCCGTATTTTTCATGAAGACAGCAAAGGAGGCAGGTAACGATGGAGTGGCTGAACAAGTCAACAAAAAGACTGCTTGCGGAAATGTCAGCCGGAATCATTTTCTATGGTCTGGTTCTGGCGGCGCTGGCCTGTATATTCCTTCCGCGTCTCTCTTATCCGGTGCGTCCGGTTCTCCTTGGACTGCTGGTGGGCGTCGCCGGAGCCATCTGTATGCTGCTTCACATGGCAGTTATGACAGAGCGCGTGCTGGAAAGCGGAAGCGAAAGCTATGCCAACAAGTTTACCGTGGCGCAGAGTATGCTGCGAAAGCTGGTATTTCTGGCCGTGCTTCTCATCTGCTGGCGGGTTTTGAAGATCAATCTGCTGGCAACGGTGATCGGAACCATGGGAATGAAGGCAGGTGCATACCTGCAGCCACTGGTTCACAGAATTTCCGGCGGAAAAGAACCGGAGGTGTCTGCCCAGGCAGATACCACCGAAGATGACCGGCCGGGGGTATCATGAGGATTGTGAGAGCATGTGGTGCGGAACAATCCGGTATCAGAAGGGCAAAAGACCTTTTGTCCCAACATCATGTGAGAAAGGAGGAACCGTGAATGGGAATGCTGATTTCCAATGAGCCTGACTTTATGATACACGGAGTACTTAAATACCAGTTGTTCGGTCAGGATTTCTGGATCACAACAACGACTATAGGTATGTGGATCATCACAGCACTGATTCTGATTCTTGCGGTACTGGCCAACCGGACTTTAAAAAAGGCAACGGACCAGCCCGGAACCTTTCAGAATGTACTGGAGATGGCATACGAGGCACTGCAGGACATGACGGCAGGGATCCTGGGAGGCAATGCAAGACGTTTCATCAACTACATCGGAACGATCTTTGTATTCATCCTTTTCTGTAACTTAAGCGGCCTGCTGGGACTTCGCGCTCCGACCGCAGACTATGGCGTTACTTTCCTGCTTGGTATGTTTACGTTCTTCATCGTAAACTATCAGGGCATCAAGAACAGGGGCGTAAGACATTTTACCAGCCTGTTTGAGCCGACCCCGATCTTATTCCCGATCAACGTGATCGGTGAGATCGCCAACCCGATTTCCATTTCCCTGCGTCTGTTTGCAAACCTGCTGTCAGGCGTTATTATTATGGGATTATGGTATGGCATGATGCCGATCTTTACCAATATCGGTATTCCGGCGGCACTTCATGTGTACTGCGATGTATTCTCCGGTGCGATCCAGACATACGTATTCTGTATGCTGACCATGGTTTATATTAATGACAAGATGGAATAAGCCAAGCCATGCTCAGATGAATGGACTTGTGCAGGCGTGGAATGCTTGCATTCCGAAGCCGGAACGAGGACATTCAGATGAATAGGGCGCAGCCCGACACCGAGATGAAGCGAAGCGGAATCGAGGTGGGCATGGCCAGATGCTCAGATGAATGGACCTGTGCAGGCGTGGAATGCTTGCATTCCGAAGCCGGAACGAGGACATTCAGATGAA
>CAVIRL010000085.1:0-6969 GCA_963645005.1 Prevotella sp. P5-108
AGCAGAGGCGTCACAGGCGCCTCCTCGAAATGCACAGCAATGAAAGGAGTTAGAACTATGAATTACGAAAATACCAGAGTTTCCAGAAGCAGTCATACCTACGCCATGGTTTCCACTGCCTTAATGGCCGCTGTCACCTGTATCCTGGCGCCGTTTTCCGTTCCCATCGGGCCGGTGCCGATTTCACTCACAAACCTGGCCATCTACATTTCGCTTTACCTGCTGGACTGGAAGCGCGGCACAATCAGTTATTTTATTTATTTGATGCTGGGTTTTGTCGGCCTGCCTGTGTTCTCCGGCTTTACCGGCGGTCTCAGTAAACTGGCCGGACCAACCGGCGGCTACATCATCGGCTTTATTCCCATGGCCATCCTTGCCGGAATCATCATTGACCGCTTCCATCAGCGCTGGATCCAGCTTCTTGGCATGATTGTGGGAACCGCCATCTGCTACGCCTTCGGAACCGCATGGTTCTGTGCCCAGGCCGGGTATACCGTATCTGCTGCCCTTGCCGTATGTGTATTCCCGTTTATCCCGGCTGACCTCATCAAAATGCTGATTGCTATGACCATTGGTCCTGAAATCCGCCGGCGAATGGGATCTGCGATCAGATAATTATGGTCGTGCTGTACCATACTGATGAAACGCAGATCCTTGCTCATCCGGAAACACTGAAGAAAGAGATTGAGCGCTTCAACCAGTATGGAAAGCATACGCCGATTGTGTTATCGGTTCTGCCAGCAGATCTGCTCTCCCTGCACCAGCGGGTAGCGGGAAATCTCTGTTCCATCCAGGTCTTCAGCGTGCATATCTACCGCTGTGATCTGGTGGTTTTCGTAGGTGGTGTAGTAGTAGATTCCTTTGTCTGCGTTACAGCAGGAGGTATAGATGGTGATCTCGTACTTGCCGCCGCCCACATCGCAGCAGCCTCTCTGCTGTTCTACCGAATGCAGAATATGGAAGAACTGGTTCACACTCTCTGCCTCGGAATCTCCGGATAAGGAATTGCCCCGCACAAAGGCCGCCCGGACAAAGCGGGACGCCGAGGAAAGGTCTCCCGGAAGTCCCATGGCGCCCATGCCGCGGCTGTAGTCGTTCAGCGAAAGGCACGGCGCAAAGGTGTTCTCCGGCTGTCTCGGAGACAGGCTGCGGTAGTCGTTTAAGCGAAACATCTGCTGTGGGAACGGCGGGTTGTTGGTGAGAACTCCTGCAGGATTGTCGTAAACGTGAAGTCCGTCTGCCACTGCTTCCACCACAATCGTCTCCTCCCGGTCCGCGATCATCCAGTGAAGCTGGGAGACCGGATACATTTCATTAAACGGGGTATTGGTAATGTTGATCCCGGAAAGCAATACCCGCGCTTCTTTTACCGAGGCGCACTGGCCCAGCAGCCAGAGCGGAAATTCAAACTGCGCCACATTATCAATTTCCGATTCTGCTGCTTTTTCCATTCCTCCCTCTGTCTTATGTTCCTCCACCGCTCCGGCTTTGTTTCTGTCTGCGCGCTCTCCTGTTTTCTGTAAAACAGGCTCCCCATACACGGCATTCCCCACAAAATTCAGTCCTGCAATGCCAAGCCCATTTTCATTAATGGCATCATAATAAAGAGGATAGCCATCCGCTACATGAGCCATGCCGATCATGGCATAGTGGTGCTTCATCTCCCCCAGAAACCGGAACGAAAACGGATAATTCCGGGGCGTGATGGTTACTTCCTCCCCGTAGGGAAATTCATAATCCAGATTCCGTCCGAAATAAAAGTCCTTTGTCTTATAGACTGCTGCTGTACACATCTGCATGTCCTCCTGTTTCCAAAACTTTCCAGCACTTTTTTATCATTATAATGCAATTTTGTTGTTTAAACAACATTCATTCTGCTGTTTCTGTCGTATACTGCTGGCATACCGTTATTGATATTGTTTATCCAGTAAGGAGGATTTTATTTATGAGTCAGAATATGTTTTGTTATCAGTGTCAGGAAACAGCAGGATGTACCGCATGCACCAGCTCCGGCGTCTGCGGGAAAACACCGGACGTGGCCGCCATGCAGGACCTTCTGGTCTACGTGACCCGCGGTATCTCCGCTGTCACCACCCATCTGCGTGGCCAGGGACAGGAGATCAGCGCGAAAATCAACCACCTCATCACCGTAAACCTGTTCACCACCATCACCAACGCCAACTTTGACAAAGAGATGATTGTAGCACGCATCCGCGAAACTCTGGATACCAAAGAAGCGCTCTTAAAGCAGTGCCCGGATACTTCCGCCCTTCCGGCTGCCGCCCTCTGGAATGGTCCGGAAAGCGAATTTCCGGTAAAGGCTGCCCTGGTAGGGATTCTCTCTACCGAAAATGAAGACATCCGCAGCCTGCGGGAGATGATCACCTACGGCTTAAAGGGACTGTCTGCCTACAGCAAACACGCCAATGTCCTGATGCAGGATAATGCAGAGCTTGACGCCTTCTTACAGCGCGCCCTGGCTGCTACCCTGGATGACTCCCTGACTGTTGAAGATTATGTAAACTTAACTCTGGAAACCGGTAAATATGGTGTGGAGGGCATGGCTCTGTTAGATACTGCCAATACCGGCGCTTATGGCCACCCGGAGATGACCCGCGTGAACATTGGTGTCGGCAAACGCCCGGGTATCCTGGTTTCCGGTCACGATCTGAGGGATCTGGAAATGCTGCTGAAGCAGACCCAGGGCACCGGTGTTGATGTCTACACCCACTCCGAGATGCTTCCGGCCCACTACTATCCTGCGTTCAAGAAATATCCGAACTTTGTCGGCAACTATGGAAACGCATGGTGGAAACAGAAAGAAGAGTTTGAGAGCTTCAACGGACCGATCCTCATGACTACCAACTGCATCGTTCCGCCGAAGGACAGCTACAAAGACCGCCTCTACACCACCGGCGCAGCCGGATATCCGGGCTGTAAGCACATCGCCGGTGAGATTGGCGAAGAGAAAGATTTTTCTGAGATCATTGAACAGGCAAAGCACTGCGCCGCTCCGACTGAAATCGAACAAGGTGAAATCCTGGGCGGCTTCGCCCACAACCAGGTACTGGCTCTGGCTGACGCTGTCGTGGACGCGGTAAAATCCGGCGCCATCAAAAAGTTTGTAGTTATGGCCGGCTGTGACGGCCGGGCGAAGTCCAGAAACTACTACACCGACTTTGCAAAGGCTCTGCCAAAGGATGCCGTCATCCTCACCGCAGGCTGTGCAAAGTACAAATACAACAAGCTGGAGCTGGGCGATATCGGCGGCATTCCGAGAGTCCTGGATGCCGGACAGTGCAACGACTCCTACTCTCTGGCTGTCATTGCCCTGAAATTAAAGGAAGTCTTCGGACTGGACGATATCAACGACCTGCCGATCGTCTACAACATCGCATGGTATGAGCAGAAGGCCGTCATCGTCCTGCTGGCCCTGCTGTACCTTGGCGTAAAGAATATCCACCTGGGACCGACCCTCCCGGCCTTCTTATCCCCAAATGTGGCGAAGGTACTGGTGGAAAACTTCGGCATCGCGGGAATCGGAACTGTAGAAGATGATCTGAAGCTGTTCTTCGAATAATTTTTTCTAACTGCTGCCGTACAAACGCAGCAGGAAATCAGCAGCGGCGCCGGTGGCTTCTCCTCGATAGGCAAAGCAATCAAAAACCCTGTTTCAACGGATTTTTCCGCATGGAACAGGGTTCTTTTTTACTCTTCTTGTGACTGTGAAGATACTGAACAGTTACGATTTTTTGATATTCACATCAATCTGGTTGAACGGAATCTCGATACCGTTTGCGTCAAAAGCTTCTTTAATCTCCTCCAGAACATCCCAGCGCACCTGCCAGTAATTTTCTGTCTTTGTCCAACCACGGCCGCCGATCATCACGGCGCTGTCGGCCAGTTCATCCACATAAACGGTGATGCCGTCCTCTGCCAGCACCAGCGGATGATTCTCAAATACACGGTAGATCAGCTCTTTCGCCTTCTTGATATCAGAGCTATAACCAATGCCGACCACCAGATCCACCCGGCGCTTTTCCTGGGCGGTTACATTCACCACCGTGCTGTTGGAAATCTGTCCGTTTGGAATGGTGATCTTCTTGTTATCCACGGTAATGATGGTGGTATAGGCCAGACCGATGCTCTGCACCGTTCCCTCATAGCCACCGCTGACAATATAGTCATGAACGCCAAACGGGCGCAGCAGCATGAGCAGAATGCCGCCTGCCACATTAGAAAGGCTTCCCTGCAAGGACAGGCCCACAGCCAGACCGGCAGAACCAAGCAGCGCAATGATGGAGGCTGACGGAATGCCGATCTTATCTGCCGCAATGAAAATGGCCAGCGCATAAATGCAGGCATCTGCCACAGAAATCAGGAACCGGCTGATACTTGGGTCCATGTTCATGCGCTCAAAGGTTTTATGCAGGAGCTTGCGCACCGTATGCACGACCCGGTTACCGATCACCAGGATCAGGATTGCGATGGCCAGACGGTAACCGAAGCTCATAAGCCCCGGAAGCCAGCTCTTTAATGTCTCCAGGATCACATTCGGTTTCAGATTCTGCAGGTCTTCCTGTACCTCCTCCGCCACAGCCTTGGTTTCTTCCAGCACAGTGGACAGATCGGTATCCGTTCCCGATGCTGTTAAAAGCATCAGCTTTGTCAAAAACATCATATTCTGTTATCCTCTCTTCTTCAGCAATGTTTCTATTTCCTGTTCCTCCTGAGAGAACAGGAGGTCGCGGTTGTACTGGTAATACCGCTCGCACTCATAGTCCTGCAGAAAATGAACGCTGTAGGCTCCCGTATTTAACTCGGTGACAAACAGCACCAGCTCCTGACTTCCTGCAAAGGCCGCCTCCATAAAGTCAAAGGCATGCTCCAGGGCTTCCCCGGCCTCGTCAAACAGCTCCTCATAACGGTCACTGTCTGCGCCGAAACGCTCCCGCAGAAGCGCAAAGCCCTCATCCCAATCCGTGATGCCGCTCTTTCGAAGCTCCATCAGGTCTTCTTCCAGTTTGGCGCTCACTGCACGATAGGTGCGGAGCTGGGCGCTGGATAAGAGGCTGTTTTCCAGGAGCCTGGACCACTCGGTATGGAAATTCTCTGCAAGAGCAGATAGGGCATCCGCAAGGGCACTGCCGGTTCCGGCATTGGCATCTGCCTGGTCATGCGCCCCTGTCGAGGCAGTTTCCAACACTGTCTGCTCCGCATTTACCGCACCTGGCACTGTCGCCAAAGCATCTCCGCTCTGTAATTTCTTCATCTGCTCCATCCGCAGGCTCATCATCTCTTCCATGCGGATGACATTCCGGAATTTCTCATTCAGGCCGGATAATAGCAGGCTCACTACACTGATGCGCTCATCGAAGGACGCCCGCTGTAGCTTATCCACTGCCGCCTCGGAAATATGACCCTCCAGCACCTGCTCCACCTGGTAATCATCCCGGTACTTATAGTACAGTTCCAGATAGTTAGCAAAATCCTTGGCGATCTTCGGGAACTGGATATACTCGCCCACCAGCTCCCGATCCATCTGCCGTACCTGCTTTTCATAGATCCAGATGAGTTCGGAGAGATCCTCCCAGCCACGGGGCGTTACAAACCGTTTTCCATCTACGGTGGTCTCGATCTGGCAGAAATTCTGCGGACGGACATTCAAATAAGAGAGAATCGACGGATGCACGCCTGCGGCCTTCGCGTACTCTTTCCAGACCGGAAGATCCGGCTCCACATCAATCCGGCGGATACGGTCCATGGTGACGATATCAAACTCCCGCACCGACTTGTTGTATTCCGGCGGATTGCCCGCTGCCACGATGATCCATCCCTCCGGGATCTTGTGATTCCCAAAAGCCTTCCCCTGCAAAAACTGCAGCATGGTCGGAGCCAGAGTCTCTGACACACAGTTGATCTCATCGATAAACAGAATGCCCTCCGGCATGCCGCTCTTTTCGATCCGGTCATAAACCGATGCCACGATCTCACTCATGGTATATTCCGTCACGGCGTACTCTTTGCCGCCGTACATTTTATGCTCGATAAAAGGCAGTCCCACCGCACTCTGTCTTGTGTGATGGGTGATGGTATAAGCCACCAGGGCGATCCGGCACTCCCGGGCCACCTGCTCCATGATCTGGGTCTTGCCGATTCCGGGCGGTCCGATCAGAAGCATGGGACGCTGGCGGATGGATGGGATCTCGTAAGCCCCGAATTCATCCTTTGCCAGATACGCAGCCACCGTATCCTTAATTTCCTGTTTTGCACGCTTGATGTTCATATGATTCTTTTTTCTTCCTTTCCGGTTTTCACCGTCTCTGTGCTCAGGCATGTTCTGCCGTTTCTCCCTCTGGCGACTGTTGGAGCGGCTGTGCGCTGTCCGGCTTCGGGACTGCATGCTCCAAAAGCTGCTCCGGCTCAATGATAAGCTTCATCGCCCAGGCCGGAACCGAAATATCCGTATACTGATCCTTCAGAAACACAAAGGCAGTATCATATACCGGCCGCTTCACCGGATAAATGCCCTCGCCGTCTGTGAAATACAAAAGACCCTTCAGGCGGTGAAATGCCCCCCGGCGGATCAGCCCGTTCACATACTCAAACGCAGGACGGAAATCCGTGCCTCCCTGACCGATGATGGTAAAATCCCGCATGTAGGCTTCCATCTCTTCCCGGTTCGTGATCAGCTGGTCCTGCTGTACCTGCTCATCACACTGAATAACGTGAATGTTAGTCTTCTTAAAATAGCTGTCCGACTGGCAGAGCACATCGTAAGTCTCTTCCAGGAACCGCCGCACCAGATCGCCAGAACAGGACATGGAGGTGTCGATCACCACAACAAAATCCTCAATCCGGCTCACCTCTTTGGATTCCAACGGCTCTACTAACGGCATATTGCCATAAAGGGAAAGACCATAGGTATAAAAAATGTAGTCAAAGGAATCCGGATCTACCTGCAATTCC
>CAVIRL010000085.1:6979-11558 GCA_963645005.1 Prevotella sp. P5-108
CGGCGGTAATCGTAGCGTTCCCGGTTTTCCACCTGAACCTGCTCCAGCATGCTCCGGTTCTCCTCATCCTGCTGGTTTCCCATGGTTTCCATCTCGGTCTGCAGCTTTTCCCGGTTATTGCTCCACTGAGTCTGGCGCACCATGGGCGTCTTCGGAGAATCCTCCGGCAATTCCCAGTAGCTGTGATCATCCACCAGAAACTCTGCCGCCAGACGTTCCAGACGCCGCGGCTCCAGCTGTTCCTCTTTTAACACGCGGTAGACACCTTCCGCATTCAGGACCGTCAGCTTTCCACGGATCCGCCCGTACCAGTCCCGGCGAAATGGCGTCGGTGCCACACGGATGCATTTCACATACATATCATCCAGAATAGACTCCACCGCAATGTCACAGGCCAGATTCCACAAATCCGGCTCTCGCCTTCCACGGGTATCCATGTGGCAGAACAGGCAGTGCAGCACCATATGCAGATAGGCCCGGTTCACATGCACCCGCCCCCGTTTGTACAGGTCGCAGACATAATCCGGATGATAATAAATCACAAAACCGTCTGTCCCCACGCCGCAGCAGTTTGGATCCGCCTCAAAGCCAAGAGAACTCAGTGAAAGATCCAGATAGCGCATATTCAGATACAGCTCATTTCTGGAATTCCGGAAAATTCTGGTGCAGAGTTCTGCCATATTCAGTTCTTCTAACTGTCTGTGTCTGGTTGGATCGATCATCCTGCCCGCACTCCCTTCCTATAATTCAAAGCGGCGTTTTCGTTCCGGACGCTGCGGTTCCATGGATGAAGATATCCGGTGTCTCCGCTCCATAAGCCAGCTCACCATCTCGGTGTCGCCCGCCTCCTGGGCCAGGCTTGTCAGCTCGCCAAACTGCTCCGCAAGATTCGCACTGGTCTGGTCCAGCACCTCATCCACCAGCCACGGCAGCTTCCCCGGCTCCAGATTGCTCACCCGATTCTTTTGCATCCGGTCTGCCTGAATCAGCAGCTTTCCGGCTGTCTTCCAGTGTGCTCTTACATAATCCAGGTAATGCTCCCGGAACTTCTCCGACAGCTCCCGCGGATACATCAGGCGCCCCAGCGCCAGCTCCGTCACCAGTTCTTCCTTCTCCTGCACCTGTACATGCGGGAACAGTTCATCGTAGCCACGATACTGAAACACCCGCCCCGCAAAGCAGTAGCGGTAGCGGTGTCCGCAGCCATGGGTCTCAATGCTGACAATGCGGGCCGGTGTATTCTCCACGGAATCCTCGTAGTATTCCGGGAAGATCAGCCGCGCTTCCATTTCATCCACTGTATGCCCAGAAACCGGCATCTTGTTCTCCTCTGCCGCATTCCCTGAGAACGCCACTGCTTCTTCCGGCATCACAGTCTCCATCTGGTGAAGCTGCACCCGCAGCGTCTGGCGAAGCTCCGCCAGCATCTCCTTCAGACAGGAACGCTCCCCCGGGAACTCCGTAATATCCAGATACTCTGCAGACGGAACCCCTGCAAACAGCCCGGCACCCAGATCCAGCACCCGGCTGTAGCAGTAAATCCGCTTCAGCTGCTCACACTCATAAAACCCATATGCGCCGATCTTTCTCACATAGGGCGGAAGGTGAATCTCCTCCACCGCACTGTGGGCCAGCACATAAGATCCCAGCTCCGTCACCGGACAATCCTCAAACTGCTCCGGCACATAAATGACCGCCTCCGGGTTCTCTATCTGATCAATGTGGATCTCATCCTTGATCCTTGTATAAATAAACTTCATGGCCATGCCTCTGTTCTATGATTTCCTTAACTATATTAGAAAACTTTCCCCCAAAAGTAAAGCCTTGTTTCTTTTCCGCATTGACTTTATAATGAAAACGAAAGGAAATGATACCATGCCTCTATCAAAAGAGCATGATACCTTAAAAGATTACTGGGATCTGCGATCCTGATAAACGGACCATCTGTATGCGAGATTTACTGAAAAATTACTAAGCTCACCAAAAATGGGTGTTGCACGAATGCAGCACCCATTACAAATTTTCATCTATTTTCTATTAAGCATAGATCTTTCGAATCTCTTTTGCCGCCTCTACCATATTTCTAAGACTGGCATCTGTTTCCGGAACACCTCTTGTTTTCAAACCGCAATCTGGATTTACCCACAATTTATCTTTTTCAATCTTGGCAAGCATGATCTTTAATGCGTTTACGATTTCTTTTACAGAAGGCACTCTTGGAGAATGGATATCATAAACACCAGGTCCTACTTCCGTTTCAAAATGATTCTCTCTTAAAGAATCCAGAATCTGCAGGTCAGAACGGGAAGCTTCAAAAGTGATCACATCCGCATCCATATCATCAATCGCTGGAATGATATCGGTAAATTCACTGTAACACATATGCGTGTGAATCTGTGTTTCCGGTTTCACTCCACTGTGTGTGAGGCGGAAAGCCGGGATTGCAAAATCAAGATATTCTGTATACCAGTCAGTCTTGCGGAGCGGCAGCTTTTCCCTTAAAGCGGCCTCATCGATCTGGATCATCTTAATCCCATTGGCCTCCAGGTCAAGCACTTCGTCCCTGATGGCCAGCGCAATCTGGGAAATGGACTCTTTTATGGAAATGTCTTCCCGTGGGAAGGACCAGTTTAAAATGGTCACAGGGCCAGTAAGCATTCCCTTCATGATCTTTTTGGTTAAAGACTGCGCGTATACAGACCAGTCGATGGTGATCGGAGACTTGCGGTATACATCGCCCCAGATAATTGGTGGTTTTACACAGCGGGTTCCATAGGACTGCACCCATGCTTTTTCTGTAAATACGAATCCGCCTAAAGCTTCACCGAAATATTCCACCATGTCATTTCGCTCATATTCTCCATGTACCAGTACATCTAGGCCAATCTCTTCCTGCCATGCAACACATTCAGCAATCTTTTTCTTATTAAACTCCACATATTCCTGCTTAGAGATTTCGCCCTTGCGATAAGCAGAACGGTTCGCCTTTACATCCTTTGTCTGAGGGAAGGAACCAATGGTAGTAGTCGGAAATTCCGGAAGCCCAAGTACCTTTTTCTGCAGTGCCTGACGCTCGACTCTCTTTGGAAGACGGATGTAATCATGTTCCGTTACTCCGGAAAGCCTTTCTTTTACGCTGGCATTTTCGCAGTCCCTTGTTCCCGCGAAAAGCTTCTGGTCGCTTACATAGGAAATTTCTGATGAAACATCTGCCAGATCAGCCAGAATACCAAGTTCATGAAGTTCTGTTAATTTTTCTTCTGCAAAAGCAAAGTGATCCAGATATTTTTGAGAAAGCCTTGTCTCATTTTTTAATGTATAAGGAACATGGAGTAAAGAACAGCAAGTGGACAGTACCGGGGTAATTTTCTTCTCTTTCAGGACGGTTAACACCTTTAAAGTCTTGTCGTAGTGGTTCCTCCAGATATTTTTACCATTGACCAGGCCGGCAAATAATAATTTATCCTGTGGGAATCCATATTTTTCGATTAGACTTAAAGTCTCTTTTCCTTCAATAAAATCAAGGCCAATGCCGTCAACTGGCAGTTTGATCAGGTCCTGGTAAATATCTCTTACATCTCCGAAATAGGTCTGTAATAAAACCTTGCAATGTCCCTTACTGGAAAGAAGCACATCATAAATCTTATGGAATAATTCCATGTCCTCTTTTCCCATATCCAGGACAAGGGTCGGTTCATCAAACTGTACCCATCTGATCTGCGCCTCCGCGCACTTTTTAAGCAGTTCTTCATATGCATTTATAATCTGCCCGGCAAAATCTTCTGCATCTTTTTCTCCGGTATATCTGCAAAGCTTCAGCATGGTATAGGCTCCGGTCACAACGGCCTTTGTCTCGATTCCAAGGGCTTTCGCTTCGTTGTATTCATTCCAGAGCTTGTTTCCAGAAAGCTGTATGACTGTATCATCCTCTACCTCCGGAACAATATAATGATAGTTGGTATTAAACCATTTTTTCATAGCAAGAGCTTTCACATCCCCCTGCTCACCCTGATAGCCTCTTGCCATAGCAAAATAGGTATCTAATTCAGGCAGATGTAAATCTTTATAGCGCTTTGGCACGATGCCAAGCAAAACAGCGGTATCCAGCACCAGATCATAAAATGAAAAATCATTGCTGGAAATATAGTCAATCCCGGCATTTTTCTGAACTGCCCAGTGTTTGCTGCGCAATTCTTTTGCAGTCTGTAATAATTCTTCTGAGCTGATCTCATTTTTAAAATATTTTTCGGAAGCAAATTTTAATTCTCTCAAAGCACCGATCCGTGGAAAACCAATTACTGATGTCTGCATAATATCCTCCATTTATAAGTAAAATAGTTATCCGTGTACACTGATGCTATTATAAAAAAAAGGAGGGTTTTTGTATAATATATAAAAATAACACTTAGCCATAGATTGAGATTATGGGCCGGGCTTGAACGAAGACCTCTACGTTTCCGCCCGGCCGGGCTTGAACGCACGAAAAAAGGATATCCATCTCGGATATCCTTTTTCGTGTTTTTGAGAGCGCGAGACGGGACTCGAACCCGCGACCCCGACCTTGGCAAGGTCGTACTCC
>CAVIRL010000086.1:0-11444 GCA_963645005.1 Prevotella sp. P5-108
TCACTCCCCCGTCCATTTCGCATATGGATGTAGAGAACCGTCAGGGACGGCACAAGCACACAGGATACCGTAAAATAATGAATTCCTGTGAGATGGAATTCCGAGTAAGCATGAGGAACGCCCCGCAGAAACAGCGGCACATATCCCAGCACCGCCGCCTCCGCGATAAAGCATCCAAAAGATACTGCCGTAAGGCCGCAGATCAGGAGAAACACCGGCTTTGGGTCACCGGAGAAGCTTCTCCAGCGGCCATAGCCATCGTAACCGGAGCCATACATGCGGACCAGTATTTCAAATACCAGCCAGAAGCCTATGTATGCAAGGAACAGGCAAAACCAGGTCTTGCCAGACCAGTCTGTCTGCAGGCTGCTTAGTTTTAAACAGGACAGACCCTCTCCGCCTACCCAGAACAGAGAGAACAGACCACGCAGATGGATCAGGTTCTTATATTTCCGGTAGTCCTCCATATAAAGCCAGACCGCCGCTGCCAGAAGCAGAATGCCGGATATCAGGTAATGACCAAACCGGGCCAGTATATAAGATGCCAGATAACAGATAAGATAAACTGCCATGATCGTCTCTCCTCATGTGAAAGTTGTTGTTTCTTTTTTATAAATGGCTGCCGCCTGCGGTGCAGGTGACAGCCAGTATTACTTTTCGGAAATTATGAAACCTGACCAGCCGCGAACTCCTTCATGAAGGATTCCACCTCTGCCGCAGTCGCAAAGCTCATGGCCTTGTCGGCAACCGCCTGAAGTTCTTCTATACTGTAGCTGTTGATCAGCTTTCTGGAATACAGGATCGCGGATGCGCTCATGCTGAACTCGTTTAAGCCAAACGCCAGGAGCAGCGGGATCATCAGCGGGTCGCTTGCTGCCTCGCCGCACATGCCCACCATAATTCCGGCCTCACGTCCACAGCTGATGATGCGCTTGATGCTGCGCAGCACTGCCGGATTGAAAGTAGAATACAGGTAAGACACCTTGTCATTTCCGCGGTCCACGGACATGGTGTACTGAGTCAGGTCATTGGTACCGATGCTGAAGAATGCAGCCTCCTTCGCAAATACATCTGCCATCAGAGATGCAGCCGCAGTCTCCACCATAATGCCAACTTCCATGTCTTTCTTGTACGGGATGTTCTGTTCATCCAGTTCTTTCTTGATTTCTTCAATCAGAGCCTTTGCCTCACGCAGTTCCTCAATACAGGTCACCATCGGCACCATGATCTTAATGTTGCCGTAGGCGCTGGCCCGGAGCAGGGCACGAAGCTGAGGCTTGTATACATCTTCCTTGCGATCCAGGCAGAAGCGGATCGCCCGGTAACCCAGGAACGGATTTTCGTCTTTGGTAAGGCCCATATACGGGATTTCTTTATCACCGCCGATATCGAGGGTGCGGATGATGACCGGTCTGCCTTTTAAGCCCTCTGCCACCGTCTTGTAAGCCTCAAACTGCTCTTCCTCGGTTGGCATGGCGGTGCGGTCCATAAACAGAAACTCCGTACGGAACAGGCCAACGCCCTCTCCGTCGTACTGAAGAACCTTCTCCAGATCCTCCGGCTTTCCGATATTGGCAACCAGTTCAATGTGCATGCCGTCTTTGGTTACAGTCGGCTTTCCGATGTACTGCTCCAGTTCTTTCTTCTCTTTCAGGAATTTCTCACGCTTTGCGGAGAACTCATCCACTACAGCCTGATCCGGATCAACATAAACAATGCCCTCACTGCCATCCAGAACGATCACGTGGCCATTCTTCACCTGATCTATCAGATCCGGTACGGCTACGACTGCCGGAATCTCCAGGGCGCGGGCCAGGATCGCGCTGTGGGAAGTCTTGCCGCCAAACTCGGTGACAATACCGGCTACATTCTCCGGCTTAATGCCTGCCGTCATGGATGGGGTGAGATCCCTTGCTACCAGGATGGTTCCTGCCGGAAGGGATGAAATATCCACGCTCTCCACCCCCAGCAGTTCCCGCTGCATGCGTGTCTTGATATCCCGCATGTCTGTTGCTCTCTGCTGCATCAGCTCGTCGTCCATAGCCGCAAACATATCGGCATAGGTGGTGCAGACCTGCTCAATGGCATACTCCGCACAGATGCCCTCTCCGGTGATGGCCGTCTCAATCTCGCCGGTCAGCATCGGATCCATCAGAAGCATCATGTGCCCCTGCATGATCTCTGCTTCCTTCTCCCCTACCCTGGTTGCAAGATCTGCTGCAAGCTCCTCGGTTTTCTTAAGTGTAGCGTCAAGCGCTCCCTTAAAACGCCCGACTTCCGCTGCTGTATCTGTAACAATCTCCCTTTTGATCACCAGTTCCTTTTCTTCTACGATCATGGCGTTCCCAATGCCAATACCGGAAGAAGCGTTAGTACCTTTTAACATGATACGTCCTCCTTATTAATTATTTATTTGTATATGAAACCGTGGAATCAGCTTCCTCGGATATCATCTCCCTGTGGTCTTTTTACTCTCCCAGTCCGCTCTCGATCACTCCAATGACACCGTCCAGGGCTTCCTGCTCATCCGGACCTTCGCAGATGAACTCTACTTCGTCACCGCATTTGATACAGGCGCCCAGTACACTGAGCACACTTTTGGCGTTGGCTGTGGTATTGCCAAAGTGAAATTTGATGGATGATTTGTACTTGATGGCTTCATTGCAAAGCACCCCGGTCGGGCGAAGATGAAGTCCTGATACATTTTTGATAACAATTTTTCTGCTTACCATGTTATCCCTCTTTCTGTCAGCCGGCGTTTGCGCCGCTCGTCTCTGTTGCCTCTGTTTTGGTATTGTCGTTTTCCGTAGTGGAATCCGTTTCCGTCGTTTCTTCTTCTGCCTCGACAGTCTGCTCCAGCTGTGCCGCCGGACCGCCTGCCGTCACTTCCACATTGAATGCAGAAACAGACAAAAGCTTAAAGTTTTTGCCAAGACCGCCCATGTTCAAGGTGCCGGCATGGGTGCCCAGCTGCATGCCGGACAGATTGATCGCTGCCTTTAAATCCGCCGGTTTTAACGTATCCAAGTCTTCCTTCAGCCCTTGCAGCTTCACCTCGATCCGCGCCGGAGACAGATGGTAATGGTAATAATCTGCACCATTCTCCATGGAAATATCCGACTCATCCAGAGTAATCGTTCTGGTTGTAAGCTGTTCCACCTTTAGCCGGATGGTGACATTCGCGTCATCCGCATTCGCCAGGCTTACATCCTCTGGAAGATAATCATTCAGGTTGACGGTCACAACCTTATCCTGAGTTGCTCCCGCCACACTGAGTACGGAAGAAGGAATCGTGATCTTGTTGACGGATGCCAGACTGTTTTTGAGTCCCAGCACGGAAACACTCTTAACGCTGCACTCCACCCCCGTATACTGATAGCCGGAGGCCGCTGTTCCTGTTACTTCAAAATCCAGCGGCAGGTTCTTCACCTTGCTGATTTCCAGGCTGTACTGAATTTCGGCCGGACTTACGCTTACCCGGTCACTGACCGTGATCTCATTGCCATTGGCATCGTAAAATACCGGCTCTGCCGTGCCATCCGTTCCGCTCTCCAGACCGTTTACATTCAGTTCAATTCCGACATGATTGATCAGGCCAACCTGAGAGGTCGGACCTTCCACCATGACATGATCCGGCGTCAGGATCGCCTTGTTGATGGCATAATCTTCTGCCAGATTTCCATAGGTGTTCATGATCAGGGAGAACTGTTTGCTCTGCAGTTCTTCCGTCTGAATGCGTACGACTCCCGGCCGGCTCTCCGCATTGGATACCAGTTCCTTGTTGTTCAGTACTTCAATTTTAACCTGTACGGATCCGGTCACATCGTAAAGTTCGGCCAGATCTACATAGGCACGGAAATCTGAGGAACGGATTTTGGCGGCATCCTTGGTCCGTACATCAAAGTATACCGTCACCGTATCCTTTCCGCCCAGTTCATAGGTTCTTCCTGCTTTGGTCAGCACCTGCTCGTTCACGATCTCCAGCGGGACTTCCTTGCTTCCGGTCACCTCCGGATTCGAGACGTTTACAACGACCAGCCATACAAAAAAAGCCAGAAAACAGGAAAGAATCTTAAGTCCAAGATTATTTATCAGTTTTTCTTTCATTTCTGCGCTTTCCCTTCCAGATCTTTAACAGTGTTCCGTTGGTTTCTTCCTGAGGCTCCGCTACAGCCAGCGCTTTTCTCAGTTCATCCGCTGTTGCAATCTTTCTCAGGCCGCCATTCTCCACCACAGAAACCCTTCCGGTCTCCTCCGAAACTACCACCGTAAGGCTGTCTGTCACCTCACTGATGCCGACTGCCGCGCGGTGTCTGGTTCCCAGATCCTTGCTGATCGTCATGTTGTCGGACAATGGCAGATAACAGGTTGCCGCAGTCACACGGTTGCCGCGGATCACTACCGCGCCATCATGAAGCGGAGTGTTATGTTCAAAAATATTGATCAGAAGCTGGCTGCTGACCAGTCCGTTGATCTCGATACCGGTACGTTCGATCTCCTTCAGGGAAACGTTGCGTTCAATGACTATTAGGGCGCCTGTCTTCACTTTGGCCATTTCGAAGGTTGCCTTCACGATCTCATTGACCGTGCGGTCTGAAAATCCCTGATTTTCCCGGTTATCATCGAAAGAAAACAGTTCCGAAATCAGATTCCGGCTTCCAAGCTGCTCCAGTGCTTTTCGCAGCTCCGGCTGGAATATGATCACCAGTGCCGTTACCGCGATACCGCCTGTTCTTCCAAGGATCCATAAAATCGTATCCCAGTGAAAGATTGCTGCTGCTACCGCAAAGGCCATGATCATGGCAATTCCCCGCAGCAGATACCAGGCCTTGGTACTCTTAAACCATAAAAGTGCGTAATAAACCAGGATCGTCAGTATGATGATCTCGGTTATATTTGAAAATGTAATTCTTGGCAAAAAGGAAATCCAGGAGCGCATGCCCTGAAAAGCCATCTCCAAATCCTGGAAAATGCCAGTCATACCTGATCCTCTCTTTCTTAACGATATCCCATCGTGCTCTTCTCACAATGCTGCAGGCAGTCCGCCTCAGGCACTTCTGCCTGCTTTCGCTTACCTGCGTTCCCTGTAGTCTTCCGCTCCGCGGTCATGTTTGCCGCGCACCGGATTATTGATACGCTGTACCTTTACATCTGTCCGCGCAACTGCTACTTTGGGAACTGCTTTTACATAGTATACGTAATCGTCATCTTCATATTGTACATATTCTGTCCGTGTATAATCCACAGTAAATACGAAGAAATGATACAGCAATGCCACTGCCAGGGAAACCAGCGCTCCGATCAGAAGCTGCGGCACCGGCATGGATACATGAAACAGAAAATCTCCCACAAATACCGCCGCAAGCTGTGCGATGGTTCCGGTCACAATGGCGATCTCCCACGCGTAATCCAGTGACATATTGTGGAGCAGATACACGCAAAGAATACCAACCACACACACCATGATCATAACCATCATCTCCTGATTGGAAAGAAGACTCCGGATGATCTGCACAAACTTCTGGGTGATATCCACGGATGCGTCATTGGTCAGTACCCCCGCATTCTGTTTTACATAAGAAATAATGAAGGCAACCACTACTCCGCTTCCTACCGGAATCACGGTAAGAAGGCTTCCGGATAATCCTGCCAGAAGCGGCACTGCAAACGGAATTTTCAGCAAAAACGCCATGGGCGTGAGGACCAGCCAGAAGCTGTCCCCCGGCTGAAAACCATAATACAGCAGAATTAATATGATCAGGACAACGGCTGCAATGAGCGCAGTCTCCATAGATACTGCGTAGATATGCGCCAGCATCACTGCTCCCAGCAGAAACCCGATGGCACCATAAGGAAGGAACGCGCTCACAAAGGCCACCGCTGCCATGGCCACCGGACCGGTAAGCTCTGTGCGGTAACCGATATTGCTGTTCAGCAGCGCCATAGCCGCCAGACTGTAGATAAATTTGATCACACCGTTGACCAGTGTCGCGTATTTTCCGTAAAATGATTTCAGCCGTTCTTTAAGTACGAGAAACATCATCATAGCGGCTGCCCTCCTTTGTCAGTTCTCTGGTACGGTTCTGAAAATCATACCGTTTTTCCAGTCTTTTCAGTTTTGCAATATAGACACGCATGCCGCGCCTTGCATATTCATAGCGCCTGCCGCTGACAAACCAGGTAATGATCAGATACAGGATCAGGCCTGCCGCATACAAAACAGCGCCTGTTCTGGCTGCCCCTGCTACCGCGTCCAGTTCCATCATATTTAAAAGCTGCTCCATGCTGTAAAGCACCCACATCATGGCACATAAAATGAAGCAGACCGTATAGGCAAAAAACGAGCGGAGCATCCGGACGCTGATATAATCACTGCGGAAATAACGGTTTGCCGGAAAGATATGTTTCCCCTCCCGTTTTTCAAACATGGCAATGCTTGTCATAAGTTTGATCTTATCTTCATTCAGCATAAAGCGTTCTCCATCTTCTATCAAAACATAGCCCGTTCTTGTGACACAGTCACTCAATCGCGCTCGTTAAATTGTACCATAATTTTTCTGGCAATGCCACCATTCAGGCATATTTTTTATTGCTATTCACACATTGTTCAAACAGCAGCATGATTTTCCGTGTTTTCAGTATAACACAAAAATACCGCCATGTAAAACACGGCGGTATTCTGGTTCTTTATCTTGTTTGATTCTTAACGTTTTTATTCGTCTACGCTGTAGTTCGGAGCCTCTTTGGTAATGTGGATGTCATGCGGATGGCTCTCTTTTAAGGAGGCTGCGGAAATCTTTACAAAACGTCCGGTTGCCTGTAAGGTCGGGATGTCCTTGGCTCCGCAGTAGCCCATGCCGGAACGAAGTCCGCCGAGCATCTGGAATACGGTATCCTCTACCAGGCCCTTGTATGCCACACGGCCCTCAACGCCTTCCGGAACCAGCTTCTTTGCGTCAGTCTGGAAATAACGGTCCTTGCTGCCGTTCTCCATTGCTGCAATGGAGCCCATTCCGCGGTAAACCTTGTACTTTCTGCCCTGATACAGTTCGAAGGTTCCCGGGCTCTCGTCACAGCCGGCGAACAGGCTTCCCATCATGCAGACATTGCCGCCTGCAGCGATAGCCTTGGTGATGTCACCGGAGTACTTGATACCGCCGTCTGCGATGATCGGGATACCATACTCTTTTGCAACTGCGTAGCAGTCCATAACAGCAGTAATCTGCGGAACACCGATACCTGCAACCACACGGGTGGTACAGATGGAACCAGGTCCGATACCAACCTTAACTGCGTCCACGCCAGCCTCGATCAGGGCCTTGGTTGCCTCGCCGGTTGCTACGTTTCCTGCGATCACCTGCAGATCCGGGTAAGCTTCCTTGATCATTCTGACACAGCGCAGAACGTTCTCAGAATGTCCATGAGCGGAATCCAGAACAACTACATCTACATGAGCCTTTACCAGAGCCTCTACGCGCTCCAGAACATTTGCGGTAATACCAACAGCAGCACCGCAGAGCAGCCGTCCCTGTTCGTCCTTTGCGGACAGCGGGTATTTGATCTGCTTCTCAATATCTTTGATCGTGATAAGTCCCTTTAAGTTGAAATCATCATCCACGATCGGAAGCTTCTCCACTCTTGCCTTGGCAAGGATACGTTTTGCTTCTGTCAGGGTAATGCCCTCTTTTGCGGTAACCAGATGCTCGGAGGTCATGCACTCTTTGATCTTCTTGGAGAAATCCTCCTCAAACTTCAAGTCACGGTTGGTGATGATCCCAACCAGCTTGCGGCCCTCTGTGATCGGCACACCGGAGATGCGGAACTTCGCCATAAGCTCGTCTGCGTCCTTTAATGTATGCTCCGGGGAGAGGAAAAAGGGATCTGTGATGACACCATTCTCTGAACGTTTTACCTTATCTACTTCCTCTGCCTGCGCTTCAATCGACATATTCTTGTGGATGATACCGATACCGCCCTGACGCGCCATGGCAATTGCCATACGGTGTTCTGTAACGGTATCCATGCCCGCACTCATAAGCGGAATGTTCAGTTTGATCTTCTTGGTCAGATAAGTGCTAACATCTACCTGATTCGGAATAACCTGGGAATAAGCCGGCACCAGGAGCACATCGTCAAACGTAATGCCCTCACCAATAATTGTACCCATTATTCGTTTCCTCTCTTTCTTTGGTTTTGTGTTCATAAAGATTCAGAGACAATCGTGATTTTATTATTAGCAGAGCTAATATTTCGATGCCGTTGAATCTATTAGACTTATTAATTGCATATTGTAGCAAATTTCTGTCCGCTTGTCAAATACTATTAAAAGGAATTTGTCCGCATGTATGTTTCTAGTTTCATAAGACGCAATTTCTTATGAAATAAAAAGCAGGCGAATCAGCCGCTTGAAGGTGGCTGATTCGCCTGTAGGTTTATTGGATTGGTTGTTGCCTGCCGAGTGGTCCACTCACGAACCCGCGCTTTCGCGTTCATTTTCCTGCTGACGCAGGAGATTCGTTCGTTAGTGGCGCATGAAAAATAAATGTCTGCTGCGCAGCCGCTTATTTTTCATTTGTGCTCACTACATCATTCCTCCCATACCGCCGCCTGCCGGCATGGCCGGGGTCTCTTCTTTGATGTTGGCTACTACGGATTCGGTGGTCAGAAGAGTGGATGCTACGCTGGTTGCGTTCTGCAGTGCGCTTCTGGTTACCTTAGCCGGATCAAGGATACCAGCCTTGATCATGTCTACATACTCTTCCTTGTATGCATCAAAGCCGTAGCCTACCGGAGACTCTTTTACCTTGTTGATGATAACGGAGCCTTCCAGGCCTGCGTTTGCGGAGATGTGGAACAGCGGAGCTTCCAGAGCTTTCAGGATGATCTTGCCGCCGGTCTTCTCATCACCCTCAAGAGCGTCTACAACAGACTTGATTTCCTGAGTTACGTGTACATATGCAGAACCGCCGCCTGCGATGATGCCTTCCTCTACTGCTGCTCTTGCTGCAGACAGAGCATCCTCCATACGGAGTTTTGCTTCTTTCATCTCAGTCTCAGTTGCTGCGCCGACACGGATCACTGCAACGCCGCCTGCCAGCTTTGCAAGGCGCTCCTGCAGTTTTTCTTTATCGAACTCAGAAGTGGTCTCCTCGATCTGTGCACGGATCTGTGCAACTCTTGCTGCGATTTCCTCTTTCTTGCCGTAACCATCAACGATGACGGTGTTCTCTTTCTGTACCTTAACAGATTTCGCGCGGCCAAGCTGCTCCATGGTGGTATCTTTCAGTTCCAGGCCAAGCTCCTCGGAGATAACCGTACCGCCGGTCAGGATAGCCAGGTCTTTTAACATTTCTTTTCTTCTGTCGCCGTAACCCGGTGCTTTCACACCTACAACGGTGAAGGTTCCTCTTAACTTGTTAACGATCAGGGTGGTCAGAGCCTCACCCTCGATATCCTCTGCTACGATCAGCAGTTTAGAACCAGACTGTACGATCTGCTCCAGAACCGGAAGGATCTCCTGGATGTTGGAAATCTTCTTATCGGTGATGAGGATGTACGGATCATCCAGATTTGCTTCCATCTTATCCATATCGGTGCACATGTAAGCGGATACATAACCACGGTCAAACTGCATACCTTCTACCAGGTCAAGCTCGGTCTTCATGGTCTTGGACTCCTCAATGGTGATAACGCCGTCTTTGGAGACCTTCTCCATAGCATCTGCTACCATCTCGCCGACTTCATCGTCTGCTGCGGAAATGGATGCAACACGTGCGATGCTGTCACGGCCGGTGATCGGCTGACTCATCTTTGCGATAGCTTCAACAGCCGCCTCCGTAGCTTTCTTCATACCTTTTCTTAATACGATCGGGTTAGCACCTGCTGCCAGGTTCTTCATGCCTTCGTTGATCATAGCCTGGGCCAGAACGGTTGCGGTGGTGGTGCCATCACCTGCTACATCGTTGGTCTTGGTTGCTACCTCCTTAACCAGCTGCGCGCCCATGTTCTCAAACGGATCTTCCAGCTCGATCTCTTTTGCGATGGTCACACCATCGTTGGTGATGAGCGGAGCACCGAAGGATTTGTCAAGAACAACGTTTCTTCCCTTCGGTCCAAGGGTTACACGAACAGTGTCTGCTAACTGATTTACGCCTGCTTCCAGGGCTTTTCTGGCTTCTACGCCATATTTAATCTGCTTTGCCATGATTCAATTTCCTCCAGTTTCAAATAATAATATATGAGATGTTTACTCGATTACTGCCAGAATATCATTCTGCTTTACAACAACGTACTTCTCGCCGTCAACCTCTACTTCGGTTCCAGAGTACTTGGAGTAGATAACCTTGTCACCTGCTTTTACCTGCATAGTAATCTCTTTGCCGTCAACCACACCGCCAGGACCTACTGCTATAACTTCTGCCTGCTGCGGTTTCTCCTTTGCCTGGCCCGGAAGTACGATACCGGACTTGGTAGTCTCCTCTGCTACAAGCTGTTTTAATACAACCCGATCAAATAACGGTACTAATTTCATGGATAACTCCTCCTTACATCGAATATTTTTCGCAGCTGCACCCATATGCACCCATATTGGAAGCAGTTGCTTTTCTTTTTGAGGGCCTTATTTGATTCCCTCTCTGATGTACATTACCATTTATAGCACGAGTTGTTAGCACTGTCAAGTGTTGAGTGCTAATTTTATCTATTTTTTATAAGTTTCCCCTTTTCTTTTTCTTCTGTTCGTATTAGAATATTTTTACAAAGGATGCTCAAGAAAGGAGTACAGGGGTATGGCAAAAAAAGCTTTTGGAAAACTGGCAGCCCTCTTAACTGTTGCAGGCGCTGCTGCCGCCGGCATTTCTTACCTGACGAAATACCGGTCTTTTAATAAGGAACTGGATGAAGACTTCCACGATTTTGAAGATGAGGACGACACCGAGGTGCCGGACAGCACCATGAGCCGCAACTACGTTTCTCTCCACGCAGACAAGGATGAATTCCTGGTAGCTGCCGGAGACATGATGAATGCTGCGAAAGATGCTGCCAGCGCTGCCAAAAATATGGTAAAAGATGCTGCTGCTATCGTAGCAGACAATACTCGTGAAGCCGTCAGCGTTGCAAGAGACGGTGCCCAGAAGGCTACCGCCGCTGCCGAAGATACGTTAGAAAAAGCAGAGAGCGCTGTAGAAGACACTGTCATCAAAACAGCCGATGCCATGGAAAGCGCAGCGGAAACTGTATCCGATGCTATGGAAGGAACCGCTGAGAAACTGACAGAAGCCGCTGATAAGGCAGAGAATATCACCGTTGAGGATGCACCGGTCGAAAAAGAGGAGGCCGCTGCCGCAGAAGCATCCGCTACAACTGTCAGCGAAGACACAGAGGCTTAACATTGGTTACAGTGTCAAAAGTCTGAGTCCACGACATGCTTGCATGTCGGTGGAGGA
>CAVIRL010000087.1:0-11381 GCA_963645005.1 Prevotella sp. P5-108
CTGCTGCATCATAAAAAATTTACCAAAATTCACAAAAAATGGAAGCTGTATTTTCGAATCAGAAGAAAATACAGCTTCCATTTTTTTAACGAAATCGAAACATCTTTTGAAAAAACTCCCAATATTGCACCAGATAAGCAAGAAAATTGTGCAAAATTTCAGTTAATAACGTAAATGTTATGTATTGATAAGAAAATGGAAATTGATATGAAAAATCCAGATGCTTATAATTACGGACGGAACGAAAGAGAAAGGAGTGTGAATGTATGGACAAGCTGGTGGAATCCCTGATGGAGGAATTAAACTGCAACACGGTATTTACCATTCCTTTGTTTGGCGGCATTCCGGTGCTGGAGTCGGTGGTGGTGACCTGGATCATCATGGCCATCATGATGATCGGCTCGCTGATTCTGGTGAAGGGCCTGAAGCTGCGGCAGATCGGAAAGAAGCAGGCAGCGCTGGAGAGTGGATTTACATTTCTCTACCGGTTCTTTGCGGATCTTCTGGGAGAAGACGGAAAAGCCTATATCCCGTATCTTATCACAGTGATGCTTTACATTGCCATTGCAAACATGATCGGACTTCTGGGCTTCAAATCCCCGACGAAGGATCTGAATGTGACGGCTTCCCTGGCGGTGATGAGTATTATTCTGGTGGAGGCAGCGGGAATCCGGAAACGGGGTGTGAAAGGATGGATCAAAAGCTTCGCGGAGCCGATCCCGATCATTGCGCCCATCAATGTGCTGGAGCTGTTCATCCGGCCACTGTCACTGTGCATGCGGTTATTCGGAAATGTGCTTGGCGCGGTCGTTGTCATGGCGCTGATCAAGTATCTGCTTCCGGTGGTGGTTCCGCTTCCTTTCAGCGGATATTTTGATATATTTGATGGAGTGATCCAGGCGTATGTCTTTGTGTTCCTCACATCATTATATATAAAAGAGGCGGTCGAGTAAGGGCGAAAGCGCCGGGCCGCCGGTAAAAGGCTAAAAAACGAGAGAGAAAAGGAGAAAAGAATTATGTCAGGATTAATCGCAATCGGTGCTGCAGCAGCAGTTATCACAGGTGTCGGAGCAGGAATCGGAATCGGACTTGCAACCTCCAGGGCTGTAGATGCTATCGCAAGACAGCCGGAGGCAGATGGCAAGATCACCAAGGCGCTTCTTCTTGGCTGTGCGCTGGCAGAGGCTACTGCAATTTATGGCTTCGTAATCGGTCTTCTGATCATCCTCTTCCTGAAATAACAAACGATACGGAAGCAGAGAAGGGCAGGTACTATGTTAAATATAAATTTTTGGAATATTGCCTTTACGGTCATCAACCTTCTGGTGCTGTATCTGTTCCTGAAACATTTCCTTATGAAGCCGCTGATGGAGATCATGGAAAAGCGGCAGGCGCAGGTGGAGGCAGATTTAAATGATGCCGTCGGCGAAAAGCAGGAGGCCATGCAGTTAAAAGAGCAGTATGAGGGCTCCCTGCGGGAAGCAGAGGATCAGGCCGGACGGATCCTGGAAGACGCGAAGAAGATGGCCAGAACAGAATACGAAAGGATTCTGCAGCAGGCAGATGCGGACGCAGCGAAGAAGCTGGAACAGGCTGAACGGATGATCGGCCTGGAGAGGGAAAAGACCTTAAGAGAGCTTCAGACGCAGACAAAGAAACTGGCTGCGGATGCGGCAGAAAAGCTTCTGAAGGAAAACAGCAGCCGGGAAGCAGACCGGAAGCGGTTTGCGGCATTTCTGGCAGATACGGGGGAAACGCAGCATGACTGACCAGGCAAGACTTTACGGAACCGTATTGTATGAGCTGAAGCTTCCGGAGAACATGGTCCGGACCTGCGAAAACCTACTGAAGGAAAATCCGCAGCTTGCGCAGGTTCTGAAAAGTCCGGTGGTTCGGCAGACCCGGAAGGAAGTCATCATCGACCGGGTTTTTCAGAGTCCGGATTTTTCCCTGGGCATGCGGAATTTCCTGAAGAAGGTCTGTGAGGCCGGATGTATTGACCAGATGGAGGACATCCTTCAGATCCGGGATGAGAAGAGCCGTGAGGCCGCAGGTATTCTTTCTGCGAAGCTCCGCTATGTGACAGAGCCGGATGCAGCAGAGGTGGAGGCCATGAAGGCGCACCTGTGCAGGTCCTATGGAAAGAACAGTGTGGAGTTGTCTATGGAGGAAGCGCCGGAGCTGATCGGGGGCTTTGTGCTGCAGACCGGGGATCTGGAATATGACTACAGTCTGAGCGGGCAGCTCAGGCAGATGTTTGAAGGAACGTGACTGGAAAGGTACGGAACAGTTACGAAGAAACGAAATAGGAGACAGAAGATGAGTACAATCAGTTCTCAGGAGATCATCTCCATCATAAAAGGAGAGATTGAAGATTTTGACGCTCACGCAGGGAAAATCCAGGAAACCGGAACCGTCATCTGGGTGGGCGATGGAATTGCCATTGTATATGGCATCGATCATGCCATGTACGGGGAAATCGTGATATTCGAGTGCGGCGTAAAAGGCATGGTACAGGATATCCGGAAAAATGAGATTGGCTGTATCCTGTTTGGAAAGGATACGGAGATCGTAGAGGGAAGCCGGGTAACCCGGACGAAGAAGCGGGCCGGTGTCCCGGTGGGAAGCGCGTTTTTAGGCCGCGTGGTCAATGCCCTGGGCGAGCCGATCGACGGTCTCGGACCGGCGAAGGAGGAAGACTGGCTTCCGGTCGAGGCAGAGGCGCCGGGCATTGTGGACCGGAAATCCGTCAGTGAACCGATGGAGACCGGCATCCTGGCCATTGATTCCATGTTCCCGATCGGACGGGGACAGCGTGAGCTGATCATCGGCGACCGCCAGACCGGTAAGACTTCTATTGCCGTAGACACCATGTTAAACCAGAAGGGCAAAGGCGTGATCTGCATCTATGTGGCCATCGGCCAGAAGGCTTCTACCATTGCCAAGCTGGTAAATACCTTAAAGACCCACGACGCTATGGAATACAGCATTGTGCTGGCTTCCACCGCCAGTGACCCGGCACCGCTTCAGTATGTGGCTCCTTATGCAGGTACGGCGATGGCAGAGTTTTTCATGCATCAGGGAAAGGATGTGCTCATCGTCTACGATGATCTCTCTAAGCATGCGGTCGCTTACCGTGCATTGTCTCTGCTGCTGGAGCGTTCTCCGGGGCGTGAGGCGTATCCGGGCGACGTGTTCTATCTGCACTCCAGACTACTGGAGCGTTCCAGCCGCTTAAGCGACGCCCAGGGCGGCGGTTCCATCACGGCACTGCCGATCATTGAAACCCAGGCAGGTGATGTGTCGGCCTACATTCCGACCAACGTTATTTCCATCACCGACGGCCAGATTTTCCTGGAGAGCGATCTGTTCTTCTCCGGCCAGCGTCCGGCGGTCAACGTGGGACTTTCCGTATCTCGTGTAGGCGGCGCAGCTCAGACTAAGGCCATGAAGAAGGCCAGCGGAAGCATCCGTATCGACCTGGCTCAGTACCGGGAGATGGAGGTATTTACCCAGTTCAGTTCAGATCTGGATGAGACCACCAAGGAACAGCTTGCCTACGGGAAACGCCTGATGGAGCTTCTGAAACAGCCCCTGGGGCGCCCGCTGTCCATGCCGGAGCAGGTCATCACCCTCTGTGCGGCAACCCACCGGGCAATGCTGGATGTGGCTGTGGAGCGGATTAAGGAGTTCCAGATGAGCATGCTGGAATGGTTTGCGAACCATCATCCGGAGATCGAAAAGGAGCTGGCAGAAACAAAGGTTTTGAGTGATGAGCTGGCAGAGCGGATCACCGCGGCTGCGAAGGAGTTCAAGGAGGCAGTATGGCAAACGCAAGAGAGATCCAGAGCCGAATAAAGAGCATTCAGGACACCAGAAAGATCACCAGTGCCATGTATCTGATCTCCTCCACGAAGATGAAGAAGAGCAAAAAACTTCTGGCGGATACAGAACCCTACTTTTACACGCTCCAGAGTCTGATCCACCGGATCCTGCGCCATATACCGGATACCCGCCACGCCTACTTTGACGAGCGGGAGGATATTCCGGAGGATAAGCGGGTGCGGGGTCTTCTGGTCATCACCGGAGATAAGGGTCTGGCAGGTTCCTACAATCACAACGTATTAAAGCAGGCTCAGGAATGGATGGGAGCCGGAGAGAACAACCGCCTGTATGTGGTGGGTGAGTTGGGAAGGGCTTATTTTGAAGCCAGGAAGCTTCCGATCGAGGAACAGTTTCATTACACGGTTCAGAATCCGACCATGCACCGGGCCCGCTGCATCGCCTCCACGCTGCTGGAGGATTTTATGGAAGGCAAGGTCGATGAAGTCTGGATTTTGTATACCCAGATGGTCAACAGCATGAAGACGGAGACCAGGCTGGAGCAGCTCCTCCCGTTAAAGCGGGAGGATTTCAGCGGAATTTCCCTTTCGTCCGTCATCCATCAGGAGGAGATCCGCATGGTGCCGTCACCGGAGGCCGTTATGGATCATGTGGTGCCAAACTATGTGACCGGTTTTATATTCGGTGCGCTGGTGGAGTCCTTCTGCAGCGAACAGAATGAGCGGATGATGGCCATGCAGTCCGCCAGTGATAATGCGGCGGCGCTGCTGGCTGAGCTGTCGATGGAATATAACCGTCTGCGCCAGGCGGCCATTACCCAGGAGATTACCGAGGTAGTGGGCGGTGCCCGGGCTCAGAGAAAGAAAAAAAGATAAACGATAGGATAAGATAAGGAGAAAGTCATGAGCAAAGGAAAGATCATACAGGTCATGGGGCCTGTGGTAGATGTGGCTTTTGAGGATGGAAACCTTCCGCATATTCAGGATGCGCTGGTCGTAGAGAATCAGGGAAAGCGCTGTGTGATGGAGGTAGCTCAGCACATCGGCGGAGATGTGGTCCGGTGTGTGATGCTTTCCGCCAGCGAGGGACTTCACCGTGACATGGAGGTAGAGGCTACCGGAAGCGGAATCCAGGTACCGGTGGGCGAGAAAACACTGGGAAGACTGTTTAACGTGCTGGGCGAGACCATCGACGGAGGCGAGAGCCTGGAAGGGGAGCAGAAATGGGTCATTCACCGGGATCCGCCGTCCTTCGAGGACCAGAGTCCGGTAGCGGAGATGCTGGAGACCGGCATCAAGGTCATTGATCTGCTGGCTCCCTACGCGAAGGGTGGTAAGATTGGCCTGTTTGGCGGTGCCGGTGTCGGTAAGACGGTGCTGATCCAGGAGCTGATCACCAACATTGCGAATGAGCACGGCGGTTATTCCATTTTCACCGGTGTCGGCGAACGTTCCCGTGAAGGAAACGATCTGTGGACTGAGATGGGCGAGTCCGGCGTACTGAAGAAAACCGCGCTGGTATTCGGCCAGATGAATGAGTCTCCGGGTGCAAGAATGCGGGTTGCCGAGACCGGACTTACCATGGCAGAGTATTTCCGTGATGTGGAGCATCAGAATGTGCTGCTGTTCATTGATAACATTTTCCGTTTTATCCAGGCGGGGTCTGAGGTATCAGCGCTGCTGGGACGGATGCCGTCTGCGGTCGGATACCAGCCGACCCTGGCTACTGATCTGGGCGGACTGCAGGAGCGGATCGCTTCCACAAAGAACGGTTCCGTTACCTCGGTTCAGGCTGTATATGTACCGGCCGACGACCTGACGGACCCGGCTCCCGCCACCACCTTCGCACATCTGGATGCCACTACGGTGCTGTCCAGAAAGATCGTGGAGCAGGGCATCTATCCGGCAGTGGACCCGCTGGAATCTTCTTCCCGTATTCTGGAGGAGGATGTGGTGGGAAAGGAGCATTACCAGGTAGCCAACCAGGTCAAGGAGATGCTTCAGAAATATAAGGAGCTGCAGGATATCATCGCGATCCTGGGCATGGAGGAGCTGTCCGATGAGGACAAGCTGACGGTCAGCCGTGCCAGAAAGATCCAGCGGTTCCTGTCCCAGCCGTTCCATGTAGCCGAGAATTTTACCGGAATTCCGGGCAAATATGTTCCGGTTAAGGAGACCGTCCGCGGCTTCAAGGCCATCATCAGCGGAGAGATGGATGCCTATCCGGAGACTGCCTTCTTCAATGTCGGAACGATTGACGAGGTAGTGGAGAAAGCACATAAGATGGAGCGGAGCACAGAGGCGTAGGGTTTGAGTATGCAGAAAAAAAGCCAGGATGAGGCCTGGCAGTTCAGATCAGAAGGGAGCGGGAACCATGACGACATTCTGGCTTAAGGTTATAGCCAGTGACCACATATTTTTTGACGGAAGCTGTGAGACTCTGGTAGTGCCGGCTCATGATGGAGAGGTGGGGATCCTTCCGCACCGGGAAGCCATGATCCTGGCTACCCAGGAGGGCGAACTCCGGTTTCGTGTTCCTGAGGAAACCGAATGGCACCGGGCAGTAGTCGGACTCGGCATTGTCCAGGTGGCCAACAACCGTGTGACCGTTGTGGTGGATACGGCAGAGCGCCCGGAGGATATCGACCAGGTGCGGGCACGTCAGGCTCTGGAGCGGGCGAAGGAACAGCTTCGTCAGAAGCAGAGCATCCGGGAATACCAGATGTCCAGAGCTTCCATGGCGAGAGCCTTAAGCAGGCTGAAAGCCAGCCAGCAAAAGGGCAGTTATTATAATGGACTGTAAATGATAAAAGGCTTTTCAGGGTGCAAAGTGCCGGGAACCTCTGGGATACAGCGGACTACTTCTGGCACATAAGAAAATCACAGAAATCCGTGACAACGGGATTGCCCCGTCCTTTTTCGGAGCGGGTCAGCGTGATCTGGCGGCGGCAGACCCGGTCTTCCACATGAAGCAGCCGGACTGGAAACTGTTCCGGGGAGTCTGTCAGTTTTTCTGGGATGGTTCCCCAGGAATGCTGGGGCCAGAAGCCGATTCCCATACCGGCGGCGATCAGGTTGCGCACCGATTCCGTGGTGTCACTTTCAAATACAATATGAGGAGAAAATCCCTCCTCTTCAAAATAGCTGTTGGTGATCTGCCTGATCGGGCGGGAACCGGCAAGGCAGATATAATCCGCGTCTCTGGTATCAGAGAGGCGGATTGTTGTTTTCCGGCCAAAATCGGAGAGGGCGGGAACCGCCAGATACAGTTCCTCCTCCAGCATGACCATCACATCGTCTGCAAAGTCATTGTGGGCGCTGTGTTCCGAAAGGGTGTCGGCTCTCCGGGCAGATACGCATAAGTCAAAGTTATCATCCTGGTCCGGATTCTGATAGAGCTGAAAGTTCACCTCCGGGTGAAGGCTGCGGTAGGCAATGATGCGGCTGGTGATCAGGGAAGAAGCGGATAGCAGGCGCAGATGGATGGTGTGGGTCATCTGGTATTTGCCTTTTCGAAGCTCCTCCGGGAGCTGGTCCAGGCTGTTTAAGATGGGGATGAGTCTCTGCTGAAGAAAATGTCCGTTTTCGTTTAACTCAATGCTCCGGTTCTGCCGGTTAAAAAGCGGAACTCCAAGCTCTGCCTCCAGACGGTGGATCGACTGGGAAAGAGCAGGCTGGGCGATGCGCAGGTGTTCGGCGGCTTTGGTGATATGCTGGTACCGGGCTGCCACCAGAAAGTATCGTAATTGCAGTAATTCCATGGGGTCACTCCTTCTTGTTTACGATGAACGGTTTCTATAATGAACTTATTATATCGGATAAAAGAAAAAAGTCAAATGATGGAAAACAGGGAAAATGTGGTATGATGGATGCAGATGATCGTGAGCAGGCAATGTTTCAGCGGACAGGCACAGAAAAATATGAAACACGGAGGAATAGGAGCATATGGACCGGAATGTAGAATATATCCTGGAGGTGGCCCGGTGCGGCGGCATTACCAGTGCAGCGGAGAATCTGTTTATCACTCCGTCTGCGCTGAGCAAATATGTCATCACTCTGGAGGAACAACTGCAGGTGAAGCTGTTTCACCGGATCGGAAAGAAATTTGTGCCGACGAAGGCCGGTGAGTATTATATTCAGAAATGCATGGAAATTGAAAAAATATACCATGAGATGGGGCAGGAGATGGAAAGTATTTCCTGTGCAAGCCGTGGAATCCTGCGACTCGGAGTGCAGCCGAATCTGGTGGAGCACATGCTGCGTTCTGTGCTGCCGGAGCTGAAAAAACGTCTGCCGGGGATTCGCATCAGTATTCATGAGACGAATGTGGATGCCCTGATCACGATGCTGAAAAACCAGAGTCTGGATGTGGTGATCGCCATTGTGGGAGAGCGGGAGACGGGCCTGGATTATGATAAGGTCCACACCTGCGAGGCAGTCCTGGCTGTTGGCGCAGAGCATCCGCTGCGAGAAAAGGCAAAGCCGAAAGAAGGATTTTCCTATCCCTGGGTATCTCTGGAGGAGTGTGCCGGAGAGCCCAATGTCATGCTGATGCCTGGTTCCTCCTTCCGGCGGCTGGCTGATAACCTGTATGCCTCCTGTGGACTGACACCAAACATCGCATATCAGTTTGAGGCCACCCGGACCGGGCTGGTTTGTGTTGCTTATAACGGGGCAGTTATGGTGACCACGGATCACATGATCTTTAACAGTTTTCAGGAGGATAAGGTAATGCCGCTTTCTGTGGGCCTCAGTCCTGTTTACCGGGAGCTGTGCGTGGTGTCATCGAAATACAGCCAGATGAAGACAGAAATCACAGCCTTGTGTGAGTTGGTGCATCAGGAGCTGAAATAATGCGAATGTGGAATTATAGTTGATATTTATCAAAAATGTGAAAATGTACTTTCTGTTTTTTCTGCGGTACAATGATTAACGATAAAAATTGTACGGAGGAAAATACAGTATGTCACCTTTAGAGATTACCCTCATCATCCTGCTGTGCACGATCATTGCATTTATTTCCGGCAGGATCCCGTTCTCCATTATTTCCACCGGGATCATCCTCTCGCTGATCTTTACCGGCGTGATGGAGCCGACGGCGGCACTCAGCGGTTTCATCAATACCAACGTGGTCATGTTCGTTGCCATGTTCGTGATCGGCGCAGGTCTGACCAAGACCAGCCTGTTAGACAAGGCTCAGAGCGTAGTGGTACGCTATAAGAACAACCTGCCGGTCCTGATCTTCTTTTCATCTCTGGTATCGGGATTTCTGGGCTGTGTGACCAGCGCAACCGCAACAGCAGCGATCATGATCCCGCTTCTGGTGGGAATCTCCGCGGAGATCGGCGTGAGCCGCAGCAAGCTTCTGTACCCGACCATGGCAATCGCCAATATTGCGACTGCTATGACGTTTCTGGGACAGGGTGCCAGCAATATGACCTGGAATGATGTGATGGTAAAGGCGGGCGGACCGCATCCCTTTGGCGTGTGGGATTTTACCATTGCCCGAATCCCGATGCTGGTCGTGGCCATTCTTTACATGGTATTCATTGGCTACAAAATGATGCCGGACATCGACAACAGCAAATTCCATGATACCCTGGAGCAGCAGGATACCGGCAGCAGGCTGAGCCCTGCAAAGGAAAAGCTGGCCATTGCGGTGATCGTACTTACCATTGGTGCCATGCTGTTTGAAAATGTGATCGGCATTCCGATGTATTTATCTGCCTGTGTGGGCGCAGCAGTTCTGGTGCTGACCGGGGTACTGAGTGAGCAGGAGGCGCTGGCTTCCATTCATCAGCCAACGGTATTTCTCTTTGCGGGCGTGCTGGCACTCTCTGATGCCATCCGTATTACCGGAGCAGGGGATGTGGTGGCAGACTGGATGATCCGCCTGCTGGGCAATACCACGAATCCTTACATTATTATGGCGGTATTTTACATTATCCCGTTTATCCTGACCCAGATCATGTCCAACCTCGCAACCTACACGATCTTCATTCCGCTAGTGGCATCAGCCTGCGTGAAGATAGGGGTAGATCCGCGGGCGGCCGTTATGGGTGTGCTGATCGCAAGCTGTGTGTCCATCATGACACCGATGGCAGCACCGTGCCAGATCATGATCATGGAGCCGGGCGGATATACCATCAGGGATTATTTGAAATGCGGAACTCCGCTGGCGATTGTGATCGCGGTCATGAGCATCTTTTTGCTTCCGGTGATGTTTCCGTTTTATTAAAGCTGACAGAAAAGATCTTTCTGAGTTCTTGAGTGAACCGAAAGATCTTTTTTTAATTTGGAGCTGAATTTGTCACATTTTGCACTAAAAATGGCGGAATATTGCTTGGTAAATGCTTGTAATGTTATTCTGACCAATCAGTTAACAAAAATTTCTCAATGAAAATAATACAACATTAACGAACTTGCATTGTTTATTTGCGTGTGTTAGGTGCAATGTTGAAAAATACCACAACGCCGGATGGTTATCAGGTTGGAACAGATGGAAAGTGGATCCACTAGAAATTTCCAGTAACAAATTTATGGCATTTATGAGATAAATATGTGTCAGTATTACGCCCTCACTTTCTGCTGGTAGTACATGCAGAAGGTGGGGGATTTTCTTTTGCAGGGAAGGAGCACAATATGAAAAAAACACTGAAGAAGCAGGAAGCATGGCATGGCCGTTTGGATGGTTCGCGGCAACGGCGCTGGCGATTCTGTATTATCGGAAGGTGATAGAAAATAACAATTTAAGGAATAGTCACTAAAGGTCCGAAGTTCCGGGCACACCGTACAGAAACGCGGTACAAAGTGGAATTTTGTACCGCGTGCGCTCCGTCGCCGATTGTCAGACCTGCGAGCAAAACTCGCGTGCTTTGCACGCTCAGACAATGCTCTCCGGTCTGCCGCTATACTCGCGCACGAGGAAAATTCCAATGTACCGCTTATTCTGTACGGTGTGCCCGGAACTTCTGTTTTACTGGCTGTTCTGCGATAATAAATAACACAACCAGAACAGTACTGGTAAGCAGCAAATCTGGCTTTTATCAATACAGTTCTGGCTGTGTTTTATTCATTTCGCCGCGAAGCCAATACAGCTGGAAATGAATGAGGCCGCCTTCCGGTATTTTCAGCATATCAGGTTGTTTGCATCTTGAGCACACGCGTCCGAATGGGGCGGATGTTAATCCGACACAGGCGAACGCGTGTTAGCGAAAGCAAGCAAACAACGATATGTGAAAATATAGGAAGGCGGCCTCTTTCATTTCCGGACCTTTATTAGTTCCGCTCCTAAATTTTTATTTTGCTGCCTGTTTCAGATAAGCATTACAGATTTTATCTATATCATATTCTGGTGCATATCTTTTCGCAATCTCGCAGATCATATCCACGGTTTGCAGATCCGTTTCGAGTGCATCTGCAATATCAGTAGATGAAAGCCCTCGGTTCATTTTTTTGACAATCTGCTTAATGAGAGTCAGAAACTGGCCTCTTTCCAATCCAATGGCCTGGCCTCTTTCCAATCCAATGGCCTGGCCT
>CAVIRL010000088.1:0-11324 GCA_963645005.1 Prevotella sp. P5-108
ATTTGTCGAATTGTTTTTGTTGCAAAGTCAGCAGAAATGTGTTATTTTCAGATCATAGGATTCCTCTGTAAATCGAGGAAAATGAATGATCAGAAAAACATTACAAGAGCTTTCACTTCACGATGATTTCATGTTCGGTGCGGTGATGGTAGATCCGGAAAACTGCCGCTGTTTCCTGGAACGGGTGCTGGAAATTGAAATCGAGCGGGTAGAAGTCAGTATCGAACGCAGCTTCATATTCAGCCCGGAAAACAAAAGCATCCGTATGGATGTCTACGCAAAGGATGAGCATCGGACCCACTACGACATCGAAATGCAGGTAGTGCGCAAAACCGCATTCGAAAAGCGGAGCCGCTATTATCACAGCCAGATGGATATGGAGATGCTGGCAAAAGGGGCACATTATAAGGAATTGTCCAGGGCATATGTTATCTTTGTCTGCAATTTCGATCCGTTTTACCAGAAGAAATACCGCTATACAATTCACAAAAGGTGCGAAGAAACCGAGGCGCTATTTGATGATGGAACATCAACGATCTTTCTCAGCACAGAAGGCGAAAACCGGGATGAAGTTCCCAAGGAACTGATAACCCTGCTGGAGTTTATAAAAGCCGATATGCCTGACCGCGCAGCCGATCACGAAGATGCCTACATAAAACGCCTTCAGACAACCATCCGCCAGGTGAAAGCAAACCGGAAAATGGGGGAACGTTATATGACGATTCAGGATTATGTGGAAGAGAATTATGGCGAGGAACTGCGGGAAGAAGGGCGCGAAGAAGGACGCAAAGAAGGGCGTAAAGAAGGGCGCGAAGAAGGACGTAAAGAAGGACGTAGAGAGGGACGCGAAGAAGGAACCGACAGAATCAATAAGTTGAATCTGTGTCTGGTTGCAGCAAAGCGTCAGGATGATATGCTTCGTGCCATGAATGATAAGAAATTTCAAAAGAAGCTATTAGCGGAATTTGGGATTTAGCAGCATATTCTATTTTGTATGGTTTATACCGTATAAATCTTTCGGTTTATTTGACCGAATCTAAAAATTGTATCTTATAATCAAGGCCGTTCAGGCCGAATTTCATAAAGATACAGAGGAATTCTATAAAACCAAGTTTATATGAACGGCAGAGTCGGCGTGCTCTGAAGATGGAAAGACAGAAAACTCCTGATATCCCATTTGGAACTACCAGTGGTTGCGGAACTCTTCCGGCTTGGGAGACAACAGTTCTACACTGTCAGGCGGCCCGGGAACCGCAACCATTTCTGCATTAGTAGCGAGAGCTTCCGTTGATGTCAAAGTAACTTACACAGTTAAGGAAGCAGATCTTGGCAACAAGAACTTTACCAACAAAGCAACTGCAACAGCAAACTCCACGAACCCGAAGAAACCGGATGGCAAGGTAACAGGAGAAGGTGAAAATGATCCGATTACCATTGTAAACGGTAGATAGTTCGTACCTATACAAAATCGGAGCAAACCTGTATGCTAAATATAGATTTGCTCTTGTTTTATTTTGATACTTCATTATTGGACTTCCGGCAGTTAGCTGGAAGACTCGGTGACCAGGGAAGCAAATCTTCCAGGAAACTGCGGTCAGTGTCATCCAGATGCTTTGGGATCTCGCTGAGAAGGTATTCAAAATAATCATACGGTTTCAGATTATTAGCTTTTGCTGTCTCTGCAATACTGTATATAATGGCACTCGATTTCGCACCTGCAATCGTATCTATCATCACCCAGTTTTTCTTGCCGATGCAAAAACCACGAATTGATTGCTCGGCAGCGTTGTTATCCATTGGTACATCTCCGTTATCAATGAACACTTTTAGGTATTTTTCCTGATTGATAGAGTAATTGAATCCTTCCCATGTTTTGCTTTTTTGCGGAACTTTCCAGATGTTTTCTTTTGCCCACACAAAATAAGCCTCCACCAGCGGACGGACACTTAGCTGGCGACGCTGTTTACGCTCCTCGGCCGGCAGGTGCTGAATAATGTGTTATTTGGTAGCGAAAGATCGTGATGCACATGGCTGTCTTGCTCTGAAAACAACTCATGGAAAGCATTTGGTAGAATTAAAGAGGAAACTGAATAAGGCGGTTGGATATAAGGGAGTGCAGCTTGTAACAATCAGCAGGCCCACAGCGTATGGCGAGTATGCACCTTACCACTTTGTGGATACAGAGCAAGAGTTTCAGACGCTTGTAAAGGGACTTCGTCCATAAAAATAATACCGTGTGAACTCCTCCTGAAGTTAGTTCACACGGTAGTCTGAACTTCCAATAAATCTCTGCAAACCGGAAAATGGGGGGAACATTATATGACGATTCAGGATTATGTGGAAGAGAATTATGGCGAGGAACTGTGGGAAGAAGGACGCAAAGAGGGGCGTAGAGAAGGACGCGAAGAAGGAACCGACAGAATCAATAAGTTGAATCTGTGTCTGGTTGCAGCAAAGCGTCAGGATGATATGCTTCGTGCCATGAATGATAAGAAATTTCAAAAGAAGCTATTAGCGGAATTTGGAATTTAGCAGCATATTCTATTTTGTATCGGTTTATACCGTACAAATCTTTCGTGTTATTTGATCGAATCTAAAAATTGGTTCGGGTGTTTTGACACCCGAACCAATTTTGCCGGTAAAAAGAGATATCGCAGTCTGTACTGAATAATTTCAAATTCATATTCCATGCATCCGGTTTTTCTGGTCTGGAAAGTGCCTGTAAAAGGGCGCTGCAGCAGATTAAAGACCGCAGATATGCAAACCATTTGACGAATGACGGCCGCAGTGATATTCTGGCATATGGAATCGCGTTTTGTAAAAAGCGGTGCCGTGTAATTGCTGAACACACATATAGGACGCGGTGCCGTGTGATTGCTGAACACTTATTAGGAAGGAAAAAATCATGTATCTGATTGCAGGACTTGGGAATCCCACACGGGAATATGATAAAACGAGACATAATGTTGGCTTTTCGGTGATTGATGTGCTGGCGGACAAATATAATATTGATGTGAGCGACCGCAAGCACAAGGCGCTGTGCGGCAAGGGTGTGATCGAGGGGGAGAAGGTGCTTCTCTTAAAACCCCAGACCTTCATGAATTTAAGCGGCGAGAGCATCCGCGAGGCGGTGGATTATTACAAGATCGATCCAGAGGACATCATTGTCATTTACGATGACATCAGCCTGGATCCGGGGCAACTGCGCATCCGGTTAAAGGGAAGCGCCGGTGGGCATAATGGCATCAAGAACATTATTGCGCATCTGGGAACTCAGGAGTTTCCGCGCATCAAAGTCGGCGTGGGCGCAAAGCCGCCGAAGATGGATCTGGCGGATTATGTGCTGAGCCGTTTCGGCGCAGAGGAGCAGAAGATTATGGATGAGGCGTTTGGCGAGGCGGCTGAGGCTGCGGTCATGATGATGACAACCGGAGCGGAGCGCGCCATGAACCACTATAACGCGAAAAAGAAAGCGGAGTAGGGTATTATGAGCAGGGGATTTGCAAATCCACTTACAGAACTGGCAGAGTTTGAAGAATTGCAGCGGAGTCTGAAGAAGAAACAGGGACCGGTACAGGTCAGCGGCTGTCTGGACTCCCAGAAGGTGCACCTGATGCAGGAGACCGTGGCTGACTGTCACTGGAAGCTGGTAGTGACCTATGACGATGCCAGAGCCCGGGAGATTTACGATGATTTCGGCTGCTTCCGGGATAATGTCTGGTTGTATCCGGCAAAAGATCTGCTTTTTTACAGTGCAGATATTCATGGCAATTTGATCACCCGGGAACGTCTGCAGGTGCTGCGCCATCTTATGGAAGATGAAAGCGGTGTCGTGGTAACGACTATGGCCGGCCTGATGGATCATCTGCTTCCGTTAAAGTGCATGGAGGAGCAGGTGCTTCATCTGGAGACTGGTCAGGAGCTGGATCTGGAGGCATGGAAGATTCGCCTGGCGGAGCTTGGCTATGAGCGTATGCCCCAGGTGGATGGCATGGGCCAGTTTTCCGTGCGGGGCGGCATTCTCGACATTTACCCGCTGACAGAGGAGCTTCCGGTGCGTATTGAGCTGTGGGACACCGAGGTGGACTCCATCCGCACCTTTGATCCGGAGAGCCAGCGTTCCATTGATCAGCTGGATGCGATCGATATCTATCCGGCGACGGAGATTGTGCTGACGAAGAAGCAGGTGAAAGAGGGTGTAGAGCGGATCCGGAAGGAAGCGAAGGAATTCGCGGAGACCTTGCGGAACCGGCAGGATACTGAGGAAGCGTACCGTATTACCGGAATTGTAAAGGAACTGACAGAGGGCATCGAGGAAGGCTGGAAACAGACCGGACTGGATGCCTGGATTTCGTATTTTAATAAGGAAACGGTTTCATTTCTGGAGTATTTTGACCCGGAGAGAAGCATGATCTTTCTGGATGAGCCGCTGCGCTTAAAAGAGCAGGGCGAGGCGGTGGAACTGGAGTTTCGGGAGAGCATGGAACACCGTCTGGAGAAGGGCTACCTGCTTCCGGGGCAGACCGGCCTGTTGTATCCGGTGCGGGAGGTTCTGGCAAAGGCCCAACGGAAGGACACGGTGTATCTGACCGGCCTGGAGCAGAAGCTTCCGGGCCTGACGACGGAGGCGCGTTTTTCCTTCGATGTCAGGAATATGAACTCCTATCAGAACAGCTTTGAGCTGCTGATCAAAGACCTGACAAGCTGGAAGAAGGAGCGTTACCGGGTTATTCTGTTGTCCGGTTCCCGCACCCGGGCCAGCCGTCTGGCGGAAGACCTGCGGGAGTATGATCTGAGCGCCTTCTGCACGGACGATGAGAGCCGGGAAGTGCAGCCGGGGGAGATTCTGGTTACCTTCGGCAATCTGCATCGGGGTTTCGCCTACCCTCAGATCAAGTTTGCGGTCATCACCGAAGGCGACATGTTCGGCAAGGAGAAGAAAAAGCGTAAGCGCAGGAAAACCTTCTATGAGGGCAAGAAGATCCAGAGCTTTACCGAGTTGTCTGTGGGTGACTATGTGGTACATGAGGACCACGGACTGGGTATTTACCGCGGTATCGAGAAGATTGAGCGGAACGGTGTCATCAAGGATTATTTGAAGGTGGAGTATGCGGACAATGGAAGTCTGTATCTTCCGGCTACCCGCCTGGACGGCATTCAGAAATACGCGGGTTCCGACGCAAAGGCGCCGAAGTTAAACAAACTGGGCGGTGAGCAGTGGAACCGCACGAAGACAAAGGTCAAGACAGCGGTTAAGGAGATCGCGCAGGATCTGGTTCAGCTTTATGCGGCGCGCCGGGAACTGGGCGGCTACCAGTACGGGGAAGATACGGTTTGGCAGCGGGAGTTTGAGGAATTGTTCCCTTACGATGAGACCGAGGATCAGATGACGGCCATCGAGGATACCAAGCGTGACATGGAAAGCCGCCGGATCATGGATCGTCTCATCTGTGGTGATGTGGGTTATGGCAAGACGGAGATTGCGCTGCGGGCAGCCTTCAAGGCGGTGCAGGAGAGCAAGCAGGTGGCGTACCTGGTGCCGACTACCATCCTGGCCCAGCAGCATTACAACACCTTTGTACAACGTATGAAGGATTTTCCGGTACGGATTGAACTGCTTTCCCGTTTCCGCACGCCGGGGCAGATGAAAAAGATCATCGAGGATCTGAAAAAGGGCCAGGTGGATATTGTCATTGGAACCCACCGCGTCCTTTCCAAAGATGTGAAATTCAAAGACCTGGGACTTCTGATCATTGATGAGGAGCAGCGTTTCGGCGTGGCTCACAAAGAGAAGATCAAGCAGATGAAGGAAAATGTGGACGTGCTGACCTTAACGGCCACACCGATTCCGCGAACCCTTCATATGAGCCTGGTGGGAATCCGTGATATGAGTGTGCTGGAGGAACCGCCGGTGGACCGTGTGCCAATCCAGACCTATGTCATGGAACACAACGATGAGATGGTCCGGGAGGCCATAAACCGCGAACTGGCGCGGGGAGGCCAGGTTTACTATGTATACAATCGTGTGAAGGATATTGAAGAAGTTGCGAATCATGTGCAGGAACTGGTGCCGGATGCCACGGTAGTCTATGCCCATGGGCAGATGCCGGAACACAAGCTGGAGCAGATTCTGCTGGATTTCGTGAATGGCGATATTGATGTGCTGGTATCCACCACCATCATTGAGACGGGACTGGATATCCCCAATGCAAACACCATGATCATTCAGGATGCAGACCGCATGGGACTTTCGCAGCTGTATCAGCTGCGGGGGCGTGTGGGCCGTTCCAGCCGCACCTCTTATGCGTTCCTGATGTATAAGCGTGATAAGCTTTTAAAGGAAGAGGCAGAGAAGCGCCTGCAGGCCATCCGTGAGTTTACGGAGTTGGGGTCCGGCGTGAAGATTGCCATGCGGGATCTGGAAATCCGCGGTGCGGGCAATGTTCTGGGGGCGGAGCAGCACGGCCACATGGAAGCGGTGGGCTACGATCTTTACTGCAAGCTGTTAAATCAGGCAGTGCAGGCCATTCAGGGCTGCCGGGATGAAGCAGAAGATTTCGCATCCACCGTGGAGTGCGATGTGGATGCCTATATTCCGGTTTCCTATATTAAGAATGAGTATCAGAAGCTGGATGTATACAAGCGCATTTCCGGCATTGAGAACGAGGAGGAGTACCTGGACATGCAGGATGAACTGATGGACCGCTTTGGAGATATTCCGAAGGCCGTGGCGAACCTTCTGCAGGTGGCCCTCTTAAAGGCAATGGCCCACAAAGCCTATGTGACGGAGGTGCGCATTAACCGCCAGGAGATCCGCCTGACCATGTACCAGAACGCAAAGCTGGATACAGCCGGGATACCGGATCTGGTGGCATCCTATGGAGATGAACTCCGTTTTGTGATGGCAGAGCAGCCTTATTTCCTGTATGTGGACCGCAGAAACCGACAGAAGGACTGCATGACCATGATAGAGCTGGCCCGGACGCTTCTGGGACAGATCGGAAAATTGGCAGAAAAATAGCAGAAGAGAACAAAAAAAACAAAAAAAGCAAAAAAAGCAAGACCGTTCCGGATCATCGGAGCCGGATATTAGACTCATCCTGATGTATAAATTTTGAAGCACTCCACATACTATCCATAAGACACACGATATGGAAATTATGCAGGAGGAGCACTATGAAAGCTACAGGAATTGTGAGAAGGATCGATGATCTGGGACGTGTCGTGATTCCGAAGGAGATACGAAGAACGCTGAGATTGAGAGAGGGCACTCCACTGGAAATCTTCACAGACCGGGAGGGAGAGATCATCCTGAAAAAGTATTCTCCCATGGTGGAGCTGGCGGCGTTTGCCACCCAGTACGCAGAGTCTATGGCCCAGTCTACCGGCATGCTGGTATGCATCACGGACCGGGACCAGGTGATTGCTGTTTCCGGCGGCCCGAAGCGGGACATGCTGCAGAAGATGATCAGCAAACAACTGGAGCAGGTCATTCATGAGCGAGAAACGGTGGTGGCGGAGAAAGATACAAGGGAATTCATCCCGGTAGCGGGGGAAGAGATGGACGGCGTGACTGCGGAGGTGATCGTGCCGATCATTTGCGAGGGCGATCCCATCGGAGCAGTGGCTCTGTTAAGCCGTGATCCGAAGGCAAAGCCGGGAGAAGCGGAGCTAAAGCTGGTGTCCACCGCAGCCGGATTCCTCGGAAGACAGATGGAAGGATAACATAAGCCCTAACGCAATCCCGGGATCCGTGAGCCTATGTAACAAAAACGGAGGATAAACAATGATGCAGGATCAGAAAACAGCAGGACAGACAGAAGACTGGGAATTGTCCGAGGAGTACTATAAGGAAGAAACCGGAAAGAAAGAACTTCATCTGGAAGATTTTATGGAGGAAGAAATGGCACCGGAAGGTCAGAATGGGCTGACAGGTGGAAGTGGACTGACCGAGCAGTTAGAGGCAATGGCAGCCCGGGTGAAACAGATCAGGGAGCTTTCCGCAGCCGGACACCCGGCAGACCGGATTGCCATGATGCTTAACATGGAGGACCGGCAGGTACGGGACATCCTGGTGTGCATGCAGTCCTTCCCGGAAGACGATACGCTGGCAGTAGCCCGTTTAATCGTGCTGGGATAGCATTTTAATATGGAAATCAGCCGCGGATAGGGGCAGCGGGAGAGAAAAATGTGGATGATCTGTGAAAAATCATTACATTTTTCGAAATTCGCTGTTCAAACCCGCGGCTTTCGTATATAATATTATCTGCTTTATGTTTTACAGGAGGAAAAATCATGATGAAAATGGGAAAAAGAGCATTGCTTGTAGCAGCAGGCTGCATGATGCTTTTATGCGGATGTACCAAGAGCAACATTGTTCAGCCGGATGCCAGCGAAGCAGAATCACCGGATTTTAACATCTATAACAACATTGAACTGGATATGGACCAGTTCCACGAAGAGGTTGAGGAAATCTGTCTGGATGAGAATGATTACCCGATGGCGGACTCCCTTGATTTTACCATCGATGAGGATAAGGCCCTGATCGATGTGACGATCGTTGTAAAAGATGGTACCAGCGGAAAGGACGCTGCTGCGTATGCGGATGTGGTGCTTAAGAGCATCAACGATGAGGCTGCGGTTCAGGATTACAACTATGGCGAGTCCGGCGAGGATACCTTCGGTGGATTTTTCCAGGATCGTGAGACCCACTTGAAAATTTACGAGAAGAGTGCTTACGAGTCCGGTGGAGAGCCGATGTACGAGACGGACATTCCGGCAGACACCTACATGACCTTTGATATTCAGGACTGAACATAAAAAATCAGCGGATGCGCCGTGCGTGGCGTGTCCGCTGATTTTTTGGCTTTTTCATGTTGTTTTCTTATCGCATCTTATCCATCTGACCGTCTTCTCCGACGTGATAGTTGTCAACCCAGGTGTCGGTGGCCATCTGACCGTCTTCTCCGAAGAAATACCAGTCGCCCTTGTAGCGAAGCCAGTAGGAAGTTTTGCGGTTGCCCTTATCGTCGAGATAATAGGTGCCGTCCTCCAGCTTCAGGAGACCGGTGGCCTTGGTTCCATCGTCCTTGATATATTGATATTGATCCTCTGTGGTTTTGTGCCACTCGCCTGCCATGGCAGGGAATGCGCTCATCAGAAAACACAGGATGGCTAAGATGACGGTGAGTCCTGTTTTTTTCTTCATAGTGATCATCCTTTCTCTCTCTGCAAACTCATTATAACAGCCTGAGTATAGACTGACAAGGGGCACGGAGCCATTGTAAGGAAATCGGTGGAATCGTAAGAAAAATGTTATGAACGGCAGAAAATCACCGGAAAACCATCAGAAAACCACCAGAAAACCATCAGAAAACCACCAGAAAACCACCGGGAAAACGGCAGAAAAACACTGGAAAAACGGCAGAAAACCACCGGAAAACCACCGAAAAAAACACCAGAACAACACCAGGACCGTGCCCCGAAAACAGTTGGGAAACGGCCCTGATGCTGGTTTGAACGGATAAAATTATGGCTGCGTTTTTTCGCAGAAATCGGATTTGCTTACTCCTGGATGATGCCGTTTGTGTCAACGGTCCAGGTTTTGTCATTGGAATCTTTTACATCCTTGTATCCGTTTCCAAGCTCCGGTTTTGCGGCAGATTTGGAAGAGGAGGATGCTTTCTGAATGGCACCGTTGGTTCCTACCAGGTAGGATACGCCGTCTAACTGTGCCGGTGCGTAGCGCAGGTCGCGGTCAGCATCCAGGCGCAGACCCTGGACATAGACGTTGTTGTCGCGGACACCGTGGAAGCCGCGTCCCTTGTTGCCGCCGTCGGTGTAGAAGAACCAGGTCTGGTTCTCGCCAAGATCCTCATCGTAGATGGTCTGTTTGCCGGTCTTCATGACGCCGTCATCGCCAAAGTAGTAGTTTGCAGTCTGCCCGTCTTCAGTAATGACACTCTGCAGACCGGTCTGCAGCTCGCCGCGCTCATTGAAACCAAAACGTTTGCTGTCTACGGTAAATACCTGTACCCCTTTTGCAGCGTAGTATGGACGACCATTTTTTATATAGAAGGTAAAGGTTTCACCCTCTTCGCTGATCTCCGGAGCTCCCTCCATCTGATACCAGCCATTGCCGCGCTTGCCGTCAGCCTCATAATACCGGTAGGAGGCGATAGCCGGTGCGGTCTGGGCAACTGCGTCTGCATTGCTGGTCTCAGAGGACTCTGCTGCTGAGTCTGCATTGCTGGTCTCGGAGGACTCTGCTGCTGAGTCTGCATTGCTGGTTTCAGAGGACTTCGCAGCTGTGTTGGACGCGGTTGCGGTGTTTGCAGTGGTGCTGTTGTCTGTCAGTGTGTGTTCATTCTGGCTGTCACCGGTCTGAGCCGGTGCAGTCTCCGGCAGGCGGAACCATCCGGTCTGCAGAATGCCGTTCTGGAAGGTGTAGTAGGAGCCATTGATCTTGCGGTCGATCTGGTTCATGACCATGCGGCCGTTGTTGTCAAAGAAATGCCATACGGTATCCTGATCCAGCTCCTCGTCTTCATTTTCCAGCTCGATCCAGCCGGTTTTCATGACGCCGTCACCTTCCTCACCCAGATAGTAGGTGAAACCATTTAATTCCAGCATGCCGGTCTGCATGTGGCCTTCTTCGTTGAAATAGTAATTCTTTCCGTCGATCTCCTGCCATTTGGAGATGACGCTTCTTCCATCTTTTCCGTAATAGTACCAGTAAGTATCCGGAGCCTCAGAGTCCCACTCGTCCTCATTTGCCTCGCTGATCCACTGGTTTATCACCCGGCGGCCTTCCTCGTTTACATAATACTCATCGATCATGCTGGAACGGGAAATGTAGCCGTCTTCGTTTAAGTAGTACCACTCGCCGTCCTTCTTCTTCCAGGAATCGGTCAGGTAGTAGCCCTCGCTGTCCTTGTAGCGGAGCTCTCCGTCCTCGGTGAGCCATCCGGTGGTTGCCGCCAGTACGGTGGAAACGCTTCCCGGAATGGAAAGGGCAAGTGCAGGGGTTGCCGCTGACATTGCTGCCGCGGTGGATAATACAGCCAGTAATTTGTGATGTTTGTTCATAACTTTTTATTTCTCCTTTTTGTTTGTGGAAAGTTGGCCGAAAATCCGCAGTTGCATTACGGTGCAGATTATAGCGGATTCTATACGTCTTGAAAAGTGAAGGTTACTGGAAATGCAGGCACGCTCTGCCAGCTGGAATTTCCGGGTGCAGGATGTGACATAGTATGGTATACTAATAGCATTGGTTACAGTGTCAAAAGTCTGAGTCCACGACATGCTTGCATGTCGGTGGAGGA
>CAVIRL010000089.1:0-1612 GCA_963645005.1 Prevotella sp. P5-108
GTTTAAGATGCGGTATGTAACAAAAAAGGAGGTTAAAAGATTATGAGTTCAGAAGAAACGGGGAAAAACCCGCTGGCCTCAGCTCCGATCGGAAGCCTGATGATGAAATACGCGATCGTCATGAAATTTAATACGATCCTAATATCCATCGTAACGGGAATCGGAACCGGTGCGCAGCCGATCGTTGGCTACAACTACGGTCGGGCTGATTATAAACGGGTAAAGAAAACTCTGGGAATCGCGATAAAATCAGCTACCTTGTTTGCGGTTATTTTCTTTATCATTTTCCAGGTCTTTCCGAAAACGCTTACTGCAATGTTCGGAGATCAGGGGGAACTGTATACGGAATTCTCTATTCGGTCCTTTCGTATTTTTACGATGTTGTGTTTCCTGAATGGGTTTCAGACAGTTGCTGCAATTTTCTTCCAGTCCATTGGAAAACCAGTGCTGTCCGGTGCGATTTCTTTAAGCCGTCAGATCGTACTTCTGATCCCTGCGATCATGATCCTGTGCAGCTTCATGGGAATCAACGGTGTGCTGTGGGCCGGTCCGGTTGCAGATGGTCTGGCGTTTATTTTTGCACTTGTGCTGATCCTTCATGAAATGAAAAAGATAAATCAGTTGGAATGGAAGGAGGCGTTAACATCATGAAGAAGATCATTACCATAGGCAGGGAGCTTGGAAGCGGCGGCCGGACCATCGGAAAGATGGTGGCGAACCGCCTGGGGATCCCTTATTATGACCGGGAGCTGATCGATAAGGCAGCAGAAAAATCCGGTCTGGCAGCAAGCTATGTTGAAACCAGAGAGCAGAAGGTTACAAACAGCTTTCTGTATAATCTGGCAATGGGTACCAGCTACGGATACGGAATTTTACAGGATGCAAACCGTCAGACATTACCACTGCCGGAGCAGATTTATGAAGCACAGAGTGAGGTGATCAAAAACTATGCAAAGCAGGGAAGATGTGTCATTGTAGGACGCTGTGCAGACCAGATCCTCGCGGATCGGGACGATGTCCTGCGGGTATTTATTTATGCAGACATGGATAAACGCATCGAGCGGGGAATCCGGGAATATGGGATGGCAAAGCAGACAGCCGCTAAAGAGATTGAAAGATCAGATAAGGAACGGAGCCGCCATTACGACATGTTTACGGATAGAGCCTGGGGTGACCGTCACAACTATGATCTGCTGCTGAACAGCAGCAGGCTGGAGTATGAAGACTGCGTGAAGATCATCTGCAGACTGGCAGAGGAAATGTAAAAAACGGAGGTCAGAATACCTGTTGACCTCAGCAGAATGATATCAAACGAAAAGGAGACGATCTTATGACAATCAAAGAAAACATCAGATTAATGGAGAACAGATTAGCAAAGCTGGAAACCAGTGAAAAGGAGAACTACGGCGTCTGCAGAAAGATCAGACGGAATATCCGGAATCTGCGCAAGAAAATGTAGGGACAGAAAAGAGGTTGCTTTTTAAAACAGGGTCTGGATGCGGTTGTTTGGCAGCACCCAGACCCTGTTTTAGCTTAACACATCAAAAAAAATCAAAAATTAGCACTCACCTCTTGATAGTGCTAACGATATGTGCTATATTACATGTAGAAC
>CAVIRL010000089.1:1622-11049 GCA_963645005.1 Prevotella sp. P5-108
TGAGAGGTTTCCCGTTCTTCGATAACAGTGCAGAGAAGAAGCTGTACGGCCACAATGCCAGGAACATTATGAAGACTGACATCAAGGAACTGGATGGTGGCTACGAACTGGAGATTGATCTTCCGGGATTTGCGAAAGAGGATGTCACAGCAGAGCTGAAGGATGGTTACTTAACCGTCAGCGCAGCCAAGGGGCTTGATCAGGACGAGAAGGAGAAAAAGACCGGTAAGTACATCCGCCGCGAACGTTTCGCCGGTGCATGCCAGCGTTCCTTCTATGTTGGCGAGGATATCACCGAGCAGGATATCAAGGCAGAATTCAAGCACGGTATCCTGAAGTTGTTCGTACCGAAGAAGGATGCAAAACCGGCAGTAGAGACCAAAAAGTATGTTACCATCGAAGGCTGATGCGTAAGCAGTGCCGGAGTGGCAGCCGTATAGAATGTGAATAAAAGACCCCGTGGGCCAGTGGATATGTTGGCCCGCGGGGTCTTTGCATACAGTAAAATCTATTTAATCTAAACCAGTTCCTCTCTTGTTTTTGTGCAGCTTCTGCACCGGTATACTGGAAGCGAAGCCAAAGGGAAAGAACATTGTGCGGCAACGGAAGCATCAGTGCTTCGGCTGATAGCGCATGTCGGATACATTGTAGATGGTGATGAAGGCCAGCGGGTCTTCCCGGCTGATGTAGCTCATCAGCTTCTGGTATTCGCTCTTGTCCACAATGGTGATGATCTCGTTGTGTTTCTCCATGTTATAGGCACCGATGGCTTCGTAGATGGTGGCACCGCTGTGCAGATCCTCCACAATAAAGCGGCGCAGCTCTTCTTCTTTTTTTGTGATGATGCAGACGCGGCGTTTGACGTTGTGGCTGAAGATGAAATGATCCAGGATGATGCCGTTAAAATAAGTACCGAGGATGCTTAAGACCACAGTTTTCTTGTCGTAGACCAGGGCGGCGGAAAGTGCCACACACATGCCGGAGAGGGACATGGCCCGTCCAAGGTCCATGTGCAGGTATTTGTTCATGATCTTGGCTACAATGTCCAGGCCGCCGGAGGAAGCATTGCGGTTAAAGAGGATGCTTAAGCCGATGCTGACCGTCAGGATGTAGCAGAGTACATCCAGCTCCTGGCTGTCTGTCAGAGAACCGATGGACGGAAAGATCTTTTCAAACAGTCCGAGAAACAGTGGCAGCATAATGCTGGTGTAAACGGTCTTGGCCCCGAATTCTTTTCCGCAGGTGAAAAATCCAATGATCAGGAGTACCACATTTAAGATCATGGTGATGGCGGAAAGGGGAAGCGGGATAAAGTTGGAAAGCACAATGCCGAGACCGGAAATGCTGCTGACGGAAGCGTGGCTTGGCAGCAGGAAAAAGTAGACGGCAGCGGCGATGATGGCGACGGCACCGGTGAGAATGGCAGTTTCCACGATCAGGGAAACCCGGGAATACGCTCTGTTCATAAAAAACCTCCGGAACATTAAATTTTCGTAACTGTTCAGTACCTTCACAGTCACGGGCAAAAATCCATTGAAAATTGCCTGCGGCAATGGGATTTTTTCCTGCCCATTTTACCACAGGAGAGAAAGGGTATCAATAGCTGAAGATTCACAGGGAAGATTCACAGGGAAGACTTACAAAGATTCACAAGGAAGAGAAAAAGCATTGATTATTTCTTATGATGCATATATACTTGAGATTATACTATAGAGAAAAACTACAGCAGACAGGTACTGAACAGTTACGAAATAATAAGCTTACGGAAGAAGGTATCAGATAGTATGGACAACATTTTTCTGGCTGATAAAAAGCCGATCACATTTGGAGAATATCTGCAGTATGACCAGGGCTGCCGCAGAAACCTGGGTGATGAGCTTCCGGTCATGGTATACCGCATGCTGGAATATTCCATGAAGGATGAACTGATCCGTCGTTTTGGAAGGGAAACCCAGATTGACATTTTCCGCCAGGCAGGAAAGAAGGCGGGAGAGTATTTCGCGAAGGAATTTCTGGATATGAGCCTTCCGTTAGATCAGTTTGTGGGAGCGCTGCAGCAGAAGCTTCAGGAGCTGAAGATCGGAGTACTGCGCATTGAGAATGTGAATGAGGAGACCGGCAAGATCATTCTGACAGTCTCCGAGGATGCGGACTGTTCCGGACTTCCGGTGCTGGGAGAGACGGTCTGCAACTACGATGAGGGCTTTATCTCCGGTATTTTATCTCTGTATTCCGGAAAAAACTACGAAGTCATTGAGGTGGACTGCTGGGCAACCGGTGACCGTGTCTGCCGCTTCCGCGCGGAAATTAAAGCATAGGATCAGGAGTTTTGTGTATGGATGATGACAGAAATTGCACGTTGTTGTTTGAATATTTAAGAAGCATTCTGTACGACCAAAAGACGCAGCCGCTGGATGTGGAAACCCTGGATGAGCCTTTTCGGAAACTGGGACTGGGTCTGCAGTATCTGGATCAGGCGGTAGAAGAGATGAAGGAGTATTCCGCTGCCCTCTCAAACGGTACCCTGTCGGTGACACCGCCGGGACGGGACAATTTTCTCTGCGAGAATTTAAAGAATATTCATGCGAACCTGAACCATCTGACCTGGCAGGCCAAGCAGGTGGCAAAGGGAGATTATTCCCAGAGAGTTTCTTATCTGGGTGAGTTCTCAGAGGCATTTAATACCATGACGGCGCAGTTGAAGGAGCGGGAAACGGCACTGAAAAAGGAAGCAGAGCAGGAGAAGGAGCAGGCCTCCATTGATCCGCTGACCCATGTGGGAAACCGTTATTATTTCCAGCGGGAGGTTGAGAAACTGGTAAAGGCAGATACGGAACTGGTATTCTGCTACTGTGATCTGGATCATCTGAAATATGTCAACGATCATTACGGACACAGCGAGGGAGACTGGTATCTGCGCCATTTCACCAGGTCAGTAAAGAAGGTGATCCGGGAGTGGGATGTGTTTGCTCGTCTGGGCGGCGATGAATTCTGCATCATATTAAAAGACTGTCCCCTGGAGGTGGCTTACAGTAAGATGTACTGGATCCAGCATGATTTCGCAAAACAGACCGGAAAGCCCTACGAAAAGAATTTCAGCTTCGGCATTGTCCGGCTCCCGGCAGGACACGGACCGGTGGATCTGGAACAACTGATCCGTGAAGCGGATCACGCCATGTACCAGCAGAAACGCAACCACAAGGAGGCCGGTCCGTTCCTGAAACAGGAAAAAGAGGAAACATAATCTGCAAAATTGGAAGGTGTGCACAAAAAAACATGACAAAATTCGTCAAGTTTGTGCACACTTTTTGATTCCGGTATGATACTATAATGGACGTAAACCCCCCAATACATTATATAGTTTTTGCAACAAAACGAAATACCTTCTCCTGAAATGACCGGTTCCCCAACCGGTCATTTCGCATTTTACGGGAAGCTGAAAAAGCAGGGCATGATCATGGATGTATATGTATATATGATGCGCGTGGACACTCCGCTCACGCCAGAGAAAGAAGAAGCATTAAAAAGCCGGCTGTCAGAAGGACGGCAGGAAAAGATCCGGAAACTCCGTTTTGAGGCAGACAAACGCCTTTCCCTGGGGGCAGGACTGCTTCTGGATCACGGCCTGAGACGGTACGGACTTAAGGAGCGGACGGAAGTCTTTGCCACAGTGGAAAACGGAAAGCCGTGCCTGGCACATCACCCGGAGATCCAGTTTAACCTGTCTCATTCCGGTTCCATGGTCATGGCGGTATTCTCCTCCTGTCCGGTGGGCTGTGATGTGGAGAAAAAGCAGAAGGCCCGCATGGATGTGGCGAAGCGGTTCTTTGCTCCGGCGGAGCAGCGGGTGCTTCTCTCGGCCAAAACAGAAGAGGAACGTGACCGGCTGTTTGGCCGTCTCTGGACCCTGAAGGAGAGCTATCTGAAGGTGAGCGGACAGGGAATAGCCATGGCCCTTGACAGTTTTACGGTTGAGCTGGGCGGACAGCCGGAAATCGTGGGAACGGAAGAGCCGCGCTATTGTTTTCGGGAATTTTTTCTTTCGGATTACTGTGCCTCCGTGTGCGTGGAGCGAAAAGAACCGGGGAAGGGCGAGACGTTTTTTTTCTCTTTTCAAAACCTGGAAGATATGGTATGATAGCGATAGATTTAAAAAGGAGACATATGACCATATGGAGATGAAACGAGTGTTTTTGAAGTTAAGCGGTGAAGCACTTGCCGGACCGAAAAAAACCGGTTTTGACGAAGATACAGTCAAAGAGGTTGCAAGACAGGTGAAGATTTCCGTAGATGCCGGCGTACAGGTCGGCATTGTCATCGGAGGAGGCAACTTCTGGAGAGGACGCACCAGTGATGCCATCGAGCGTACCAAGGCAGACCAGATCGGCATGCTGGCTACCATCATGAACTGCATTTATGTTTCGGAGATCTTCCGCAACGCAGGCATGAAGACCGAGATTTTAACTCCGTTTGTCTGTGGTGCAATGACAGAACTGTTTTCCAAAGATAAAGCCAACCATTACTTTGAGGAAGGCAAGGTAGTCTTCTTTGCAGGCGGCACCGGACATCCGTATTTCTCTACCGATACCGGCATCACCCTGCGGGCGGTCGAGATGGACGCAGACTGCATCCTGCTTGCCAAATCCATCGACGGTGTCTACGACAGCGACCCGCTCAAGAATCCGGACGCAAAGCGCTACGACACCATCAGCATTCAGGAGGTCATCGACAAGAAGCTTGCTGTAGTTGACCTGACGGCATCCATCATGTGCTTAGAGCACAAGATGCCTATGGCAGTATTTGATCTAAACGAGAAAGACAGCATTGCAAACGCAATGCAGGGCAAAATAAACGGCACCATCGTGACCGTTGATTAACAGGAGGAAGCTATGCAGGAACACTTAAAGTTATACGAGGACAAAATGGAGAAATCTCTGGATGTGCTGCTGGACGAGTACGCATCCATCCGCGCAGGCCGTGCCAACCCGCATGTACTGGACCGCTTACGCATTGACTATTACGGAACCCCGACCCCAATCCAGCAGGTCGGCAACATCACCGTTCCGGAGGCACGCATGATCGTGATCCAGCCGTGGGAGAAGAGCCTGTTAAAGGAGATCGAGAAGGCAATCCTGGTTTCCGATCTGGGCATCAACCCGACCAACGATGGCAACGTGATCCGGCTGGTATTCCCGGAGCTGACCGAGGAACGCCGTAAGGATCTTGCTAAGGATGTCAAGAAAAAAGGCGAGGGCGCAAAGGTTGCCATCCGCAACATCCGCCGCGATGCCATTGACAGTATCAAGAAAATGGAAAAAGCAGGAGACATCTCTGAGGATGATTTAAAGCAGGGTGAAGACAAGATCCAGAAAATCACCGACAAGATGATCGAGAAAGTGGACAAGGCCATCGAGACAAAGACCAAGGAGATCATGACCGTCTAGTCCCTGGGAATGAATGAGAATGATGAGGGGGAGAGAGATCTTCCCCCTTTTCATTGTATACATGGAGGAATACAAATGTCTGAACGATTAGAGGGAATGGTGATCCCGAAACATGTGGCCCTGATTTTAGACGGTAACGGCCGCTGGGCGAAGAAGCGCGGCCTGCCGCGTTCCATGGGACACAAGCAGGGCTGCGTGACGGTGGAGAAGACCGTTGAGATCGCGGCCCGCATGGGAATTGAATATTTAACGGTATACGGTTTTTCCACCGAGAACTGGAAGCGTTCCGCGGAGGAGGTTGGCGCACTGATGCAGCTGTTCCGGTATTATATGGTACGCCTTTTGAAGGTGGCCTCTGCCAACAACGTAAGGGTTAAGATGATCGGTGACCGCACCCAGTTCGAACAGGATATCATTGACGGCATCAACCGTCTGGAATCCGAGACGAGAGACAACACCGGCCTGACCTTTGTCATTGCCGTAAACTACGGCGGGCGGGACGAGATCACCCGCGCCATGAAGAAGCTGGCTGCGGACTGCGTGAATGGAAAGCAGAATGCCGAAGAGATCACGGAGCAGGTTGTGGCTTCCTATCTGGATACCGCAGGCATGCCGGACCCGGATCTTCTGATCCGCACCAGCGGCGAGATTCGTCTTTCCAACTATCTCTTATGGCAGCTTGCCTACACGGAGATCTATGTGACCGACTGCCTGTGGCCGGATTTCGATCAGGAAGAGCTGGAGAAGGCCATCCTTGCCTACAACCAGCGTGACCGCCGCTATGGCGGAGTGAAGCAGGCATAAGGAGGGATGCGGATGTTTACAAAACGGCTTGTAAGCGGTATTATTCTCGTCATTCTTGCTATTATAATAGTGGGAAAGGGCGGAGCTCTGTTGTACGGAGTCACTGCGCTGATTTCCCTGATCGGCCTGTTTGAACTGTACCGGGTTCTGAAGATTGAAAAAAACGCCATGGGTGTGGTAGGATACCTGACAGCCGTTGCCTATTACGGGCTGGGCTGGTTTGACGGCCACCACTATGTAACGCTGATGGCCATTGCAGCCCTCATGGTTATGATGGCGATCTATGTGTTTACGTTTCCGAAGTACCGTACGGAAGAGGTGGCAGAATCCTTCTTCGGCGTATTCTATGTGGCGGTGATGCTGTCCTATCTGTATCAGGTCCGCGCCATGGGAGACGGAAGGTATCTGGTATGGCTGATCTTCTTAAGCTCCTGGGGCTGCGACACCAGCGCCTATTGCACCGGCATGCTGCTTGGAAAACACAAGCTGGCTCCGGTCTTAAGCCCGAAGAAATCCATTGAGGGAGCTGTGGGCGGCGTGGCCGGCGCAGCGCTTCTGGGCTTTCTGTTCGCAACCGTATTTGGCGGAAGGATGACGGAGCTGATGTACCCGCGCCTGGCCTGCACCCTGGCCTGTGCCATTGCGGCAGTGATATCCCAGATCGGTGATCTGGCGGCATCTGCCATCAAGCGCAACCATGATATCAAGGATTACGGCAATCTGATCCCGGGCCACGGAGGAATTCTGGACCGCTTCGACAGCATGCTGTTTACGGCTCCGGCAATCTTCTTTGCCCTGCTGTTTCTGCCGTAGTATGGAAAACTGGCAGAAGGATTCTTTCTGCCAGCAGCGAAACTTACGTGTTAGCCCGTGGAAAAGGGATTGACAAAAAGGAGAATACAAATGAAATGTATTGCGGTTTTAGGTTCTACCGGCTCCATCGGCACTCAGACCCTGGAAGTCGTAGAGAACCATCAGGATATTCAGGTAACAGCTCTGGCGGCAGGCAGCAACATCAAACTGCTGGAGGAGCAGATCCGCAAATTTCATCCAACACTAGCCTGTGTCTGGGATGAGAAGAAGGCTGCGGAGTTAAGAACGAACATTGCAGATCTTTCTGTGAAGGTGGTAAGCGGCATGGACGGCCTTCTGGAGGTTGCTGTGCAGCCGGAGGCAGAGATTCTGGTCACCGCCATTGTGGGCATGATCGGCATCCGTCCGACCATCGCAGCCATGAAGGCGGGAAAGGACATTGCACTGGCAAACAAAGAGACTCTGGTGACGGCCGGACATATCATCATGCCCTTAGCCAAAGAGGCGGGCGTGAAGATCCTTCCGGTGGACAGCGAGCACAGCGCCATCTTCCAGAGCTTAAACGGCGAGGACAAAAAGGCCATCGACAAGATCCTCTTAACCGCCTCGGGCGGCCCGTTCCGCGGCTGGACGAGAGAGCAGCTTGCGAATGTGCGCCCGGAGGACGCGTTAAAGCATCCGAACTGGACCATGGGCCGGAAGATTACCATTGATTCCTCCACCATGGTCAACAAGGGCCTTGAAGTAATGGAAGCCCGCTGGCTCTTCGGCGTGGAGATGGATCAGGTGCAGGTGGTGGTGCAGCCCCAGAGTGTCATTCATTCCATGGTGCAGTTTACGGACGGCGCAGTCATCGCCCAGCTGGGCACTCCGGACATGAAGCTGCCGATCCAGTATGCCCTCTATTACCCGGAGCGTAAGTTCCTTCCGGGAGAACGTCTGGATTTCGCAAAACTGGGAAGCATTACGTTTGAAAACCCGGATATGGAAGTGTTCCGCGGCTTGAAACTGGCTTACGTGGCCGGAAAGCGCGGCGGTTCCCTGCCGACAGTTTACAATGCGGCCAATGAGTATGCGGTAGGGAAGTTCTTAAACCGTGAGATTTCCTATCTGACCATCATTGACATGATCGAGGGTGCCATGGAGCATCACAGGGTTGTGGAGAACCCGGATGTAGACGCGATCCTTGCGGCAGAGCGGGAAACCTATGAATTTATAGAAAGCAGGTGGTAGTGTGCTGAATATTCTTGCAGCAGTGCTGCTGTTTGGATTTATCGTACTGGTGCACGAATTCGGACATTTTCTTCTGGCGAAATGCAGCGGAATCGGAGTAGTGGAATTTTCCGTTGGCATGGGACCGCGCATGTTCAGTATGAAAAAGGGCGAGACCCGCTACTCCATCAAGGCCCTGCCCTTTGGCGGTTCCTGCATGATGGTGGGGGAGGATGCGGAGAATCCGGACCCGAAAGCCTTTAACAATAAACCGGTTTTATCCCGCATCGCGGTCATCGCGGCGGGACCGGTGTTTAACTTTATCCTGGCCTTTCTGTTTGCCATGATTATTGTGGCGCAGATCGGTCACGATGCGCCGGTGCTGACCGGTGTTATGGAGGGAAGCCCGGCCGAGGAGGCAGGACTTCAGGCAGGAGACTGCATCACAAAGATCAACGGACGCCACATCACGGCGTACCGGGATATCATGCTGTACACCTTTTCCCATCCGGGACAGGAGATGAAGGTACAGTTCACAAGACCGTCAGAAAAGGGTGAGGCAGGAGCCGACGGCGCAACGAGTGGTTTTGTCATGCTGACTCCGCGTTTCAGCGAGGAGTACCAGTCCTACATGATGGGCGTTCAGTTTGGTGGCTATCAGAAGATCCACGGTCTGGGCGAGCTGATCCATTACAGTGCTTACGAGGTGAAATACTGTGTGACCTCTACCATTGACAGCCTGGGCATGCTGTTCCGCCGTCAGATCCGCGCGGATGAAGCTGTGACCGGCCCGGTGGGCATTGTCAGCATGGTAGGCGAGACGGTGCAGGAGAGCCGCCAGATCAGCGCCCGGGCCGTAGTGCTTACCCTGGCCAACTGGGTGCTGCTTTTAAGCTCCAGTCTGGGGATCATGAACCTGCTTCCAATCCCGGCACTGGACGGAGGCCGTCTGGTATTCCTGCTTATTGAACTGGTGCGTGGAAAGCCGGTAGACCCGGAAAAAGAGGGTATGGTGCATATGGCCGGTATGGCAGTGCTGATGGCACTGATGGTGATGGTACTGTTTAACGATATCCGCAACCTGATGTAGAAAAGGCGGAACAATTCTACTTCAATTCGGATTCTCGCGGGGCTTTCGCCCCACTACATCCTCA
>CAVIRL010000090.1:0-11017 GCA_963645005.1 Prevotella sp. P5-108
ATCCTGGAGGAGTGGACCCACAAGAAGTCCGTGGGCGATCTGGCCCGCAGCATGTCCTTAAATATCAGCAAGGTATGGCTGGTGAATGACGGACAGGAGGTTCTGGTTCCGACCAGCACGATCCAGAAGTCCGACCTTGTCCGTGTTCATATGGGCAATGTCATCCCATTTGACGGTGAAGTGGTAGACGGCGAGGCAATGATAAACCAGGCTTCCCTGACCGGTGAGTCTGTTCCGGCTGAGAAGACCGGGGGCGCTACCGTTTATGCAGGAACCGTAGTGGAAGAGGGCGAGATCACCATCCGCGTCAAAGAGACCGGCGGCTCCAGCAAGTTTGACAAGATCGTGACCATGATCGAGGAGTCTGAGAAACTGAAATCCTCCCTGGAGGGCAGGGCGGAGCATCTGGCAGATACTCTGGTTCCCTACAGCCTTCTTGGTACCGGCCTGACCTGGCTCATCACCCGCAACGCGACGAAGGCGCTGTCTATCCTGATGGTAGACTTCTCCTGTGCTCTGAAGCTGGCTATGCCGATTTCCGTTCTGTCCGCGATCCGTGAGGCGAACACCTATGACATTACTGTTAAGGGCGGAAAGTATCTGGAGGCTATGGCTGAGGCAGATACCATCGTATTCGATAAGACCGGAACTCTGACCAAGGCACAGCCGACTGTCGTTGATGTAGTTCCTTTCAACGACATGACCGGCGATGAGCTTCTGCGTATCGCGGCATGTCTGGAGGAGCATTTCCCGCACTCCATGGCAAAGGCTGTGGTAGATGCTGCTAAGAAGAAGCAGCTGGTTCATGAAGAACTGCACAGCAAAGTAGAGTACATCGTGGCCCACGGCATTTCCACTACACTGGAGGATGCGATGGGCGATAAAAAGGCCATCATCGGCAGTGCCCACTTTGTATTCGAGGATGAAAAATGTACCATTCCGGAGGGCAAACAGGAAGTATTTGACGCACTTCCGCCGGAATACTCCCACCTGTATCTGGCCATCGACGGCGAACTGGCCGCAGTCATCTGCATCCAGGATCCGCTGCGTGAGGAGGCCCGCGATGTCATTGCATCCTTAAAAGAAGCCGGCATCAGCAAGGTTGTCATGATGACCGGAGACAGCGAGCGTACCGCTAAGGCTATCGCGTCCCTGGCGGGTGTGGATGAGTATTATTCCGAGGTACTGCCGGAGGATAAGGCAGGTTTTGTAGAGAAAGAGAAGGCGGCAGGCCGCAAGGTCGTGATGATCGGTGACGGCATCAACGATTCCCCGGCACTTTCCGCAGCAGATATCGGCATCGCCATCAGCGATGGCGCAGAGCTGGCCAGAGAGATCGCCGACGTGACCATTGGCGCAGATAACCTGTATGAGGTGGTTACCTTAAAGCTGATCAGCAATCATCTGATGGAGCGCATCCACTGGAATTACCGCACTATTGTCGGCTTCAATGCCGGCCTGATCGCGCTGGGCGTTCTGGGTGTACTTCCGCCGGCAACCTCTGCCCTTATGCATAACACCTCCACACTGCTCATCAGTTTAAAGAGCATGCAGAATCTGCTTCCGGAGGGAGAATAAGGCTGTGGAAACAGAAACTGTGTTACGGATGAAAGTTTTCTGAATGGAAAATCCCGCACAGTGCTAATTGAGAATCTTTCTTTAGAAACAATTTCGACAACTTCGGAAAAACACTGGACTTGCGTTGGAATATCGTTTATGATTATAGTATCCCCACCATGGGACAGGAGGTTGTTGTTGTATGCACGAATCAGGGGAAAACTATCTGGAAACAATACTGATGATCAAAGAGAAGAAGGGGGTTGTCCGTTCCATTGATGTGGCGCGCACGCTGAATTTCAGTAAGCCGAGCGTCAGCAGAGCCATGGGCCTTTTGCGGGACCAGGGGTTTATTTCCATGGAACAGGGCGGTGATATCCAGCTAACGGAGGATGGCATGGCCAAGGCCAGATCCATCTACGCGCGTCATCTTCTCCTGACTGCTTTCCTGCAGGAGGTAACCGGTGTTTCCGAGGAACTGGCCGAGGAAAACGCCTGCCGTATGGAGCATATCCTGGATCAGGAAGTGGTCGATGGAATCAGGGATTACATGGAAAAGAGAAAATAAAACAAACCAATATGCCGGGCGTGAATTGCCCGGCATATTGACATTCTGTGCTTTTTGTGACAGAATGAGAAACAGCGGTAGCGGCTGCTAACAGCCGTGCGTAACAGCATAAAGGAAGAAGGAAAGATCATGACAAAGATTGATATTATTTCCGGCTTTTTAGGAGCAGGAAAAACTACATTTATTAAGAAGCTTTTACAGGAAGCCATCAAGGGTGAGCAGGTGGTCCTGATTGAGAACGAGTTCGGCCAGATCGGCATCGACGGCGGTTTCTTAAAGGATTCCGGCATCGAGATCCGTGAGATGAATTCCGGCTGCATCTGCTGTTCCCTGGTAGGTGATTTCGGAAAGTCCCTGGAGGAGGTGCTGACCAAGTACAAACCGGAGCGTGTCATCATCGAACCGTCCGGTGTCGGCAAGCTTTCTGATGTTATGAACGCAGTCCGCGATGTGGCAAAGAACCTGGATGTGAAGTTAAACAGCGCGGTTACCATCGTAGACGCAACCAAGTGCAAAATGTATATGAAGAACTTTGGCGAGTTTTTCAACAACCAGATTGAGAATGCCGGCACCATTGTTATGAGCCGTACCGATGTGGCAGATTCCAAGAAGGTTCTGGCTGATGTGGATTTACTGCGTGAGCATAATAAGTCCGCCAGCATCGTTACCACTCCGATTGACCAGCTAACAGGCGCACAGCTTCTGGAGCTCATTGAGAAGCCGGATACCATGATGGAAGAGCTGCTGGCTCAGGTAAAAGAGGAGCATGCCCATCATCACCATCATGACCATGACGGACACTGCGGCTGCGGCTGTGAGGATCACGACCACGAGCATCACCATCACGATCATGATGAGGACCATGATCATGAGGACCATGAGCACCATCATCACGATCATGATGAAGAGTGCGGCTGTGAGAATCATGACCACGAGCACCACCATCACGACCATGATGAGGACCACGATCACGAGGAGCATGAGCACCATCATCACGATCATGATGAAGAGTGCGGCTGCGAGGACCATGACCACGAGCACCACTATCACGACCATGATGAGGACCACGACCATGAGGAGCATGAGCATCATCACCATGACCATGATGAAGAGTGCGGCTGCGGCTGCCATGACCATGAGCACCACCATCATCATGCAGATGAGGTATTCTCCAGCTGGGGTCTTGAGACCATCGATGCAGTGAATAAGGAGGAACTGACTGCAATCCTGGAGGAGCTTGCTTACGGTAACGAGTACGGCGATGTTCTCCGTGCAAAAGGCATGCTGCCGGGTGAAAAAGAAGGCGAGTGGTACTACTTCGACATGGTTCCGGAGCAGTACGAGATCCGCACCGGAGCACCGGACTATACCGGTAAAGTATGTGTCATCGGCGCAAACTTAAAGGATGATGAATTAAAGAAAGCTTTTGGCAGAAACTAACTGACCGGATCTGGCAGGAACGTGCTTTTGTGCGTTTTGCAAGGCTGGCATAAAAGACGCGCTGCAATCCTGGCGCGTCTTTTTCTAAAAATATAAGGACAGGTGTATAAAATGGGACCAATGATTGAAGATGAAGTAACGCCGGTATTTCTGATCAACGGATTTCTGGAGGCAGGAAAGACCGAGTTTTTATCCTTTACCATGGAACAGGATTATTTCCAGACCGAGGGCAAGACTCTTCTGATCGTGTGTGAGGAGGGGGATACCGAGTACGATGACGCGCTCTTAAAAGACACAAAGACATCGGTTGTCTATGCAGACAGCCTGGATGAGATCACTCCAGAGCGCCTGACGGAGCTGGAGCTTTTGCATCAGCCGGAGCGTGTGCTGATCGAGTGGAATGGCATGTGGAACCAGGACGATCTGAAGCTTCCGAAGGACTGGACCATCTACCAGCAGATCACCATCATCGATATGTCTACCTTTGATCTGTATGTGAAGAACATGAAGTCGCTGTTAAATGCGATGGTAAAGAATTCTGAGCTTATCATCTGCAACCGCTGTGACGGCATTGAGGATCTGGATCGCTACAAACGTATGCTGAAATCCATGAACACCAAGACGGAAATCGTGTTCGAGGATGAAAACGGCGAGATTGATGAGATCTCTGAGGAGGATCTTCCTTATGATTTAAAGGCCGATGTGGTAAAAATCAAGCAGGAGGATTACGGCATCTGGTATATTGACTGCATGGACAAGCCGGACCGCTATAAGGGAAAGGTGGTGGAGTTTACCGCTATGGTCATGAAATCTCCGAACTTCCCGAAAAACTATTTTGTTCCGGGACGTATGGCTATGACCTGCTGTGCGGAGGATATGACCTTCCTGGGCTATATCTGCAAGTCCAAAGATGCGCGGAATCTGGAGACCAGACAGTGGGTAACGGTGCGTGCCCGCATTGAGATTGAATACTGGCAGGACTACAACGGTGAGGGACCGGTGCTTTACGCAGAAGAAGTGGTACCGGCTGAGCCGATTCGAGACGTTGTACAGTTCGGCTAAGCAGACAGGCGTTAAAATAAGAAGGAGTTTTGCAGATTCCATTCCGCAAAACTCCTTCTTATTATTTCAGTAATTATTCGTAACTTTGAAGATACGGAACAGTTACTATTATTCAATGGTGGTGCCGGCCTTGCCGTTTACAGCCTCCTCAGCCTTTGCCATAGTGGTGATGATGGCGCTGCGGTCTTTGCCTGCCTTCAGGAAGGAGAGGGCTGCGTCAATCTTCGGCAGCATGGAAGCGGTGCCGAACTGGCCTTCCTCTGCGTATTTCTCTGCCTCCTCCACGGTCATGTGGGAGAGCGGGGTCTCGTCAGCCTTGCCGTAGTTTAAGGAAACCTGCTCTACGTCGGTCAGGATCATGAGGACATCGGCGTCGATCTCCTTTGCGAGAAGACCGCTTACCAGGTCTTTCTCGATAACAGCGCTGGCGCCGCGCAGCTCACAGCCCTGCTCCATGACAGGAATGCCGCCGCCTCCGCAGGAGATGACGATCTGGTCTGCGTCGATGAGGGTGCGGATGGTGTCGATCTCAACGATGCCAACCGGCTTCGGAGCGGACACGATACGCTGCCAGCCCTTGCCGGCAACCTCGGTTACATAGTTTCCCTTTGCTTCCTCGACATCAGCCTGTTCTCTGGTCATGTAACGGCCGATCTTTTTCACCGGATTATAGAAGGATTCGTCATACGGGTCTACCATAACCTGGGTAAGGACGGTGGAAACCGGTTTATAGATGCCTCGTTTTAACAGGGCAGAACGGATGCCGTTCTGCAGATCATAGCCAATGTAGCCCTGGCTCATAGCCGAGCAGACAGACATGGGAGCCGGGGTGTAGCCCTCGCCCTCGTGGTTGGAGCAAAGCTCATTCATAGCAGTGTGGATCATGCCGACCTGAGGCGCGTTGCTGTGGACAACAGCGACCTGCCAGCCATTCTGGATGAAATCCGCAATTAATTTTGAAGTAGCAGCCACAGCCTTTTTCTGCTCCGGAAGGTTGGTTCCAAGGGCATCGTGACCGAGCGCCATAACAATTCTTTTCTTTGCCATATGATCGAATCCTTTCTGTATGTGATTGATGGGGTGATCGTTTGCGTTCATTATAGTGTTTCTGCTTGAAAATTGCAACCGATTTATGGTATAGTGAGAGAGTTATATCAGGATATATGATGATGTGTAAATAGAGAGAAAATTTATGGGAATACCATATGAAACACAAGAAAATAAGGCATTTCAGACGGCTTTGCGGCTGATAGGACCGCTGGTCTTTTATGAGCTTTGCGCAGAGGCTGCCGCATGGGCATGTTCTTTATTTGGTACACAGAATGCCCTGGCGGTGACCGGGGGCGGCGCCCTTCTGGCGATCCCGTTTCTGTATGCAGCTTATAAGAAAAGGCCGATGGTTGGTGCAGGGCAGAGGAAGCCTGAGCCGGTGCAGAGCCGGAAGCTGGTACAGCGGGTGGGCTGTGCTTTCTCAGCGCTGGCCGGCATCGGTGCCTGTCTGGGCCTGAATGCGCTGCTGCAGGTCCTCATTTCTCCCTCAAACGGGTGGAACAGCACGCGGGAGGCGGTATACGGAGCTTCTTTTCCGGTGCAGCTTCTGGTGACAGTTCTGCTTGCTTCTCCGGCAGAGGAGCTTTTGTTCCGCGGCCTGATCCGGACGGAGTTGAGAAGCCATATGGGACCGCACCGGGCCGCCTTTCTGGGAGCATTGCTGTTTGGCCTGTATCACGGAAACGTAAGCCAAGGCATTTACGCATTTTTTCTGGCGCTGTGTCTGGAGCAGGTGTGTGAATGGAGCGGTTCGCTGCTTCCGGCCATCTGCCTTCATGCAGGAGCCAATGGAGCTGCCATCTGCCTGACGGCTCTGACATCCGGCACAGGCGTACTGGCAGATTTAAGCCTGCAAAGCATCGCCCTTATGGGGGCGGGAGTGATCCTGACAGCGGCAGCGTTATATAAAACCAAGGAGGTTTTTTGTAAATCATGAAATTATTATCCATTGCAATTCCCTGTTATAATTCAGAAGCCTATATGAGAAACTGCATTGAGTCCCTGCTTCCGGGCGGTGACGAGGTGGAGATCCTGATCGTGGATGACGGTTCCGCCAAGGATAACACCCCGCAGATCGCCGACGAGTATGAGGCGCGTTATCCGGGCATCTGCCGTGCCATCCACCAGGAGAACGGCGGCCACGGTGAGGCGGTAAACGCAGGCCTGCGGGCGGCAACAGGTATTTACTTTAAAGTAGTAGACAGTGATGACTGGGTAAACGCAGAGGCCTACAAAGAGGTTCTGGAGACCCTGCGCAGCTTTGTCATGGGCGAGCAGACCCTGGATATGCTCATTACTAATTTCGTGTATGAGAAGCAGGGGGCAAAGCACAAACGCGTCATGCAGTACCGCACGGCTCTGCCGAAGCGGCAGCTCTGCACCTGGAAGGATGTCAAGGTGTTTATGCTGGGTCAGTATATCCTCATGCATTCCGTTATTTACCGTACCCAGATGTTAAAGGAGTGCGGACTGGAGCTGCCGAAGCACACGTTCTACGTAGACAATATTTTTGTGTTCCAGCCGCTGCCCTACGTGAAGACCTTTTACTACCTGGATGTAAATTTCTACCGTTATTTCATTGGCAGACAGGATCAGTCCGTCAACGAGCAGGTCATGATCGGCCGGATCGACCAGCAGCTTTTAGTAACCCGCCTGATGCTGGGTTACTACCACAGCGCAAAGATCACGAACTACAAGCTTCGCCATTACATGGTACGCTATCTGGAGATCATGATGACCATCTGTTCCATCCTGGCCATCAAGTCCGGCACCGATGAGAACATGGCGAAGAAAAAGCAGCTCTGGGAAGATTTAAGAGAGCAGGATATTGCCCTGTATATGCGCCTGCGCTGGGGCTTTTTAGGCCAGAGCATGAACCTTCCGGGCAAGGGCGGACGCACCGTCTCCATCGCCGGCTACAAGATCAGCCAGAAGTTCTTTGGATTTAATTAATTCAGAAGATGAGCTGATAACGTGAGTTTATAAAAAATTTAGAATTGACGTTGTATTTAAAATAGTGTATCATTGTTTTGTTGGCGTTTTATTGAGAGAAGCTATAATAACGAGCAAGATACTGGTACACATGTTTGTATCTGTTTCTTATAGGAAACAGGGTGGTTTCAAAAGAGATGAAGGTCTGTCCCTGTGGGGATGGGCCTTTTTTCTTACAAGTTAATCAGAAAACCTTAAATGCGTGGGGCGACTGCCGACAGCAGGTCCTTCGCATTTGAATGTCTGAACATCTTAAATCTTATACATCGAGTGACTGCCGACAGCAGGTTCTTTGTATGCCAAAATTCCGAAACAAATAAAACAGGCAGTATCTGAAAAATCGTGAGAGGGGATATTTTGACCTTTTGCGAGGTATCACACAATAAGGAAAGGGGTTAAGGGTATATGAAAACCTATAAAAAACTCATGAATGCCCTCGCAGGCCTGGAAAAACTGGTGCTGGAAATCGCAACGGTTCTGATTCTTGTCCTGACGGTGGGAAATGTATTTTCACGAAAAGTCATTCATCAGTCCTGGTCATTCACCGAGGAACTGGTTGTTGCAGTTTTCGTACTGATCACGCTGCTTGCAGCAGCACTGGCATGCCGGGAAGGAGAGCTGGTCAATCTGGCCATTCTGACAGACCGTCTTCCGGCCCGGGCAAGAAAGGTGTTTTTGCTTCTCAGCACCATTCTTTCCATAGCCTTTACCGCAGTGCTATTTAAGTACGGCCTGGATAAGGTCATCACCCAGATGCAGAACGGCAAGCGTACCTTCGTGCTGAACTGGCCGGAGTGGATATTCTGGTCCTTCGTGCCGATCGGTGCAGCCTGCATGATCCTGCATTTTATCGAGTTCTATCTTGACAGTTGCGGAAAGGAGGACGATGACAAATGATCAGTGCAGTATTATTTGTTTCTTTTTTCATTTTTCTGATCATGGGTATTCCGATCGGAATCTGCCTCGGTCTTTCTTCCGTGTGCGCGATCCTGTATTCCGGAACATCCCTGACCATCGTAGCAACCAACATGTATTCCGGCATCAGCAAGTTTTTGCTGCTGGCTATCCCGTTTTTCGTATTGTCCGGCAACATCATGGCGAAGGCAGGCATCTCCAGGCGCCTGATCAAATTCGTTAACACCTGTGTTGGACACAGAAGGGGCGGCATCGCCATCGTGTGCGTTATCGTAGCCTGCTTCTTCGGCGCGATCTCCGGATCCGGCCCGGCTACTGTGGCAGCGCTGGGCGCAGTCCTGATCCCGGCCATGATCGAGCAGGGCGGCTTCTCAGCACCGTTCTCCGCGGCTTTAATGGCAACGGCCAGCTCCATTGCCATCGTCATCCCGCCGAGCATCGCATTCGTTGTCTATGCCTCCATCACCGGCGTTTCCATCGCAGATATGTTCACGGCAGGAATCATTCCGGGAATCCTGATGGGTGTAGCCCTGGTCATTGTGGTTATGATCGAGGCCCGCAAGAACAATATGCAGGCCAGCCAGAAGCGCGCCAGCGGAAAAGAACGCTGGGATGCATTCAAGGATGCATTCTGGGGACTGCTGATGCCGGTCATCATCCTGGGCGGCATTTACGGCGGTATCTTTACCCCGACCGAGGCAGCGGCGGTGTCCGTCGTATATGGTCTGTTTGTCGGTATTTTTATTTATAAGGAAGTAAGCCTTCAGGATCTTCGCGGACTTCTGGTGGAGTCCGGAAAGACCACAGGCGGCATCATGCTCATTGTGGCCAGTGCGTCTCTGTTCTCCTTCGTATGTACCAAGTTCGGTATTGCGCAGGCGGCTTCCGACTTGCTGGGCAGCATTGCGCATAACCAGTTCACCTTCCTGCTGATCGTGAATGTGATCTTCCTGATCGCAGGCTGCTTCATTGACGCAAACTCTGCGATGTACATTTTCATCCCAATCATGCTGCCGGTATGTAAGGCACTGGGTTACGATGTGGTGGCGTTCGGTATCGTGGCAACCGTGAACCTGGCAATCGGCCAGGTAACTCCGCCGGTCGGCGTAAACCTGTTCGTTGCGATTTCTGTAAAACTGAAAAAAGGCATGGAAGTGGATATTCCGAAGATCTCCCGCGCAGTCGTGCCGATGATCGCAGCTTCCGTGGTAGTTCTGCTTTTGATCACCTATGTACCGTCTGTTTCCACCTTCCTTCCGAAGGCACTGGCAGGAGATGGCTCCTACAGCGGAACCGTTGTGGCTTCCTCTGAGAGCCAGGCCGGCAGCGGAACTGAGGCCGGCAGCATGGATTTTGACGAAATCGGCGATTACAGTGATCTGGGCTGGGAGGAGCAGACCTGGAACTTCACCTGCTCCACCACCGAGACCAGTACCTGGGCTGAGGGCGGCCGCAAGTTCGGCGAGCTCATGGAGAAGGCCACCGGCGGCAAGGTTAAGGTCAATGTATATGCAGCAGACCAGCTGACCAACGGAAATCAGTCCGAGGGTATCCAGGCGCTGATGAATGGTGATCCGGTTCAGATCTCCATGCACAGCAACCTGATCTACTCTGCATTTGATCCTCGTTTTAATGTGGTATCCCTGCCGTATCTGTTCAGCTCTGTTGAGGAGGCAGATACCATGTTAGATGGCAGGGCCGGTGAGCTGTTAAAGGACATCTTAAGCGAGTATGGCCTGCACTGCATGGGAATTGCGGAAAACGGCTTCCGTGAGCTGACCAACAGCGTCCGCGAGATCAAATCCGTGGATGATATGAAGAATCTGAAGATCCGTGTGGCAGGCAGCAACCTGCTGATGGAGTGTTACAAGAGATGGGGTGCAGATGCCACCAACATGAACTGGTCTGAGACCTATACCGCATTGCAGCAGAAGACGGTTGAAGGCCAGGAGAATCCACTTCCGGCTATCGATGCGGCAAGTGTACAGGAGGTACAGCCGTACTGCTCCTTGTGGAACGCGAACTACGACTGCCTGTTCTTCTGCATCAACCAGGAAATCTATGACAGGCTGACACCGGAACAGCAGGCCGTGGTCGATGAGGCTGGTATGAAGGCTGTTGATTACGAGCGTTACATCAACCGTGCAGGTGATGAAGAGATCATGAACCGCTGGCAGAATGACAACGGCGTGACCATCACAAAATACGAGGACATGGACATTGATTCCTTTAAAACCGCAGTATCCGGCGTGGCTGAGTGGTATCAGAAGGAACTGGAGAACCAGGGCTATGCGGATGCTGCAGATCTGATCGCGGCATTTACCGAGAAGTCAGACAGCAGCATTGGCGCGGATTCCGTTGAGGATCACAGTAATCTTGGCTGGGAGGAGCAGACCTGGAACTTCACCTGCTCCACCACCGAGACCAGTACCT
>CAVIRL010000091.1:0-10960 GCA_963645005.1 Prevotella sp. P5-108
TACCAGGGCCTTGCCGGTATCGCTGTCAATCAGGGTGATGGCAATATTATTCTGCTCACTGTAGGTGCGGATGGTGCCAAGCAAAGTTCCTTTCTCTTCCGGAAGGTCCTCCGGAAGATCTGCCGGGACAGCTTCATCGGCCTGATTGGACGGTTCCGTTTCATCTGCCCCGGATGTTTCTTCCGCGCTGTCAGAATCGGTATCGCCTTTGGCCGTCTTCTTCCAGATATCCCATTCTCCTTCCAGCTCTTCCCGCAGGACATCGCCGATGTTCTCATTTTCGCCAACCTTTTCCTGGATGGCATTGTCAATGTCTGTGTAAGCCTGCTCCATCACCTTCAGCTTCTGGTCCACATAGTAGCCCTCCAGCCACCAGGTGTTCACACCCCAGATAGCCAGAAGCATGGCCGCCATAAGCCCCATAAAGATCAGCATGATGCGGTGACGGATGGAATGAAATTGAAAAATCTTTTTGTGTTTCATCAGTCTACCTCAAACTTGTAGCCCATGCCCCAGATGGTCTTGATGTAGTTGCCCTTCTCCCCCATCTTGCTGCGCAGCTTTTTGACATGGGTGTCAATGGTGCGGGCATCACCAAAGTAATCATAGTTCCAGACATTGTTCAGAATCTTCTCTCTGGAAAGGGCAATGCCCTGGTTCTCTACAAAATAAGTCAGAAGTTCGAACTCCTTGTAGCTCAGCTCAATCGGCTTTCCGTCAATTTCCACCTGATGGGCTGCCTTGTCGATGCGGATGCCTCCCACCTCTGTGGTCTCGCTGACCGCTACGTTGGAACGGCGCAAAATCGCCTCAACCCGGGCCACCAGAATCTTCGGACTGAAGGGTTTGGAAATGTATTCGTCCACGCCCAGTTTAAAGCCCTGGAGCTCGTCCCGCTCCTCGCCCCGGGCCGTCAGCATGATGACCGGCACCTGGGAGTACTGGCGCACCGTCTTTAAGACTTCCCAGCCATCCATCTTCGGCATCATCACATCCAGGATGATGAGGGAGATGTCTTTCTGCTTGAAGAAAATGTCCACGGCCTGCTCGCCGTCTTCCGCCTCGATCACGGTAAAGCCCTTGATGGTCAGGAAGTCCTTTACCAGCTTGCGCATTCTGGCTTCATCGTCTACGACCAATATCTTTAACGATTCCATGTATGTATCGTCTCCTCTCTGTTACTTCTGTATTTCTTTGTCCCCATTTTAACAGAGATTTTTCGGGTTTTCCACATTTTCACAGAGATTTCACACATACAGTTGTCCCGGCACGGGCTGATGCGCACTGACCGTAAAAAGGCCGGCGCACCACTTTCCGCGGCACACCAGCCTTCTGTCATCTTTGCAAAAATTTCAATTTATTTTACTGCACAAGCCTCAATCTCACACAGAACTCTCTTGGGAAGATCCTTAACAGCTACGCAGCTTCTTGCCGGTTTGGAGGTGAAATATTCTGCGTACACACCGTTGAATACGGCAAAATCGCTCATCTCGGCCAAAAAGCAGGTGGTCTTAAATACTTTTTCCATTCCGCTTCCTGCCTCTTCCAGAATTGCTTTCACGTTCTCGCAGCTCTGCTTTGCCTGGGCCTCAATGCCCTCCGGAACGGTTCCGTCTGCCGGATTTACCGGGATCTGGCCGGAGGTATAAACAACTCCATTTACCTCATATGCCTGGGAATAAGGTCCGATTGCTCCTGGTGCTTTCTTTGTGTCGATTACTTTCATGATGTTTTCCCTTTCTTTTTACACTTTATTTTTGTTTATTTACCGTCTGTGCCATGTTCCAGAAGTTCCAGCGCAATTGCTGTCTGAAGCATCACGCCGGTTTTCATGCAGCGCTCATCCGGCTGGAAACTGCTGTTGTGAAGCGGTGCCGCAGTCTTTTCAGTTCCGGGAACTGCACAGCCCAGATGATAGAATCCTGCCGGGCGCTCCATCGCATAATACGCAAAATCCTCTACCGTCAGCTGTGGCCCCGGCTCCAGATAAACGCCGTCCTCCCCAAGCAGCTCTCTTGCTTTGGCACAGACAACATCCGTTACCTTGTGATCCGTGATCAGAGGATCATACCCGGGTTCCACCAGAAATTCTGCGCGTCCTCCCATGGCTGATGCCACCTGTTCACAGATTGCCTTTGCTTTCTTTCTGACCTCCAGACGTTTCTCCTGGGTCATGCTTCGGATAATTCCCTCGCATTCCACAAACTCCGCCACCTGGTTGCGCACGCTTCCGCCCTGGATTTTACCTATGGTGCAGGCTACGGAATCAGTCGGGTCCGTATTGCGGCTGACAATCGTCTGAAGCGTATTGATGATGTTCGCCGCTATCACGATCGCGTCAATTCCGTTCTGTGGCTGCGCTCCGTGAGAAGATTTGCCGTAAACACGGATTTTGATCATGTCGGATGCCGCATACATTTTTCCGTACACGACGCCGATCCGTCCACAGGCAATATCAGGATCCACATGAAGTCCGAGTGCATAATCCACATGCGGATTTTCCAGACATCCCTGGGCAATCATGCGGGCTGCCCCGCCATCGCCCTCTTCGTCCGGCTGGAACAGAAATGTGACGCTTCCCGGAAATTCTCCCTTCAGTGACTGAAACACCTTCACGGCCCCCAGCAGGATCGTCATATGCAGGTCATGGCCGCAGGCATGCATAATTCCGTCCCGGCTGGATGCATAGGGAAGCTCCTGATTCTGTTCCTGGCATGCCAGCGCATCCATATCAGCACGAAGGGCTATATGATGTCCGGGATATTTTCCGTACATGCGGGCAACGATTCCGGTTTCTGCCACACCTTTTTCGTAAGTCACGCCCCATTCATCCAGAAGCCTGGCAATGCGTTCCATCGTTTCATATTCCTTTCCGGATAATTCCGGATATTTGTGAAATTCCCTGCGAATGGAAATCAGGGTTTCTTCTGAAATTGCATCCTGACATAATTTCTGTAACTGGTTCTTATCCATTCTTTACTCCTATCTGTTGTTAAATTCCAACTGCTACCGCAACGCCAAGAATCACCATCTGCACCACGTACAGAATGAAGAACAGCGGAATGAACCATTTCAGCCATTTTTCATAAGGAATATCTCCAATTCCGCAGGCAATCACAATGCCGCCGGTCGGCCATAAAAGATTGGTAAGGCCATCACCAAACTGGAATGCCAGGCAGGCTACCTGACGGGATATTCCGACTGCGTCTGCCAGCGGAGCCATGATTGGCATGGTCACCACGGCCTGGCCGGAACCGGAGTTGATCGGGAAGTTCAGAATGGTCTGTACCAGCAGCATCAGCTGTGCGGAAATCATTTTCGGTGCTCCCTTCAGGACGCCGGACAATGCATATACAATGGTATCGACGATTCCAGAATCGTTCATCACTACCATAATACCTTTCGCAAGGCCAATCAGGATGATGCCCCACACTACATTTTTCGCACTGTCAACAAATTCGTCGCAGTAATGGTTCGGTGTCCATCCGCTTAAAGCTGCTCCGATTACGGACATCAGAATAAACAGGCCGCAAAGTTCCTTATAGCCCCAGCTCCATTTGATCAGTCCGATGATCAGAACCACCAGCGTGATGAGAAGATCCAGAAGTACCAGGGCATTTCTCGTATTCATCTGATAATCATTCAGTGTCCCTGTATCAACGGCATGTACGCAGTGATGATCACGGACAATTGACATCTGTGGATTCTTCTTAACCTTTCTTGCATAACGAATCGTGTATATGCAGGAAATAGCCAGAAAGATCAGAAAGCATGCCACGCGGAAGCCGAGACCGGAATACAACGTTACCCCGGCTACAGACTGGGCTACCGCTACCGTATAGGGATTAAGTGTAGCACCCATAAATCCGATGTATTCTCCCAGCGCTATGATGGCAAAACCGGTCATGGCATCATAGCCAAGCGCCACAAACAATCCGATGACCAGTGGATAAAATCCGTAAAACTCGGTAAGCATGCCAAGAGCGGACGCGCCGATTCCAAACAGAAGGAAGAGTACAGGAGCGAGAAGCAGCGACTTTTCTCCCGTTTTTTTTAAAACAGTACCGATTCCCGCATGGAACGCTCCGGTTTTTACCATGATGCCAAAGGTTCCGGCACAACACAGTGTTACAAAAATGATGTCTGCAGCCTGAACGCAGCCACGGTACATGGCAGAGAAAATCCCCAGAAATCCGGTTTGCGTTGTTTCTGACTTTTCGATCACATGATAAGTTCCTTCAATCGCAACATTTCGCTCCGTTCCATTTACATTGACCGTCTGATAATCATAGCTGCCGGATGGAACAATCCAGCTCAGGATTGCCACAACCGCAATCATGGCTGCAACGATAACCCAGGCATTTGGAAATGCCATTTTTCTGGTTTTTTCCTCTTCTGTACTCATGAAAATGCCTCCTTCTTCTGGTCAAGAATCTCTACAATGGTTTTCTCAGTTCCTGTCATTCCCGGAGATGCTATCAGACCCATATTGTGCATGGTTTCCTCCGGCGTATTTCCGTTGATGCCATGGACATTTCGGATATAGGCTCCATTCATGGCAAGCTCTACGGAATCAAAAGCCGCATCTACCGCTACAATGCCCTTCATAGTGCATCCCTGGTTTCCGCCGTCACAGATCATTCCGGTGATGCTGCTGGCCATGTTGTTGATCACCTTCTGCATCACGGACACATCCGCGCCCCGCAGAAATGCCAGGCCGCAGGCCATTCCGGTTCCGGCTGCAATGGCACAGCCGCAGAACGCGGATAGTTTGCCGGAATACTCTTTGATGTACATACACACCAGATAGCTCAGAGCCGTTGCTCGCAGTAGCTGCTCCTCCGTGTAATGACTGACTTTGTATGCCGCATATAACGGCATGGTGGCAATGATTCCGTGAGCGCCGGATCCGGTGATGCTCATGGCCGGTCTGGAAAGTCCGATGACACGGGCTTCGATTGCCGCATTGCAGAACAGGGATGCGGTATTTCTCTCATTGTCGGATACCAGGCTTCCTCCATTCTTTTTCAGAAGATAAGGTGCATAGGTGGTTTTATCACTGTGAATGCCTTCCAGCATCAGTTCCCAGTTGATCTCATAAGCCTTTTTGATAAAAGCGATTTCTTCTGCCGGTACGGTTCTGACATAGTCCACGATCTGTGCAAGGGTATATCCGTGAATGTCGGCAGCGCCCTCTTCTTCCTTCGCTTCCTCTGTTTTCTTTTCCCATACAGTCCGTCCGTTTTCCATGATCCGGACAATGTTTGTGTGGGCGTCCTGAATCGTTACCGTTGCCTCGGAATGTTCTCCGGTTACCTGGGCCTCGATAAAGATTCTGCTGGTGATCTCACTCATGGAAACATGGATCATGCCCTGACGGATCATTTCGCCAGCCGCTTCCTCCTCGGCTTTTCCGACTCCTTCCAGGCACTCCAGTCCTTTTGACGGGTCTGCGGCAATCACGCCAAGGGCTGCAGCGTAATAATTTCCTACCTCGCTGGTGCCCGGAATGCCGCAGGTAAAAGCGTTTTTGTACATGCCGCTGTTCAAACGCAGATTTACCTTTTTTACCGGCTCATGCAGGTGCGCTTTCGCCGTGGCTGCCGCGAAAGCAATGGCCCCCGGCTCTGTTACTCCAAATGCCGGTTTCATATCATCCTGAATCAGTTTCGTTAATTTGTGCATCTCGTTTTCTCCTCCTGTAGTCAGACGAATCTGTCAGGCTGCCTCCTCACATACCTCGTCATTCTTTGCTATTTTCTTTACCATCCAGTTTTTTCCCTCAACCAGCCGTGTGATCATCATGGATGCCACCGCGTCTCCGGATGCATTCAGGCAGGTTGCCATCGGGTCTACCAGGAATCCGATGGTTGCGATCAGCGGGAATGCCTCTCCTGGGAAGCCAAACAGGCTGACGATCAGCATTTCTCCGACAAGACCGCCGCCCGGTGCGCCGGATAACACGAAGGCACTGAGTACGGAAACCGCAATGGCCATCGCATAAGTTCCGGCTCCGGTAAACGGCATGTTGAAAACACCGTATAAAAACGCGATCTTGGTGATTGCAGATAAAACAGAACCATCCATATGCATGGTTGCTCCCATTGGAAGAACAATGTTGCTGATATCCTTCGGCACGCCCATCTTGTCACATGCCTCCTGATTCACCGGAAGGGTTGCGCAGGAGCTCTGGGTTGCAAAGGCGGTAATGGCCGGATTGAAAATATGGGCCGCCATAGTCTTCACGCCCTGTTTTCCACCTGCAAAGTATGCGTACAGAGGGAAGAAAATCAGACCGTACAGCAGGCACATCGGATAATAAACCAGCATGCAGCGGCCATAATCACCGATCAGCTGCGGGCCGAATTCTCCGACCAGATTCGCGAAATAAGCGCCAAGTCCGATCGGGGCAAATTTCATGATCATATCGACAATCTTCATAACGACATCATTCAGATTGTTCATGAGCTTTCCAACCGGGCTTTCCTGTCCGCCGCATTTTGCGACAGCCAGTCCGGTAAAGATTGCTGCAATGATGATGGCAAGCATATTCTTCCGGCTCATCAGGCCGTTGAAATCATCTACCGTAAGTGTATTTACGATCATATCGCTGATACTGCTCATCTCGCCTACATCTGCGCTGGTCATCGCAATACTGGTATTGGCTGCCGGCGGGAACAGATTCATGACTACCAGCACCAGTACAGAGGCGATCAGGCCGGTCACGATAAAAACACTGATCTGTGAGCCAAGAATTTTTCCAAGCCGTTTCATATTCAGCATGCTTCCAACTGCATTTACAATGGAGACAAAAACCATAGGCACGACCACGGTAAACAGTAAATTAATAAAAATGTTTCCGATCGGTGCCAGTACCGTTGCTTTTTCACCAAGTACAGCTCCCAGCACTGCTCCTGCAATAATTCCCCCGAGCAGGATCAGCGGGAACCGGTAACTCTCCCAGATTTTCTTCTTATCCATATATTCACCCCAAAGATTTCTTCCTGTTGTATTGTTCTGCGGTTACGCTTTTTTTCGCGCATTCACGGCATCTTTCAGCTGTGTCAGTGCTTTTTCAAGCACGGACCGCGGGCATGCTGCATTCAGGCGCATGAAACCGGTCAGGCTTCTGCCAAAGGTGTAACCCTCATTCAGGCCGATCTTTGCATCTTCGATCATAAAGCGGCGCAGCTCTTTGTTGTTCATGCCAAGTCCGCGGCAGTCAAGCCATACCAGATAGGTAGCGTCCGGAATATTCGGCTTAATCTCAGGGATATTGGCCTCGCAGTATTCCTTAATGAAATCAAAGTTTGCTGACAGGTAGTCAAGAAGCTGATCCAGCCACTCTCTGCCCTCACGGTATGCTGTCTCAACCGCAACGGAACTGAATGCACTGTTTCTGTGGATATCCATGGCACTCCAGTAACGGTCAAAATCCTTTTTCATCTCCAGGTTCGGGAAGATCGTGGTGGAAGCCTGAAGGCCTGCCAGGTTAAAGGTCTTGGTTACGGAAACACAGGTTACCACATAATCACGCAGTTCTTTGGAGATGGAAGCGGTTCTGGTATGTTTTTTGCCGTGGAAGATCAGGTCGGAATGAATTTCATCGGAGATTACCATTACATGATGCTTCATGCAGATCTTCGCCATCTTTTCAAGATCTTCCTTGTCCCACACCTTTCCCAGCGGATTGTGAGGGTTGCATAACAGAAATACCTTACACTGTTTTGCCTTCTCCTCAAAATCTTCATAGTCCACATGCCAGCCATCTGCATCCTCTACCAGCTGGTTTTCCACGATCACGCGGCCGATTGCTTCCGGAATATCATAGAACTCGGAATAAACCGGAGTCTGGATCAGGACTTTGTCCCCCGGCATCGTATAAATTTTCATCAGGGCTGCCATGGTCTGAACCACGCCAATGCACCAGCTCATATGGGAAGTTTCCGGCTCCCAGCCATAATATTTCTTCTCCCATTCCTGCACAGCCTCAAAATAGCTGGCCGGTCTGGAAGTGTAGCCCCAGATTCCCTCTTCTGCTTTCTTTACGCAGGCATCAATGATCGGCTGCGCGGTCTTAAAGTCCATATCTGCTACCCATAACGGGATGACATCCTCTGTTCCAAACTTCATGATCCGCTCATCGTATTTCGAGCAGCGGGTTCCTGCTCTGTCAATCACTTCGTCAAAATTGTACTTCATATTTTTTTCCTTTCTTTTCCGTTTCCGGTTGATACTTTTATATGAAGCAAATTTCGTGCCAACTTTTATATCACGTATTTAAAAGAGATTTTTTTGCGTTTATGCGTATCAAACAGTTTCTTTCTGGTTGCAACCAGTTTTTATTGGTTTTATGAACAAAAAACGGCATTCAGATCACATTTGATCCAAATACCGTTTTTATTTATCGACCACCTTCCGCAAAATGAAGACCTTTTTCCGTAACACGGCTTCCGGCCCGTCCTTTTCCGATCTCTACAAGCTCCTCCCGCGCAAGCTGGTCCAAAATCTCCCGCACCTGTTTCTGGGTCATAACCCGTTTCCGGGCATGGGCTGCTGCCAGGATTTTTTCTCTTCCTGTGCTTTCACCTCTCCGGTTTGCCAGGATCAGCTGGTTTAACACAAACATTTTCGCCTCCTCAGCATCTTCAAAGGCGCGAAACTCTTCTTTTTGTTCCGGATTATTCTCCGGATTCGGTATGTTTTCCCCCACAACGCGCCTCATGGTCGGCGGAAGATCGGAAAGTTCAATGACTTCCTTTCCGAGATAATGAAAATATTCTGCCGCATTCTGCAGTTCCCGGATATTTCCTGGCCATGTATGGGTCCGGAAAAATGCTTTTACCTCATCTGACAGCTGAAAGATTTTTTTGTTCCTGCTCTTTTTCATAAAATAATCCAGCAGAAGGAACATATCATCTTCCCGCTTTCGGAGTGGAGGAATTTCCACCGTCAGGGCATTCAGACGGTAGTACAGATCCTTTCGGAAGCTTCCGTCCTCAATCTTCTTTTCCAGGGATTCATTGGTGGCCGCCACGATCCGGACATCCACCCGGATAATACTGTTTCCACCGACACGCATGATCTTCCCCTCCTGCAGAACACGAAGGAGCTTGATCTGCATGGAAAGGCTCATACCCTCCACCTCATCCAAAAACAGGGTTCCCTGATGAGCGAATTCAAACAGGCCGGGGCGTCCGCCCTTTTTTGCTCCCGTGAAAGCGCCCTCCTCATAGCCAAACAGCTCACTCTCCAGAAGATTCTCCGGCATAGCCGCCACATTGACTGCGATGAAGGGCCCGTCTGCCCTTGCAGATGCCTGATGCACGGCATGGGCCATCAGTTCCTTTCCGGTTCCGGTCTCCCCGATCAGAAGCACCGGACTGTCTGTTGCTGCCATTTTTCTCAGAATGCTTTTTGTTTCGGAAATGGCCGCTGAACTGCCGACTACATCTTCAAAGGTATAGCGCGCGTAATGTCCTTTCTGGAGCAGTTGACGGCGCAGTTCATTCTGCCGGGATTCCTGCTCACTGAAACGCTGGAGCATCGCAAAAGCGCCGATGCAGATATCTTTTCGCAGCACCGGGACTACAGCCATGGAGATATCCGCACCATACAGGCGGATCACTTTTGCATCCATCGCCCTTTTTTCCTGCATCACCTTAGAAAAGGGGATATAAGAAAATACCTCTTCACCGTTCTTTCCCAGCGCTGTTTTCTCAGAAATCCGGGTAATCTGTCCCGCCATCTGGTTGCAGACGAAAATGTCCCCCGACTCATTTACTCCGATCAGGCCCTCATCCAGGCTTTCCGCCAGAATATGGAAACGGCTTTCCTGCCGGTTGGCCCGGGCGTACATCAGGTCAAAACTGTAATGGTTGGATGCCACCACCTTCGCATAGTCGAGAAAGGATTCTGTTTCCAACAGATGTTCCATTCCCAGCCTCAGCGCCATTTCGATCATCATACTGTAGGAACAGGGGCGGTGATCACAGTCGATCACCCGCTTCACGCCTGACGGAACATACCGGGACTCGCCCGGAGTCAGCGCGATCTCCGGAAGCTCTTTCAGCTGTGCGCCCGGATAATACGGAATCAGGTCCAGATGATTGATTCCCAGCGCGTTCAGCTGCGCGATAGCTTCCCTTGCCATGGTGCCCGTCACATTGACCAGAAGCACTCTGGTATCTTTGGGAATTTCCCGCAGGATTTTCAGGGTCTCCCAGTAAAAGGTATTCTCGATTGACATGACTTCACTGCCCTGCGGCACATGGCGTGCCACCTCCTCGGCCGAACCATAGGCATCGGTGGACACCGCAAACAGATCGGCCGGAGGAAGTTTTCCGACTGCAGAACCATCCCGCACACTGTAACAGACCACCTGGGCATAATCGCCAAACAGGCTTTCAATTTCTTTCTGGTAAGAGGCACCGGCCAGGGGGTCCAGTGCTACAACCGCAATTCTTTTCATCTGTGGTAACCTCATTCATTTCCCGGCAGTCATCAGGAGACGTGCCGCTGGCGCCGCCCTGATGTGCACAGTAACAACAGGACCGGAAAATCCGCCTGGGCAGTTCTTCCGGTCCTTTCTTTCTATATCATGCAATGATTATTCTTCTGTTTTCTCAGCCTCTTCACATACTTCGATGCCAAGCTCTTCCAACTGCTTCGGATCTACCGGAGTCGGAGCCTCGGTCATCAGGCAGGATGCGTCTTTTACCTTCGGGAAGGCGATGACTTCGCGGATGCTGTCGCAGCCGCCCATGAGCATTACCACACGGTCAAGGCCGTATGCCAGACCAGCGTGCGGCGGAACTCCGTACTTGAATGCTTCAAGCAGGAAGCCGAACTGCTCCTGTGCCTTTTCCGGAGTGAAGCCCAGTACCTCGAACATCTTGGACTGGATGTCGCTCTGGTGGATACGGACGGAACCACCACCGATCTCAGTACCGTTTAATAC
>CAVIRL010000092.1:0-10888 GCA_963645005.1 Prevotella sp. P5-108
CCTCGGTATCCTTCGTGTCCAGACAGATCGGGAAGGCGTCGATTCCGGCAAATTCTTTAAAGAGAATGGATTTTCCTTCCATCACCGGCATGGCTGCCTCCGGTCCGATGTCTCCCAGTCCCAAAACCGCGGTTCCATCGGACACCACCGCAACCAGATTACCCTTCGCTGTATAGCGATAGACTTCATTTTTGTCATCACGGATTCTTCTGCAGGGCTCCGCAACGCCCGGTGTGTAAGCGGTGCTCAGATCATCTCTCGTCTTCACCGGTACCTTGGATACCACACCGATCTTTCCTTTGTTCTCCTCGTGCATCTGAAGTGCTGCCTTGTTGTAATCCATAACGCTTCTCCTTTCATGACCTGCTCTTCTGGCAGATTCCTCAAATCAATATTTGTGTTGTTTTCTGTGTGTTTCCCTTGTGGCTTTACTGTAGCGCATGGCGTGTTTTTTGGAAAGTTTTGGAATCTAAGGAAACCCATTAGAAAGTAAAAAAAATGGAAATAACCGGAAATCTCAGATATAATGAATATAAGAAAAAACAGACGCAACATGACAGCGGAGGACCTTATGAAAAAATATTCCATTATGACAAAGCTGATGATCTCCTACCTGTTCCTGGCCCTTGGAATGGCTGTCCTGACCGGCGCTATTCTTCTGCCATCCCAGTTAAACCGGCAGCGAAAAAATCTGGAGAGCACCATTTCCCAGGCAGCGCTTTTGCTGGGCTACAATAAGACGCTGGCAGAGGAGGCCGCCTCCGGCTCTCTTTCTGACTCCAGCCGCACCATGCTGGATGCAGTCTGCGCCTCTTCCGATAAATTTGACTACATTGTCCTGACAGACAGCCACGGCATCCGCCTGTATCACCCGGATCCGTCCCTGGTGGGCGAACCCTTTTCCGGCGGAGATGAAGCCGAAGCACTGAAAACAGCCAGTGCCTACATTACAACCCGTAAAGGCAACACCAATGTTCAGAAACGGGCATTCCACAGTCTCTGCACCAGTGACGGCACCATCACCGGCGTGGTCATGGTCAGCGCTTCCCTCGATACCATCCGCAAAGAAGAGCAGCAGACCATTTTCCGCCTTCTTCTGATTTTGTGCATGGTCCTGGCCTCCGGCCTTCTGTTTGCCTGGCTCATTTCCCGGAACATCCGGCACTCACTCCTCGGCTTTGATCCCCAGACCATTGCAAAAATGTACCTGCAGCGCGATGAGATTCTGGATACCCTGAATGAAGAAATTTTAGTAGTAGGGGAAGACGGAAAAATTCTTTACCGGAACGAAGCAGCCAGGCAGGCGTTTTCGGAAGAAGTCCTTCCAAAGGAATTCCCGCTAGCTGCAGAACGTACCGCCTGCATCCGAAAACGGCAGGAAAAACGCGACCTTCTGGCCCAGTATCAGAACCGGACACTTCTGGTGAACCTGATGCCGGCAGGACAGAAAAGAGCGGCCGACGCGGTACTTATCATCATCCGCGACCGCACCGAGGCCACCCGCCTGGCAGAGCAGCTCACCGGCACCAGCCACGTCATTGAGGCGCTGCGGGCCAACACTCACGAATATATGAACAAGCTTCATGTCATTCTGGGACTTTTACAGATCGGTGACATGAAACAGGCCATGCGTTTTATCACCAATGTATCCGATGACATTGAATCCGGCTACCAGACCGTGGTGCGCCAGATCCAGGATTCTTCCGTAGCCGCCCTGATTCTCGGGAAACAGAGCCACGCAAGAGAACTGGACATCCACTTCTCCCTCCGGCGTGACTCCGCGCTACCCGAGTCCAATCCCTGGCTCTCCACCCGTGACCTCATCACCATCGTAGGAAACCTGGTAGAGAATGCCTTTGAAGCCATCAACGGCACCGATGGCATCCGCCAGGCAGAGCTTTACATCTGCTGTACGGAGCATGGCATCACGATTTCGGTCGATGATACCGGCCACGGCATGACCGAAAAACAGATTCAGAAAATCTACTCCGGCCAGTACACCACCAAAGGCGAAGGACACGGCATCGTCCTGGGCCTGATCCAGGAGATTGTGCGGAAACATCACGGTTTTCTGGATATTGAATCCGAACTGGGAGAAGGTACTTCCTTTACGGTAAGCATTGGAGAAGCTCATAAGAAAGGAGATTGGGATTTATGATAAAAACAGTGATTGTCGAAGATGATCTCATGGTTGCGGCCATCAACAACCAGTATCTGATGAAAACAACTGGCTTTCAGGTGACTGCCACCTTTCACAGCGGCAAAGATGCCCTGACCTTTTTGAAAGACAATCCGGTGGACCTGCTGCTGTTGGACCTCTATATGCCGGATGGCTCCGGCCTGGAACTTCTCGCGGAACTGCGAAAACAAAACCGGAAAGAAGATGTGATCATGATCACGGCCGCTAACGATGCGGAGCACATCACCGAGGCTCTGCACCTTGGCGTCATCGACTACCTGGTGAAACCCTTTACCTATGAGCGGTTCTCCCAGGCCGTAGATAAATTTCTCCTGCAGCGAAAGATCATGGAAAACGGCATGCAGTTTTCCCAGGATGACATTGACCAGCTTATCCACATGACGCGCCCCTCCCAGTCCAGCCGGGAGATGGAACTGCAGAAAGGCATTCAGCGCCAGACATTAGAAAAGCTGCGCAGATGCTTAAAACAGCATCTGCACAGCTACTTAACCAGCGAACAGCTTGCCGGGGAAACCGGTCTTTCCAAGGTTACCATCCGTCGCTATATGAATTATTTAATTGAACAGAGGGAAATAGAAAGCCGCGTGGATTATGAGACTGGAGGAAGGCCACGGGTGGAGTATCGGATGCTGTAATTCTTCCAGTGCGAACCCACGTTTCCTGTACGGCTTTGTTTCTATCATTCCGTTAGTTTTCCACTTTCCTCCGTCATCCACCCAAGGATATCCCCAAATACCTCTTCCCGGTTCACCTCGTTGAGCACCTCATGGCGGGCGCCCGGGTAGAGTTTCATGGTGACATCCTGCACGCCCACCTTTCGGTACAGGGCAGCCAGTTTTTTCACGCCTTTTCCATTCTCTCCCACCGGGTCTTTGTCCCCAGACAGGATCAGATAGGGAATATTTTTCGGCACGTAGCCCACCAGTTCCGCCTCCTCGGCGGCCCGGATCTCATGGAAGAAATCCCGGTAAGCTCCGGCGGTAAAGATAAAATCGCAGCGCGGATTATTTAAGAAGCGGTCCACATACCGCTCATCCCTGGTGAGCCAGTCATAGTCCGTGCGCACCGGCTGGAATTTCCGGTTATAATTTCCAATGGAAAGCTCATAGAGCAGACGGCTCCGGTAATGCTTTCCTTTGATTCTTCCAAACAAAGCTGCCAGCATTTCCCCGGTAAATACGAGAGGCGGTGCCGGGAATCCGGTTCCCAACAGGATGACTCCGTCTGGTTCGCTTCCTGGATAAGCGGAAAGATACCGCCGGGTCAGGAACGAACCCATGCTGTGTCCCAGCATGATATGCTTTGCGTTTGGATAGCGTTTTGCTACATAACTGGCCACCCGGTGCATATCACGAAGCAGAAAAGTGCCGCCATGTTGTTCCGCAAAAAAGCCACGTTCTTTTTTCGAAATCCCCGTCTCGCTGTAAGAAGCCGTATCTCCATGTCCCAGGCAGTCATGTCCGATTACGGCAATGCCATGCTCCGCCAGAAAAGAGGCAAACTCCCCGTAGCGGCCCATGTGTTCATTCATGCCGTGGACTAGCTGGACCCAGAGTTTTATTTTCTGAAGTTCTTCATGTTCCGGCAGCCACTCCACACAATGTAGCCTGGATCTTCCATCACTGGAGGGCAGGTAAAAATCCCGCTTCTTCATATTATATTGTCACGCTCCATTTCTCCTCATTGTTTTGCCAAATCACTTGTGATATTTTCCGCCATTTCGTCATTTTTGCTGTCGCACATTTCGCAGACAGCAGGTAATCAGCAGTCATGTAAAATCTTCGCGATCTCCAGATTTACATCACTATCATCATGCCACAGGGCACCTGCTTCCATACGGAAATACAGGTCAATATCCGCAACCGGCTGATGCCTTCCATTTTTCCGTCCGTTCTGCACCTGACGCACCACCATCTTAATCTGGCCGTGGCGCTTCTTTAACAGCGGGATCAGGCAGAAATACAACCAGTCCTCGGCGAAGGAAAGATGGCCGAGACTTTTTCCATCCTCGGTTTTTACCATGATCCTGCTGCCCTGAAAGGATTCCGGGAACAGCCAGTCCCCGGACTTTAATGCAGCCACATGTTTTCCATAAATCGCATAGGGACCGCTGCCGAGGGATGCCTGGAAATGATAAATGGACCTGCCGGTTTGATCGGTCTGTACCGGTTCTGCCAACTTTTGCAGAGTCTCCACCGGATGCAGAAACTGCCCGGCCAGAAGCTGCACCAGGCGGGCCTGACGAGCAAAGCGCTCTTCCGCGCCGAGACTGCCACCCTCCTGCCGTTTCAAACGGCTCCGGGGACTTGCTCCAGTTCTGCCATAACCAGAGGGCGTCATCCACTGCTCCTCTGCCTGCTCCAGCAGTTCCTTCGACGCATGGTGAAGGCTGGTGAGAAACAGGGAAAAGGCTTCCTCCTCCGGATTCCAGTAATACCGACCCCGGGCAGCTTTGTAGTAAAGCGGCGTCTCCACTTCTGTTTTCATGCTGTAATGACAGTAGATATTGCGCTCACAGAAAGCGGCTTCGTTGACCTTGCTATTCTGATAAGGCCGCCAGAATGTGCTTTCCGCTGCACGTCTGCTGCGGCATTTCCCACTGTCCCAAATGCCGGAAGTATTCGGTCCGCTTCGCCCGGATACCGGTCCTTCTGTCATTTCCAGACATACACTCTGTATCCGCTCCCATTCGTCCCGCTCCCAGACTTCCCGGATTACCCTGTATGCCTCGTTGATTTCCTGGGCACGCCTTACATACTCCTGCCGAACATGCTCTGGTTTCTCCGCCCCGGCTGCGTCCGGGTGAAACTGGCCCATCAGCTTCCGGTATTTTTTCTTTGCAGTTTCAAAATCATCCTCCGCCTCAAGCGCCAGAATCTCTACCGCCTGTACGACTTTCATTGCTCCGCTGTATCTCATACCACTCATCTATCTCATTCCATTTATCTGTCTCATCCCTGCAGCATCCAGGCACCAAGTTCCCGGTGCACCCGTGCCGGATTTTTCTCAAAGATATTCACAAAATTCATTGCCGCGCCCCGCTCCTTAAAAGCCGGATACAAAAAGCCAAACTCTGGTTCTCCCGGCTCGTACTCGCCGGTCAGCGGACTCACCGTCAGGATCAGGTACTCGTAAATCTCCTCCGATCCCTCCTGCCATTCCTTGTCAGTGCCCTTCACCGGTACATCATACCGGCCATGAAACAGAAAGACCGCGTACGGATATCCCGGCTGGAAATGCTCGCCAAATACCTCATAAAACAGATCCAGGGACGCGTCATTTTTCATGCCATCCCGCTTGATGGCATTCAGAAGCTGCCACAAGCCGCCCGGTTTTCTGGCACTGTCCGGGATGCGGTACTCTCGCAGCTGCTCATTGGTGGAAGCAAACAGCACGGTCTTTGCCAGATTTAAGTTTTTTGCGCGCTCCGGCGTGGACAGCTTTAAGAAATTGGTGTTGAAGGTTCCGTCCACATAGCCCTCCTCATCGAAATAAGCCCCGGCAATCCGCCCCACAGAGGAACGGGCCGGTGTCATGCGCCGGGTCAGCTCCAGCATATCCTCACGATTTATCATAGGACTCTCCCATCATTCTGCAATATCCAGACACTTCTCATGCGGAAATGCCATTATTCACAATCTGATCCATAGGCTTTCAGAATCTTCTCTCGCATCATCTGTTTTATCTCTTCGCTGGCAAAGGCCGCCTCTGCCGCATTCAGCACCACCTGTTTCTGCTGCACTTCGGTCAGTCCGAATTCCCGCTTCAGATAGTCAAATTCTTTTGACAGACAGGTCCGCTCAATGCCCATGTCATCGGTATTTACGGTCACACGGATGCCGCTCTCTAAAAAGCGTACCAGTGGATACTGTTTTATATCCGGGATGGCGTGGGTCTGGCGGTTGCTGGTGGGGCACATTTCCAGGGTGATTCCTCTTTCTCGAATCAGGTTAACCACGGCCTCATCCTCCATGCTGCGGACTCCGTGACCGATGCGCCTGGTTCCGGTCTGGATGGCTGCCCGCACACTCTCCGGGCCGTCTGCCTCCCCGGCATGCACAGTATACGGAATGCCTGCCGCTTTCGCTTCTTCAAACATGCCAAGATAGTTCGCAGTTGGGAACAGCGCTTCCGCTCCTGCCAGATCCATGGCCGTCACGCCATGATCCTTCACCAGGTATTTCTTCGCCAGTGCCAGAGTCTCCTCATTTGCCTTTTCATTGCCCTCACCGCGCATACAGCACAGGATCAGGTTACCCGGAATCGGGGCATCTTTTAAGCCTGCAATTGCAGCCTGCACCGCCTGCTCCTGGGTCATGCCGCCCAGGGTGTGAAGCTGCGGCGCAAAGCGCAGTTCCGCATAGATCACGCCGTCCTGTGCCATGTTTTCCAGCACCAGGGTTACTGCATTCTGCAGGCCCTCCGGCGTCTGCATCAGACGTCCAGGCAGGTCAAAGCACTGTAAAAAATCATTCAGGCTCTCACAGGAATCCGGCACGGAAAGCAGTGCCAGAAGCTCCTCGTCATTGTCCGTTGGCAGCGCAATGTTCTGCAGCGCTGCCAGTTTCTTCGCAATATCTACGGTAACACTTCCGTCCAGATGGGCGTGAAGATCAATATAACATCCATTTTTATCCATAAAGGTTCACCTCTAATATATTTTTATAGTTTTTCACGGATCGCCCGGCATCTTTTTTTACAGAAGGCAATGCCATAGAGCTGAATATTCTTCCGGTCATCGTTTAGAAGATACTCCTGGTAACGGCGATCTTTAATCTGTTGAAGCGCATTCTGGCATGCTGCTTCCATCTCCCCAAAATCTTTCGTGTACTTTAGTTCCGCGACAATGCCGGAAGCCGGATCATCCGTTTCAACGATGATATCCGCAAATCCGTCACCAGCTTCTACGTTCGACTTCACGAGCCAGTCTGCATTTCCCGTAAGAATACCGACCAGCAGATTATGATAGGAGCTTTCCTTTTCTTCTTTCCTTGCTTTCGTGTCAAAAATACTGATGGAATTACTGAGTACACGATTCAGGTACTGCTCAATGCCTTCTGTATCCCCTTCTTCAAAGGCCTTCCAGAACGCAGTCAGACGATCTGTATTTGTGAAGATTGATTTCTGAAACCATTCGTTGATCTGAAGCCGGAAGACCTCGCGTACCTCCCGATTCGGGATGATCAGGCGATAAGCACCGTCCCCTGTTCTTCCGGCCTGGGTCAGATATCCGGTCGTGAAGAGGACACTCCAGAGATTTTCAATGCTTTGATCGATTTCCTCGTAGGTAAGATCCAGGCGAAGCTCTTTTTCAATAGCTTCACCGTTAATCAGGCTCTCGATTTCATTTTTCGTTGTTTTATTCGCCTTATCAATAAAGCGCTTCACAAGATCATTTCCACTTGTATTGATCCAGTAGGCTTCCGGTTTTGCCTCTGGGTCATCCTTCGCGCGATCCACAAAGTTTATGACATCCCAGGGGCAGTAGACATCCGCTTTTCCGAAACGGTAGCCATCGTACCAGTCTTTCACTTCCGGGAACCGGTCTTCCAGCTGATAATCAGAAAGCAGCTTTTTCACTTCCATATCCGTAAATCCAAACTGTTCATCGAAACGCGTATCTGTGATTGACAGGATTTTAAGGTTATTAAGACCCGTAAAGATACTTTCTTTCGACACCCGAAGACAGCCTGTCAATACTGCAAAAGCGAGCGCATCATTCGTTTTTAACGCTTTTCCGAACATCATCCGGATGAGCGAAATCATCTCTTTATAATAGCCATATTGAAATGCCTTATCCAGCGGCACAGAGAGCGTTTGCAGGGAACCAAGCAAGGCTTCTTCGGTCATCTGATAACGTCCGTTTGAAAATGTAGTCAGCGCCTCGTATTCCTTTTTCGCATTCCCATCCAGTGCTTCATCTTCCCGAAGAACGGAATGCCGCGCTGCTTCCTTTGCTATCAGCTCCATCATCTGGTACTTCGCCCGCTCGAAATCAGATCCCTCGACATTTTTAAGCGAAAGAAAAATAACCGGATACTGCCCCATATGCTGCTCACAAAGGGCTTGATTTCCGGAAATATAGAGTCCATCAAAAAGTGACGGATCCGTTCTGATTTCAAAAAAACACTTCAGCATGCTCATATTGATGGTTTTACCGAAACGCCACGGTCGCGTGAACAGATTCACTTCACCCCAATTTAAAAATAATTGTTCAATTAATTTTGTTTTATCAATATAGTAAAAGCCATTTCGACGGATTTTTTCAAACCAGTCCATTCCTACCGGAAGTTTTTGTTCTCTCATACATGTTCCTCCCGTTGCTTTATAGATTTGTTTGCTTTTTATTATCTCATATATTTTTATAAAAATAAAGATAGTTCCTATCATGTAAAAAACACAAACAGCCAGGGAGCTGAAGCCCCTGGCTATCTGAAAATTACAAGCTTATTATTTTGTATTTTTATATCTCTCCAAATTTCATCCGTGCCGCCTGCCTGATCAGCTCGGCTGCTTCTTCAATACTGTAATATGCGCTGTTAATGCACAGATCACTGTTTAAGGTATCATTCTGATATCCGGGGATATATTTTTTGTGATAGTGTTCCCGGGCCTTGTCGGCCTCATTCACAGCCCTCACGGCTTCTTTTCCGCTCATGCCGAAATACTCCACGCAGTTCTTTAAGCGCACTTCATAAGGCGCGTAAATGTAGACACGCAGAAGTCTCGGTTCGTTCCTGAGACAGTAGGCACCGCAGCGTCCCACAATGATGCAGGAGCCCTTGCTGGCGAAATCCTGGATGATGCTCTGCTGAACCAGAAAGATTTCATCGCTTACATCCGGCGTTCCCACTCCAAAGGGATAACTGAGATAGGAAAACTTCGGGCGGGCAATTTCCTCATCGCGACTGATCTGCTTGACTGAGGTATTCATCCGCCTGGCGGTCTCCTCCACGATGTCACGATCCATAAAATCAATATGGAGCTGTTCCGAAAGCTCTTTTGCCACCAGCCGTCCAAAGGAGCCGTACTGCCGGGAGATGGTGATCACATATTTTTCCATGGCTGCACCTCCGTCTAAAGTACCTTATTCAGGAAGCTGATGGTACGTGCCTCTTTCGGATTTAAGATGACCTCCTGCGGAGTTCCCTCTTCCACGATATAACCGCCGTCCATGAAGATGACGCGGTCGGCCACCTCTCTGGCGAAACCGATCTCATGGGTAACGATGACCATGGTCATGCCGTCGGCTGCCAGCTGCTTCATAACCGCCAGCACCTCACCGACCATCTCCGGGTCCAGTGCGGAGGTTGGCTCATCGAACAGCATAATGTCCGGTTTCATACAAAGCGCCCTGGCAATGGCCACACGCTGCTTCTGTCCGCCGGATAGCTGTGCCGGATATGCATCTGCCTTCTCCTCCAGACCGACCCGCTTTAACATGGCCATAGCCCGCTCCCTTGCTTCTGCCTTATCGGCTTTCTTCAGCTCCGTCGGAGCCAGCATCAGGTTATGGAGCACATCCATATTGTTGAACAGGTTGAAATGCTGGAACACCATGCCAATGTTCTCACGCACCTTGTTCATATTGACCTTTTTATCGGAAATATCAACGCCGTCGATCACAATGCTTCCGGCGGTAGTCGTCTCCAGCTTGTTTAAGCAGCGCAGGAAGGTGGATTTGCCGGAGCCGGACGGTCCCAGAATCACCACCACTTCGCCCTCACGGATCTCTGTGGAGATATCCCGCAGAACCTCCAGGTCACCGAAGCATTTGCGAAGCTTCTCAACCCTGATCTTTACAGTTTTATCGTTTGACTCCACGGTTCATCCTCCTCTCTACCAATGTTGCAGCATAAGACAGGATCGTAATGACGATCAGATACATGATGCCAACGATGGTCCAGGTTTCAAAGGATTTGAAGGTATTTGCCTGTACATTTTTCGCAGCAAGAACCAGCTCCGGGAAACCGATAACAGACAGAATAGAGGTATCCTTTACCGTAATGATGAACTGGTTGATGATACTCGGGATCATGGTGCGGATCGCCTGAGGAAGAATAATCTTTCTCATGGTTTTCCAGTATGGCAGACCCAGTGATCTTCCGGCCTCCATCTGACCGATATCCACAGACTGGATGCCGGCGCGGATGATCTCAGCCATATAGGCACCGCAGTTTAAGGCGAGGCAGATCGTGCCGGCCTGAAGTGCTGACAGCGTAAAGCCATTTCCGATACCCAGAATCGTATTGAGCAGATACGGAAAACCGAAGAATACAAAAAACGCCAGTACGATCATCGGCACACCACGTATCACGAATACGAAGATCTGTGCAATGATATTGCATGCCTTATTCTTAACTACACTGAGAAGTCCGAAGATCATTCCCAGGATACAGGCGAATACCAAACCTAAGAATGCCAGCAGCAGGGTGCGTCCCATTGCAAGCAGAAGAAGCTGTCCGTAGGTGGTGATAATCTTAATCATAATGCCTCACCCTTTTCTTTCCTTGTTATACATGTTACGTTACAGTCCGCAAGACCCGCAACAACTGACTTCCATTCATGGAGATGTCACCATCAGGTGACATCTCCGTTTCATATCCAGAAGGTTTTCACAGCACATCCTCTGATTTCTACTTCAATTCGGATTCTCGCGGGGCTTTCGCCCCACTACATCCTCATTGA
>CAVIRL010000093.1:0-10821 GCA_963645005.1 Prevotella sp. P5-108
AGACACAGGATCCGCTTTTAAAGCAGCAGGAAGATACAGACGTTTTCGGAAATATTCCCAGAAGAAGTGAAACATTTTCGGAACGGGTGATGGATTATGTAGACCGCCCGGAAAAAGAACTTAAGGGACCGGATCTTAAGTGGCTGAAACGCTTTCTTATGCCTGCTCCGAAGAAGAATATACAAAAGAAACCGGTCGTCCGTCTGGATACTCCGGGACTTACCTTCCAGCAGAAGGTGTGGTTCGGCACCCAGACCCTTGTTTCCTCCCTGCTTCCCCTTCTTTTATATATGGTGCTTCCGGCATTTATGATGCATGTGGGAATGGTGGTGCGCCACTGGACGGAAGGAGCGGCCGCCTTTGTAAATGCCAGCGGCAATTTCTACTACGCAGTGGGCATCGTACTCTGTTTCCTTTTAATCCGCTATAAGATCATACGGGGCGGGGAGAATTTTCAGGATGCGGTGACCCTTTACTGGCAGGATCCGGACTGGAACAAGGCAGTGGATTATGTGATCCTGGGTGTTGCCGTCAGTATTTTCTTATCCGCCGTATTTACCCTTCTTCCTTTTTTTAACGGCTACAAAACGCTGACGGAGAGTGCATTTAAACGGACGGATCTGATCCTGGCAATGCTTTCGGTGTTCATCACAGCTCCCATCTGTGAAGAGATGATCTTTCGGGGGCTGATGCTAAACCGCCTGCTGGCCGGATTTTCCGAAAAGGCTGCGGTGATCCTTACATCCGCTATATTTGCCGCCTGCCATGTAAATCCGGTGTGGATGTGCTACGCATTCATCATGGGATGGCTTCTGGCCTTTGTTTCTTTGAAGGAGGACAATATTTTTTATTCCATCCTCCTGCATATGGGCTTTAACCTGTGGTCCGTGCTGCAGCTGCTGATCCGCAGGTGGGATAAACTGGAAAACTTCCTGTTCGGAAGCAGCCTTCTTATCTTCGGATACGGACTTCTGGCTTTTCTGGTGATCGCAGCATGGTTTAAAATGCACCCTGACTTTACGGAGGCAGTAAAGGACTGGATACAACGAAGGGAGAGGATATAAGACAATGAAAGATAAGTTACAAGACGGAATGAAAGAAATACTTTTCTATATAGGACTGTTTTTCGGAGGCAGTATCCTTCTTGGCATCCTGATCTCTGAACTGTTTCTGGCAGTCCTGCCGGGATTGTTTTCGCCGGATAGGGGAATGTTTGATCCCTGGCTTCTCATTGACCCGAAGACCTATCTGGTAGGCTTTCTGGCTATGTGTGTGATTGCTGTTTTATGGCTTGTATTTGATTATGACGCAGGAAGAAGATCCCGGCGTATGATGAACCAGAAGGCAAGAAGGATCGAGGGCGCTCTGGAAAATTCCGATTTTATGTCAGATAAAGAGCGTGATAAGCTGTTTAAGCCTTATAAATATACAAAGCTTGGAAGTGAAAAGAAAGACGGTGTGCCGGTCCGTGCCGTTTATAACAGTAAGAAAAAGGATATTGACATTAATCTGGCTTCCCCGATGCATGGCCTGATCATCGGTTCTACCGGTAGTGGTAAAACAACCACCTTCATCAACCCGATGATCCAGATCCTTGGACATTCGGCAGCCGGTTCCTCCATGATCATGACTGACCCGAAGGGAGAGCTTTTCATGTTCCACAGCGGAACGCTGAAGGAGCATGGCTACAAGGTTATGGTACTGGATCTTCGTGATCCCTACAGCTCCTTCCGCTGGAATCCGCTGAGTGATATTTATGACCGTTATCAGCTTTATCTCCACACCGGTGACGAGATCTACCGCCGGACGGATGATGCGCAGCAGAGCGGATTAAAGCTGGTGAACAAGCCGGAGGAGTATGGAGATGAGTGGTATGAGTATGACGGAAAGGCCTATGCGCACCGTGACGAGCTCATCGCCCTCATCCGTATTGAAAAGCAGAAGATCTACGATGAGGTCTACGAGGATCTGAATGACTTTGTCAGCGTCCTCTGTCCGATTGAATCCAAGGATGATCCGGTCTGGGAGAAAGGTGCCCGTTCCATTGTCATGGCTACCTGTCTTGCAATGCTGGAGGACTCTGAATATCCGGAGCTGGAGATGACAAAAGAAAAATTCTGCTTCTACAATGTCAACAAGGCAATCTCCAATTCCGAGAACAACTTTGAGGCACTGCGGGAGTATTTCCAGAACCGTCCGGTGCTGTCCAAGGCAGTGGGACTTTCCAGACAGGTTATGTCTGCGGCAGAGACAACCCTGGCCAGCTATATGTCTATTGCATTTGATAAGCTGTCCATGTTCAACGATGAAGGTCTCTGTGCCCTGACTTCTGCTACGGATATTGAGCCGACCGCTATTGCAAATGAGCCGGTGGCACTGTTCCTGAAGATCCCGGATGAGAAGGACACCAGACATGCGCTGGCAGCCATCTTCATCCTGAGTATTTATAAGGCGCTGATCAAGGTGGCCAGTGCCGATAAGGATCTGACACTTCACCGCAATGTCTACTTCATCCTCGATGAGTTCGGTAACATGCCGAAGATCGAGAAATTTGATAAGATGATCACGGTAGGCCGAAGCCGAAAGATCTGGTTTAACATGGTTGTGCAGTCCTATGCACAGTTAAATAACGTATACGGTGATACCGTAGCGAACATCGTCAAGAGTAACTGTGGTATCAAGATGTTCATCGGTTCCAACGATATCGCAACCTGTGAGGAGTTCTCAAAGCTGTGCGGCAACATGACCGTCACCACCGGAAGCGTATCCACGGGTCTTGGCTCCAAGAGCAGTGACATCAACTACTCTCAGCAGATGCAGACCAGACCGGTCATCTATCCGTCCGAGCTGCAGAAGCTTAACAGCAAGACGAATACCGGTAATGCGATCATCGTAACCTTCGGTAATAACCCGCTGAAGACAAAGTTCACCCCGAGCTACAAGTGCCCGCTGTATGAATTCAAGGCAATGAATCTCGATGAGGTAAGAGCGAATGCCTTCTACGGGGAAGATGTCTACTACGATCTGGGCGAGCGCAACATGATCGTCCAGCAGAAGCTCGATGCAGAGATGGCAGAGCAGGAGGCGCCGGATGCAGTACAGCCGGCAGAGACCGAAGAGGATGATCTGTTCGCAGGGCTGAATGATCATCTGGATACCGATCTGGACAGCGACGATGATCTGGATATCCATCTGGATGATGACGATCTGGACCTGGATGATGACGATTTTGATCTGGACACAGACGAAGAAGATCGGGATCTGGACGCAGACGAAGAAGATCAGAATTTGGATGCAGATGAAGACGATCAGGATCTGGATGCAGACGAAGAGGATCTCAATCTGGACGCAGATGATGATTATGGTGATCTCGATTTGGATGAAGACGATGACGAAGAAAATCCGGATCCAGAACAAGAGGAAGATTCAGAACAGGACGATACCCGGGATGGTGATGACCACCTGGATCCAGACACAGTTCAGAATGATGGCGATTACCTGAATCCGGACACGGACTGGGATGATGACGATTACCTGGATCCTGACACGGACCAGGATGAAGATGACCACCTGGATTCAGACACAGATCAGGATGATGACGACTACCTGGATCCGGACACAGACCTGGACGATGACGATGACCTGGATCTGGATTTCGATCCGGAGGATGATACGGATGAGGCCGCTGAAGGAGCATAAGGATGAAGCTACATAGAAAAAAAATAATGATCATAGCGGCTGCGGCTGCAATGGCTGCATGTCCGCTGAATGCCATGGCAGCAGGTGATTCGCTGTCAGACCAGTTGAACAGGACAAACAGCTTTTATTCCGGTCTGAGAGGCATTACGGCTGCTGCATCACCGAATACGAACTCTTCAAATACAAATAATTCGAATACAAATTATTCAAACACGAGCAGCTCGTCCACCGGAGCAGTATCCGGCCCGGGTTCCACGACCACATCCGGTACCGGCAATACTTCTTCATCAAGCAGAAACGGTGTGATCATCGAGAATAAAAATTCCACCTCTGCCAATGATCAGAGCAGCTCGACAACAGCCGGAACGCTTCCGTCGAAGAAGGTTGTAGCGCTGTCAGAGCAGTATTACGAAGATTATGGAATGTATGAGGAGGGAATTGACGGGGAGTTTTATTTCTACTCCAATATCGGAAACGGACAGATCACGGATCAGAGTGTATATGTTGACTTTCCGGCCAATCTGACCTATACAGCCGAGTTGGACGGTCAGACCTTCACCTATTACAGCAAGCAGCCGCTGACCACCAAGGGAACCTATGTGTTCCGCATTACTGCGATCTGCAAAACAGGAGAGTCCTTATCCCAGCAGACGGAATATCAGACTACTTTCCGTTTCCGCATCCAGGATAAGCCGGCTCAGAAGAAGACAGAGGAGACAAAGAGCGCTGCCGAGAACAGTGATTCCAGTTATGTATGGAACAGCACCAACAGCAGCTCGACCGTTCCGCTGATCGATAAGGCCGCAGATGTGGCAGAGGCATTAGCAGGCAAGTCCCTTCCAATCGATTATATCCGTAAGAGCATCAAAGAGGGCAGCATTACCCTGGAGCAGATGGCGAATATGCTTGGTGTTACCAGCAGTGCGCTGCAGGAATATCTGGATCTCACTGCAACGCAGGAGGAAAGTACGTCGGCTTCCGAATCGCAGTCGGCATCGGAAGACTCTGACAGTGCACTGTTTGGAGAAGCTTCCGGGGAAACCTCGGAGGAAGCCTCTAATGAAGCCTCCAATGAGGCCTCAGCAGATCCGATGGCTGCCAGACAGCCGGAAAATCTGGAGGAGGCTGCAAAGATCGCGGAGGCGGCAGCCGGACGCGGAACCGGCTCCGGGCTGGTGGAATCCATCGATTCCCTTACCGGCGAGTACCTTGAGACCCTTCTGACAGGCACCAGCTTTGGCGTATCGGTTCAGAACGGTGCTACCGTAAACGGCAGCGTATCGTTCCGGTTCCCGACAGACAATACACTGGCTGTCCAGGTGACCAGAAACGGGGAGCCCTACGAGTATACGGTAGGCAGCGACTTCACGGAAAGCGGCTGGTACTGCATGGATCTGCAGGATACGGTTGCCGGATACGATGAAACCTACAAGAATAAAGAAACACCGAAGTTCTATTTCCAGATCATCAATGATCCGGTGAACAATTTACAGCTTCTGTTCGTACCTCAGGGCGAGGCAGTCAAGAGCTTTACCAGAAACGGAGAAGAACAGAGTGATCACGGCTCCTGGGTTTCCCTGCCGTTTAACGGGACCTATGAGCTGACCTACACCACAGCATCCGGAAAGGATGAAACGGTGACGATCGAAAAAGACAGCAGACCGCCGAAGCTGCAGCTTACGGTCAAGCACAGCAGTGCGATTGTGACGACGGACAATGCTGAGGACCAGATCATTGTGTTTAAAGACGGAGAACAGACGTTGGGACCGGTGGAGGGTGTAATCACCGGAGCCGGAACCTATCAGGTCTTCGCTGTGGATGCAGCCGGCAACCGGACACCGGTGCATACCTTTAAGCTCGGCCATGCAGTCACGGCAGCATCCGTGATCGCCGTGCTCCTGCTTATGATCCTCGGCAGCGGTGGTATCGGTTATGTGATCTGGATCAAACGAAATACATCAATGAGAGAAAAATAAGCGCCGCAAGGCAGCAGCGGGCAGGAGCACCGGATAATGGTGAAACGTGACTGTGAAGGTACTGAACAGTTACGGTGAAACGATCCTGAGAAGAACGATAGGAGACAGGAGGCAGAAGATATGGTATTTGTTCAGCTTGGATTTCTGGATAGCCTGCAGGAAATTCTGGCAGGTATATTTAATAAAATATTTGCTCCGATCCTGACCACTATTCTGATATCGATCTTCCGGATCCTCTGGTCCATGTTCCAGAGCTTCTTTGCAGAGTTCCTGCTGCAGAGCTTTACAACGTGGCTTTCCATCCTGGATTATGTGTCATCCATATACGATATCCTTACGGGAGTCGAGACGGTGGCCTATGGTGATGTGAAGGGACTGACGCTGCTGCAGGCCATGTTCCGGATCGATCCCTTCGTAAAGGTGTTTTTCACCCTGACCGTTGTAGCGATCGTTCTGGCCTTTGGTTTTTCCATGATTTCCGTGGCCCGCTCCATGGCGGACTCAGCCATGGAAAACAAGCAGCCCATCAGCGTAGTGATGAAATGGTCCCTGAAATCAGCTCTCAGCTTCGCCATGATCCCGCTGTTATGTCTCTTTATGCTCCATTTCACAAAAAGCATTTTCACGGTAGTTGACAAGATCGAGTATACCGATCTGGCGGAGGGCTCTGACGGCATTTCCATTGTCGGCTCAACGCCAGGAGATGTCCTGTTTGTGACCATGGTGCAGGATGCGATCGTGGTGCCTGATGATTTCGATACCGATGCGAAACGGCCCGCCTATATCCGGCAGCGGCTTGAATATTATCTGACCGAGCTCGGAAGTGTGGCATCGGAGCAGTTCAGCTACCGCAATACCGATCAGGTGCTCAAGGATGTGGATGCGATGAAGGTCAATTATGTTCTGGCCTTTCCCAGTGTGTTTGTCCTGCTGCTGCTGATGGTGCTGTCGGCGATCACGCTGGTGCGCCGCATGATCGAGCTGATGGTGCTGTATCTTGTTTCTCCGTTTTTTGCGGCGACCATCGCACTGGACGGCGGAGGCATATTCAAAAAATGGAAGGATATGTTTATCGGCAAGTTTTTTGCCGGTGCCGGAACAATGATCTCCATGAAGCTGTTTTTGATGGTGCTGCCGCTTCTGGCATCCAACAAAATCACCTACACTGCGGATAAGATGATGAATCAGATCATCACGATCCTGTTCGTTCTGGGAGGTGCCTGGGCGATATACAATGCCAGCATTACCCTGGGACGTGTTCTGGATCCTGACAGCGCCCAGGAGGAGGAATCCCAGAGACGCGATGCCATCAACTTTGTCATGGGAAGATTGAGCAAGATGCGCCAGAATTCCCAGCAGAGCAAGGCAAATCAGATGCAGCAGAATGGCGGCGGACAGGGCGGCAATGCACAAGGATAAGGAGGATTAAGGATTATGAATATGGCTTATCTGGGCTTCTGGAGCGATCCGGTCGGATGGGTAATGGAAAAGATCATGGATCCTGTGTTCAACTTTGTGGGCGGACTGCTGAATTCGGTCTTTACCTGGCTGTTTAACACCTTACTGGCTCCGCTCTTAAAGAGTGTGCTGATTCCTCTTATCATAAAGATCTGTAAGTTTTTGCTGCAGTCCCTGTCCGGAGTGTTCTACGGGATCATGGTCGAGGTATGGAAGTTCCTGGACTCCATGGAGCAGGCCTACAACATCTTCATCGGGATTGATACAGTCACGATCCGGATAGGAGACAAAACCTCCACTCCGATCACACTTCTGGAAGCGATTTTCAGCATAAAGGCAGTCTGGAATGCGTTCTGGTACATATTTGTGGTCGCGATCGTCATGCTGTTCATGTTTACGATCTATTCCGTGGCCAAATCGATCTTTGATCTGGAAACGGAAAGACCGCATACGGTTTCCCATGTCATGAACTCCTTCCTCCGGGCCTGTGTACAGTTTCTGATCGTACCGCTGTTTGTTCTTTTCATGGTACGCTTCAGCGGAGTACTGGTCACGACCCTGGACAATGCCGTGCAGCAGGAGGAGAGCAGCGGGAATGCAACCATCGGTTCGACCCTGTTTGTAATAAGCTCGCTGGATGCCAGCAAAGAGAAAGAATATAATATATCCACTGCCAGCGCCGACATGAAGACAAAGCTGGGCATTTCCGATGGTGCGCGCAAGGATTATTATACAAACGGAAGCAAAGAGCATCCGGAAAAAACCTACTGGAACACCAGTCAGGTGTCAAAGGACTTTGTTTACTCCAAATTTGATTTTATCGTAGGCTTCGGAGTGGGACTCTTTGTTTTCATCGTCATGATCAGCAACAGTGTTGTTTTCATCCAGAGGATCTTTGACATGCTGCTGCTGTATCTGGTAGCTCCCTTTTTCGTCTCGACCATGCCGCTGGATGACGGGGAACGCTTTAAACGGTGGCGCGAGCTGTTTATCGGAAAATCAATCTCCGGTATGGGCGGCATCGTGGCCATGAAGCTTTACCTGCTGATCGTACCCATTGTCATCAGCGGAAATATCACGTTTACCAGTCTTGCATCAGAGAGTACGGAAACCACATACGTACTGAAGATCCTGTTCCTGCTGGGCGGTGCCTGGGCGGCCACCAAGAGCGGCTCCATGGTTACCAGCCTGATCAGTTCTGCGGCAGGCTCGTCCGAAGGCCAGTCCGCAGCAGTGGGTACCGGTCTTGCCATAAGTACATTGTCCCACGCATATGATTTTGCCAAAGCGGGAGTTGGCTATGGAATGGGCCTGTTCTCCGGCGGTAAGGCGGAGGGCGATGACGATGACGAGGATGAGGACGAGGATGAGAATGAGAGCGGTACCGGCGGTGCCGGCGGAGACGAGGATGGTGTCGGCGAAAATGGCGGCGGCAAGATCCCGGGACTTTCTGCAGACACCGGTGGCGGTGGCGGCGATGATGACGACGACGACGATGAGGAAGGTGACGATAACGGCGCTGATAGATACGCCGGTGATCTGGACACCATAGACGAGGCATCGGAGGAGGAAGAGGATGACGATTCGGATGGCGGATTAGAAACCATCGACGAAGCACCGGAAGAGGAAGAAGAAGATGCAGAGGATGGCGCAGAGGGCGGCGCAGAAGCTGGCGCAGAGGGTGGCCAGGAAGGAGCGGCTGCGGCTGCAACGGACGCCCACGGCAACGGCACCTTCTTTACCCCTTCGAACAAACTCAGTCAGACGGCAGCCTCTATGCCGAGTCCGCCTAAGAGCGATACGGCAGCCTCTATGGCAAATATGAGCGCACGGCAGAGAAGAAATGCACAGGTAGAAAAAGAAAAGGCAGCTCTCCCGCCGCAGAGAACAAAACGCTTCATGGGTCTTACCTTCAAGACAGGCCGGGATGGCAAGTATCATTTGAATATTAATATGGGCGGTCTGTTCTCGCATACCTACGGAGCAGACGGAAGCGAGACCTACAAAGTCCTTGGATTAGAGGTTCGCGGAAACCATAAGGGTGAAGTGGATAAGGTTACCTTTATGGGTATCGGTAAAACCGTTGACAACATGGGTGAGGAGCATTACGATTTCAGCCTCGGCAATCTGTTCCAGCGCCATGTATCCGCAGACGGAAGCAGCAGCTTCTCCATTGGCGGAGGCCTGATCGGACGGTCCTACGATTCGGAGGGCAACCTGACCAATTCCAGAAACTTTGGTGTTGAGAAGCAGAGGAATACGAAGACCGGTGCGATGTATACACGCAGAAATGCATGGACAGGACTGGAAAAGGTACAGGATAAGACCGGTGATGTCCATGTGAAGTCCCACTATGGCATGCATTATAAGCGTGATAAGAAGGGCAATTACAACTTCGATCACGGCTGGGGTGCACGTCAGAAGAATATGATCAATGAGCAGGGTCAGTCGGAATGCGTAAGCAGAAGCTTCCTTGGCTTCAACATCTATGAGGCAACCTCCAAGCGTGAAAGACTGTCACAGCTGGATGTCAACAAGCCGAAGAAAAAGAAAGAGAAAGAGTAACAGGAGTCACAAAAAGCAACACGGATAATCAAGTATGAAGATCAGAGGAAAGGAAAAAGATGAGGATAATACCGAAAAAAACAAAGGTCAATCTGGAATTTTTTAAAGGCGTAGAGATACCGGATCTGATCGTGGGACTGATCGGCGGAGGCGTCATCATGGCAGTGCTCCTTTCTGATCTTCCCTTCCGGATCTGGATCTGTTCATTCTTTCTGATCGTAACGTTTATTCTTCTGGTTCCGATCGACGATCAAAAGACGTATACGATCCTGCTGCATGCGGTAGCGTTTGCAGTCAGACAGCGGAAATTTACAAGAGGAACAGCTCCGGCACCGTCCGGGAAAAAACATAAGCCGGAAACCTGGGATCTGATCCCATTTACCGGAATTGACGGAGAATTTATCGAATATGGCGGCAAGTATTACGGCATTGTCGTCCATATTCCCTCCATCGAGTTCCGGTTCATGGATCGGGAAACCCAGAACAGCCTGATCGACCGCACCTACGGCGCCCTGCTTCGTACCATTGCCATGGGGGAGACAGCGATCATGGTGAAGATCGACCGGCCGATGGTCTACGATGACTATATCAGCTCGGAGAACGAAAAGCTGGCACAGTTAAAGGAGGCTTATCTCAACGGCCTTCTGACTGAAGAGGAGCTGACAGACCGTGTCGGCATCCTGCAGGATCGTCTCGATCAGCTCAGGCAGATCAACGAGAAGGACCTGGTCTATGTACCGTTCCACTACCTGGTATTCTGCAATCAGGATAAAGCGCAGATCCTGGCTCAGGCGCGGGAGACGGTCAGTGCCTTCGGAAAGCGTGAGATCAAATGCGAAATCCTGAAGGGTGCAGATCTGGCCGTATTTCTGAAATACAACTTCACGCAGAATTTTAACGAGCGTGATGTGAAGAACCTGACTCCGGATCAGTATATGGACTGGATCGTTCCGAAGAATGTGGAGTTTGCGGGCAGAACCGTCAAGATCGACGGACTGATCACCCACAACCTGAGGATCAGCGATTATCCGGTATCCGTTCCGAATGCCTGGGGTGCAAACCTCTTCAATACCATGAGCACCAAGGTGGTCATGAAAATGACCCCCCGGGACCGGTACCGCTC
>CAVIRL010000094.1:0-2068 GCA_963645005.1 Prevotella sp. P5-108
GTTCTGGACAACGTAAAGGTAGGCCTGCACAACCATCATCCCTATTCCACCATCGAGGGCATTTTCCGTCTGCCGCGTTATTATAAGGTAGAGAAGGAGATGAACGCCCGCGCCATGGAACTGTTAAAGGTCTTTGACCTGGACAAGGAGTGCGAGTACAAGGCCTCCAACCTTCCCTATGGTAAGCAGAGAAAGCTGGAGATTGCCCGCGCCCTTGCTACGGATCCAAAACTTCTCCTTCTGGACGAGCCTGCAGCCGGCATGAACCCGAACGAGACCGCAGAGCTGATGGATACCATCCGTTTTGTGCGTGATCACTTCGACATGACCGTGCTCCTGATCGAGCATGATATGAAGCTGGTTTCCGGTATCTGTGAAAAGCTGACTGTCTTAAACTTCGGTCAGGTGCTGACCCAGGGTGAGACATCAGAAGTACTGAACGATAAGCGCGTTATCACCGCTTATCTTGGAGAGTAGGAGGTTAGAGCGATGGCAATACTTGAGGTAAAAGGCCTGGAGGTTTATTACGGTGTTATTCAGGCAATCAAGGGAATCTCATTTGAGGTAAACCAGGGGGAAATCATCGCCCTGATCGGCGCGAACGGTGCAGGTAAGACCACCACGCTGCAGACCATCACCGGCCTGATCCCGTCGAAGGCCGGCACCATTACGTATGAAGGAAAAGATATCACAAAGGTTCCTGGCTACAGGCTGGTGAGCATGGGAATCGCCCATGTGCCGGAGGGACGCCGCGTGTTTGCAGAGCTTTCTGTCCTGCAGAACCTAAAGCTGGGCGCCTATACCAGAACTGACAAAAACGAGATGGAAGAGACTTTGAAGGAGGTTTACCGCCGTTTCCCGCGTCTGGAAGAGCGTAGAAATCAGATGGCCGGTACGCTTTCCGGTGGTGAGCAGCAGATGCTGGCTATGGGTCGCGCCCTGATGTCTCACCCGAAGCTGATCGTCATGGATGAGCCGTCCATGGGTCTGTCCCCTCTGTATGTGAATGAGATCTTTGATATCATCCAGAAGATCAACGCAGACGGGGTGACCGTACTCCTGGTTGAGCAGAACGCAAAGAAAGCCCTTTCCATTGCGAACCGTGCCTACGTTCTGGAGACCGGTAAGATTGCTCTCAGCGGCGATGCAAAAGCTCTCATGAACGATGATTCCGTCAAGAAAGCATATCTGAGTGAGTAAGAGCAGGCAAGGTGTTGTTCCCATTGTGAGGAACGCTGAGATAAGCAAAACAGATGCCGCAGCTTGACAAAAAACGAGAATTTGTTTCAAAAATTCAAACTGTCTGAAAACAATAGAAAAAGGGGTGGAAAGTCCTAGACTTTTCGCTCCTTTTTGTGGTATTATTTAGTCAAAGTAGCTGGGCGTGGGGACCCGTTACGCAAAGACTATATGAAGGAGGATTTACTATGAAGGGCAATGTGATCGTTGGACAGTCCGGGGGTCCGACTGCTGTCATCAATTCCAGTCTTGCAGGAGTATATCGCACGGCAGTTGACCGCGGAGCGAAAAAGGTATACGGAATGCTTTACGGCATCCAGGGACTTTTAGATGAGCAGTATGTGGCTCTTTCCAAATTCATCCGCAGTGATCTGGATGTGGAAATCTTAAAACGTACGCCGTCTGCATTCCTTGGCACCTGCCGTTATAAGCTGCCGGACATCCATGAGAATCAGGAAATCTACGTGAAGATTTTTGAGATCTTAAATAAGCTGAATATCGAATGCTTTATTTACATCGGCGGAAATGATTCGATGGACACCATCAAAAAGCTGTCGGATTACGCAATCCTGACGGGACAGTCCCAGAAGTTTGTCGGTGTTCCGAAGACCATTGACAACGATCTGGCTCTGACTGACCATACGCCGGGATACGGAAGCGCTGCAAAGTATATTGCAACCTCTACCAAAGAAGTGATCCGGGATGGTATCGGCTTTTCCTATAAAAAGCAGCAGGTCATCATCATCGAGATCATGGGCCGCAATGCCGGATGGCTGACCGGTGCGGCTGCATTATCTCGCGGAGAAGACTGCGATGGACCGGACCTGAT
>CAVIRL010000094.1:2078-10787 GCA_963645005.1 Prevotella sp. P5-108
GTGTAACGATCGTCGAGATCATGGGACGCGATGCCGGCTGGCTCACAGGTGCTGCCACCCTAGCCAGAACCGATTATGGTCTGGGACCGGACCTGATCTATCTGCCGGAGCTTACCTTTGACATTGAAAAGTTTACGGCGAAGGTGTGGAAGCTTCTGGAAAAGAAGGATGTCGTTGTCGTGGCGGTTTCGGAAGGAATCCGCATCAAGGATGGCCGCTATGTTAGTGAACTGGGAAGTGCCTCCGATTATGTAGACGCATTTGGGCACAAGCAGCTGACTGGAACAGCAAGTTATCTGGCTAATGTGATCCACCGTGATATTGGCTGTAAGACCCGTGCGGTGGAATTCTCCACCTTACAGCGAAGCGCAGCCCATCTGGCTTCCCGCGTGGATGTAAACGAAGCCTTTATGGTAGGCGGTGCTGCTGTCAAGGCAGCCGATGAAGGGGATTCCGGCAAGATGGTGGTTATTGACCGCGTATCCGATGATCCGTACCAGTGTGCAACAGGCATCTACGATGTACACAAGATTGCCAACGGCGAGAAGATGGTGCCGAGAGAGTGGATCACGAAGGATGGTACTTATGTGACGGAAGAATTTATCGATTATGTGAGACCGCTGATCCAGGGAGATTCCCCGTCTGTCATGGTAGACGGCATCCCGCGCCATCTCTATATGGGAAAGAAGTAATATAACTGTGAGGGTACCGAACAGTTATGAAGTAATTCCTGTGACAAAGCTGGCATGATTCCAGGACACTCCCGCATATATTTTAAACAGCAGGAACCGGCAGCAGGCGTTTTTCAGCTGTCGGAACAAACAGAGTCTGTTTTCGGCAGGGGGAGTGTCTATATGGAACAGTACAGTGTATACCGGGATATTCAGGCAAGGACCGGCGGTGAGATCTATCTTGGCGTGGTAGGGCCGGTAAGGACCGGAAAATCCACCTTTATCAAACGGTTTATGGAGCAGATGGTACTGCCGGGCATTAGCGATGAGTACCAGAAGAACCGGACCAGGGACGAACTGCCCCAGAGCGCGGCAGGAAAGACCATCATGACCACGGAACCAAAGTTTGTCCCTAAGGAAGCGGCCGGCATCGACCTGGGGGAAGATATCTCGGTGAAGGTGCGGCTGGTGGACTGCGTGGGATTTATGACCGAAGGTGCCAGCGGGCATATGGAAAACGACAAGGAACGCCTGGTGAAGACGCCCTGGTTTGAGGAGAGCATTCCCTTTACCATGGCGGCAGAACTTGGAACCCGCAAGGTAATCCGTGATCATTCCACCATCGGCCTTGTCATTACTGCAGACGGTTCCTTTGGAGAACTGGAGCGCCAGGCCTACATAAAACCGGAGGAAACGGCAGTCCGGGAGCTTCAGGAGATTGGAAAGCCGTTTCTGATGCTTTTAAACTCCAGCCGCCCTTATTCCGAGGAAACCAGAAATCTGGCCAGGGAACTGGAAGCCAGATATGAGGTCTGTGTCATGCCGGTGAACTGCGAACAGTTAAAGATCGGGGACATTCACCAGATCTTAAAGCAGGTTTTATTTGAATTTCCGGTAACGGAGGTGGATTTCCAGATCCCGAAGTGGATGGAGCTCCTTCCGGCTTCCCACTGGCTGAAACAGCAGGCCGTGAAGGCGGCCCGCAACGCCATGAGCCACATCCGCCGGATGAAGGATCTGAAGGATTCCTGGAAAGATGCGGAGGCAGAGGCGGTAAGCAGCATGGAGACCGGCCGCATGGAGCTGTCAGACGGAAAAGTCGCGGTGCGGATGCTGTTTGATGAAGGTTATTACTATCAGATTCTGAGTGAGTTCTCCGGACTTCCCATCGCAGATGAGTATCAGCTGATGCATCAGTTGAAGGAGCTGGCTGAGAAAAAGTCCGAGTACGATAAGATCCAGAGCGCGGTGGAGCAGGTGCGGGCCAGAGGCTACGGTGTAGTGACGCCGGAACGGTCCGAAATTGTGCTGGATGAGCCGGTAGTGATACGCCATGGAAACCGTTACGGGGTTAAGATGAAAGCGGAAGCACCGTCCATCAGCCTGATCCGGGCGCAGATCCAGACCGAGATCGCTCCCATTGTGGGAAGCGAACAGCAGGCCCAGGATCTGATTGCCTACATGAAGGACAATGCGAACCGGGAAGAAAACGGAATCTGGGAGACCAATATATTCGGAAAATCCATAGAACAAATTGTGGAAGATGGGATCCAGGCCAAGGTAAATCAGATGACCGAGGAGTGCCAGACAAAGCTGCAGGACGCACTCCGCAAGATCATCAACGACAGCAACGGAGGCCTGATCTGCATCATCATTTAACGTAACTGTTCAGTATCTTCACAGTCACGGGCAAAAATCCATTGATAATTGCCTGCGGAAATGGAATTTTTGCCTGCCAGCCTGTGTTTTCTTACGGTCAGCGCAGCAAGTGCGCAGACCTGCTGAACAGTTACCATTTAACTATGTACCCTCGGATTCCGAGAGCGCATACAAAAGGAGGGTACCATATGAGATTATTTTTCAGCGGAGCAGCCCATGAGGTAACAGGAAGCTGTCATTATCTGGAAGTCGGAACCACCAGATTCCTGGTAGACTGCGGCATGGAGCAGGGGATCAACATTTATGAGAATGTGGAGCCGCCGGTGCCTTGGTCTGACATTCAGTTTGTGCTTCTGACCCACGCTCACATCGATCACGTGGGTATGCTGCCTTACATTTACGCCAGAGGCTTTAAGGGGCGGGTCATTGCCACCAATGCGACCTGTGACCTCTGCAACATCATGTTAAAGGACTCTGCGCATATCCAGGAGACGGATGCGGAGTGGAAAAACAGGAAGGCAAGGCGTGCCGGACGTCCGGAAGTGCCGCCGTTATATGAGATGAACGACGCACTGGGGGTACTGGAGCATTTTGAAGGGTACGATTACGATGAGATCGTGGAGGTGAACAACGAGGTTTCCATCCGGTTTACGGATATCGGACACTTGCTGGGTTCCGCATCCATTGAGATCTGGATGAAGGAAGACGGCGTGGAGAAAAAGATCGTCTTTTCCGGCGATATCGGCAACTTCAACAAGCCGCTGATCCGGGATCCGGTCTACACCAAAGAAGCGGACTACGCAGTCATGGAGTCCACCTACGGCGACCGGTTCCATCAGAAGGGCAAAGACCACATTTCGGAACTGGTGCGCATTGTTCAGGAAACCCTGGACCGGGGCGGCAACGTGGTGATCCCGGCCTTTGCAGTAGGCCGTACCCAGGAGCTTCTTTACTACTTTCGCCAGATCAAATCCCATCATCTGATCCACGGCCATGATAATTTTGAGGTCTACGTGGACAGTCCGCTGGCGGTAGAGGCCACCCACGTTTTCAAGGAAAATCAGGCGGAGTGCTATGATGAGGAAACCAGGGAACTGGTGGAGGAGGGCATCAACCCGATCGCCTTCCCGGGCTTAAAGCTTTCCGTAACCAGTGACGAATCCGTCAACATCAACTTTGACACCAAGCCGAAGGTTATCATTTCCGCATCCGGCATGTGCGATGCGGGTCGTATCCGCCATCATTTGAAACACAACCTGTGGCGGAAGGAATGTACGGTGATCTTTGCCGGATACCAGGCGGTGGGTACCATAGGCCGCGTCCTGGTAGATGGTGCGAAAGAAGTGAAGCTCTTTGGTGAGAGCATTGACGTGGAAGCCCACATTGAGGTGCTTCACGACATCAGCGGTCATGCCGATCAGAATGGTCTTCTGACCTGGGCTTTAGCCTTTGAGAAGAAGCCGCAGCAGTTCTTTGTGGTTCACGGCAACGACGATGTCTGCGACCGTTTTGCGGAGCTTATAACCGAGAAAACCGGTGTGCCCGCCAAAGCACCGTATTCCGGCTCTGAGTTTGACCTGATCAAAGGAGTATGGGTACGGGAGACTGTCGGAATCCCGATCCCGGCGAAAAGTGCTCCGGCTAAGAAAGCCAGCGGTGTCTTTGCACGGCTTCTGGCTGCAGGCGAGCGCCTGATGGGCGTCATCCGCAGAAACGAGGGCGGAGCCAACAAGGATCTGGCGAAATTTGCGGACCAGATCAATGCATTATGTGACAAATGGGACAGATAGGAGAATAACAGATTATGTCAAAAGTACAGATTTACACCGATGGTTCAGCCAGGGGCAATCCGGACGGACCGGGAGGATACGGCGCAGTCCTGCATTTTACGGACAGCAAGGGGCAGCTCCACGAAAAGGAGCTGTCTGCCGGATACAGGAAGACCACCAACAACCGGATGGAGCTGATGGCAGCTATCGTGGCGTTAGAGGCGTTAAACCGCCCCTGCGAGGTGGATCTGTACTCGGATTCCAAATATCTGACGGATGCCTTCAACCAGCACTGGATCGACAACTGGGTGAAGAACAACTGGAAACGCGGAAAGAGCGGCCCGGTGAAAAATATCGACCTTTGGGAGCGGCTTTTGAGGGCAAAGGCCGCCCACCGGGTGAACTTCATCTGGGTAAAGGGCCATGCCGGCCATCCCCAGAATGAGCGCTGCGACCAGTTGGCCACCACGGCAGCAGATGGAAGCAATCTTCTCACGGATGAGGGCGCAGATGCCTGATCTGAGGGCCGGATCCTGTTAACTGCCGGAAACTGTTAAGGGTTTCTTACGATTATTTACTTCTTTTGTATTTATATTTTCATTTAGTCCTGTTTATGTTATGGTATGGTCAGTGAAGCGAGAACGATATCAGAATAGGCAGGACTGATTGATTTATGAAACTAAAGGGAATCTGGGTAGCCATTGCAGTGATCTGTGTGGCGGGAATCGGAATCACAGATTATTCCGCACGGCATCTGGCGTCCGGTGAGACGCAGCATGTCTCGGAAGAAAATGTGGAAAAAAGTGTATCCGGACAGTCTGCGGCATCTGCGGTGACAGAAGCCGGGATCACAGAAGCAGCAGGAACGGTCGAAGGTGCCGGGACAGATCAGAGTGCCTGGGCCGCCGGAGGGGCTGCAGTCAACGGAGTGGCTGGCAATGCTGAGACAGCCGGGGCACTTCAGACAGAAGCCGGAAGCGAGGAGGCGGCGGAAACGTATGCGCTTTCGGAGCAGAGTATGGCTGCCGATTCCGGAGCGGAGCCGCAGCCAGGCAGTTCCGGAATTTCGGTTCAGGCCGGTGTGACGGATGAAACCGCAGACGCTGCGGATGGAATCACCATGGAAAAAGAAGAAAGCCGTCTGGAGCCACAGTCCGGGATCATGGAACAGCTTGCTGAGCTGGACGCGCAGACGGAGGTGCACCGCAGTTCTTCCGCAGACGGGAATGCCAATGCCATGAAGGCTGCGGCGGAATCGGAGCGGAAGGCCTGGGAGAGCAAGATGCAGAGCATTCTGGAGATATTGGAACAGCAGTTGTCCGGGGAGGACAAAAACGCATTTTTTGCGGAACAGCGAAGCTGGGTCCGGGAGCGGGAGAGCACGGCAGTTGCCAATTCCAAGAAGCAGAATGGAAGCACTCTGGAGGAACTGGAATATATCCGTTCTCTGCGGGACCTCACCCGGGAGCGGGTCTACGCGCTGGCTGAGCAGTACGAAGGTATTCTGGACAGAACAGAATAGAAAAAGAACAGAAAAAGAACAGAAAAAGAACAGGACAGAACAACTTGATAATTATGGTTTCCTATGGTAGGATATAAAGATGAATTGAATTATTTTCTGAACATAAGGAGGGATTTGCTATGGCAGCGATCGCAACAAGTCTGATTGGATATACCGTAAAAGCCGTTATTTTTGCAGCACTCGCTTATGCGGGAATCATCTGCGGCAAGAAGTTCAGAGACAAGAAAGATGCAGAGCGCGCATAAGAAAGGTTCTGCAAAATCCAGCTGCTGCCTTCGCTTTTGTGCAGGCGGCGGTGATAATACGGAGGAAGTAGTAAAGTGAAGAAGTATGGAGTAAACGAACTGAGAAGAATGTTCCTGGAATTCTTTGAGAGCAAGGGACATCTGGCAATGAAGAGCTTTTCCCTGGTGCCGCACAACGACAACAGCCTGCTCCTCATCAACTCCGGTATGGCACCGTTAAAGCCTTATTTCACCGGACAGGAGATCCCGCCGAGACGACGTGTGACCACCTGCCAGAAGTGTATCCGTACCGGTGATATCGAGAACATCGGTAAGACTGCCCGTCACGGTACCTTCTTTGAGATGCTGGGTAACTTCTCATTCGGTGATTATTTCAAGGATGAGGCTATCCACTGGTCCTGGGAGTTCTTAACCGAGGTGGTGGGACTGGAGAAAGACCGTCTGTATCCGTCTGTTTACTTAGACGATGATGAGGCATTTGATATCTGGAATAAGGAGATCGGTGTTCCGGCAGAGAAGATCTTCCGTTTCGGCAAAGAGGACAACTTCTGGGAGCATGGCGCAGGTCCGTGCGGTCCGTGTTCCGAGATCTACTATGACCGCGGCGAGAAGTATGGCTGTGGCAAGCCGGGATGTACCGTAGGCTGTGAGTGTGACCGTTATATCGAGGTTTGGAACAATGTATTTACTCAGTTCGAGAACGATGGCCATGGCAATTACACCGAGTTAAAGCAGAAAAACATTGATACCGGTATGGGTCTGGAACGTCTGGCTGTGGTTGTTCAGGACGTAGACTCTCTGTTCACCGTAGATACCAACAAGGCTCTTCTGGATGAGGTCTGCGCACTGGCTCATACCGAGTACCAGGCAGACCATAAGAAGGATATTTCCCTGCGTATCATCGCTGACCATGTAAAGTCCTGTACCTTCATGATTTCCGATGGCATTATGCCGTCCAACGAAGGCCGCGGCTATGTTCTGCGCCGTCTGATCCGCCGTGCGGCACGTCACGGACGTCTGCTTGGCATCGAGGGCAGATTTATGCCGGAGCTTTCCAAGACTGTCATTGAGCTTTCCAAGGACGGATATCCGGAGCTGGAAGAGAAGAGGGCTATGATCTTAAAGGTCCTTGCGGAAGAGGAAGAAAAGTTCAACAAGACCATCGACCAGGGTCTCGCAATCCTGGCAGACATGGAGAGCGAGATGGCCGCAAAGAACGAGACCGTACTTTCCGGCGAGAACGCCTTCAAGCTGTATGATACCTACGGATTCCCGTTAGATCTAACCATCGAGATCCTGGAAGAGAAGAACCTGACCGTAGACGAGGAAGGCTTCCAGGCCGCTATGAAAGAGCAGCGCGAGAAGGCAAGAAAAGCCCGTAAGACAACCAACTACATGGGCGCGGATGTAACTGTATATCAGTCCATTCCGGCTGAGATCACCTCCAGGTTCGTCGGCTACGACAGACTGGAGCATGAGTCCAGGATTACCGTTCTGACTACCGATGCGGAGATCGTAGAAGCTTTGACTGACGGCCAGTGCGGAACCATCATCGTGGAGGAGACCCCGTTCTACGGAACCATGGGCGGTCAGTGCGGCGATACCGGTGTCATCACCGGCGCAAACAACGGGGTCTTTGTAGTGGAGGATACCATTCACTTACAGGGCGGCAAGATCGGCCATGTAGGACATATGACCAGTGGCATGCTGGCAGCAGGCGAGACAGTTACCTTAAAGGTAAACGAGACCTCTCGCCGTTCCACCGAGAAGAACCACAGCGCGACCCACCTTCTGCAGAAGGCATTGCGTACCGTTCTCGGTGACCATGTAGAGCAGGCAGGTTCCCTGGTGACTCCGGACAGACTCCGTTTCGACTTTACCCATTTCTCCGCTATGACTCCAGAGGAGATCAGGAAGGTTGAGAATCTGGTAAACCAGAAGATTCAGGAGAACCTGGATGTTGTAACACAGGAGATGAGTCTGGATGAGGCGAAGAAGACCGGCGCTATGGCGCTGTTTGGTGAAAAGTATGGTGAGAAGGTCCGTGTGGTTAAGATGGGCGATTTCTCTACCGAGCTTTGCGGTGGTACTCATGTCACTCATACTGGCACGATCCATGCATTCAAGATCCTCTCTGAGGCAGGTATCGCAGCAGGTGTCCGCAGAATCGAGGCACTGACCGGCGACGGACTCATGCGTTACTACGAGAATCTGGAACAGGAGCTGACAGACGCAGCGAAAGCAGCAAAGACCACTCCGGCAGACTTAAAGACCAGGATCGAATCCATGTTAGAGGAGATCAAGGCTCTGCACGCTGAGAATGAGAAATTAAAGAGCAAGCTGGCGAACGAGTCTCTGGGCGATGTTATGAACCAGGTCCGCGACGTAAAGGGTGTAAAGGTTCTGGCTGCCAGGGTAGCAGACGTAGACATGAATGGCCTGCGCAATCTGGGTGACCAGTTAAAGGATAAGCTTGGCGAGGGCGTGATTGTACTGGCATCCGTTCAGGGCGACAAGGTCAGCCTGATGGTAACCGCCACCGATGAGGCTCAGAAGAAGGGCGCTCATGCAGGCAATCTGATTAAGGCGATTGCCGGTCTGGTTGGAGGTGGCGGCGGTGGCCGTCCGAACATGGCACAGGCAGGCGGTAAGAACGCGGCCGGTGTCGATGCAGCGCTTGAGAAAGCATACGAGACCGCAGGTGAGCAGATTCAGTAAAGGAGTGCAAAAAAATACGAAAATCCGCAAAAAAATAAAAAAAACAGTTGACGAACAGAGATTTTATGCTATAATCATACCAGTGCTATAAAATACCCAAACAGTTGTATTATGCACAATTACAC
>CAVIRL010000095.1:0-5723 GCA_963645005.1 Prevotella sp. P5-108
GAACACAATGACCTGATGATCAACAGTGCCATGCTTGGCGTGGAGGGAACAGCAAAATACCTCGCGGATCTGGTAAGGCTCCGCTTTCCGAAACACGGAAAATAAGAAATAACGGCCAGAAAGGAGATGCCGGATATGATTGCAATTGAACATTTATCAAAGAATTTTGGAGACCTGGAGGTCTTAAAGGACATCAATCTGGATGTGAAGGAAGGCGAGGTGGTCTGCATCATCGGACCTTCCGGATCCGGAAAGAGCACGCTGCTCCGGTGCATCAATGAACTGGAAACACCGACTCAGGGAGCCATCCGGTATCAGGGAAAGAACATTCTGGATAAATCCTATGATATCCGGAAATTCCGGGAGGAGGTAGGCATGGTATTCCAGCGTTTCAATCTGTTCCCGTTAAAGACCATTCTGGAAAACATCACCATGGCGCCGGTCCGCATCAAAAAGCAGCCAAAAGACCAGGCTGTGAAGACGGCGCTGAAGCTTCTGGAGCGGGTGGGGCTGAAGGACAAAGCCAATGTATATCCGGGAACCCTTTCCGGCGGCCAGCAGCAGCGGGTGGCCATTGCCAGAGCCCTGGCCATGAATCCGAAAGCCCTTCTGTTTGATGAACCGACCTCCGCTCTGGATCCGGAGCTGGTGGGCGAGGTACTGGATGTTATGAAATCCCTGGCAAAGGAAGGCATGACCATGATCGTGGTTACCCATGAGATGGGATTTGCCCACGATGTAGCAGACCGTGTCATCTTCATGGATGGCGGTTACATTGTGGAGGAGGGAACTCCGGAGGAAATCTTCAAGCATCCGCAGCAGAAGAGAACCCAGGAATTCCTTTCCCGGACACTGAGGACAGAAGCAACAGCGTAAGCTGCCTTGCTGGTTAGGAGGAAAACAGTATGACAGATTTATGGAGTTTGGCCGTACAGTACAGTCACCTGCTGCTGATCGGTTTTAAGGTAACCATCCTGATCTCCGTGGTAGCGATCCTGCTGGGATTTTTACTTGGCGTTGTGATCTGCTTCATGCGGATCAGCAAACATGAGATCATCAGTACCATCGCCTTCGGATATGTGGAACTGATCCGTGGCACCCCGATCCTCTTACAGATCGCCATGGTTTACTACGGACTTCCGCTTATCGGTGTCAATATTCCGTCATTCGAGATCGGCGGTTTTACCTTTGACCGTTTCCTGTGCGGCGTGCTGGCGCTAATGATCAACAGTTCGGCCTATATTTCCGAGATCATCCGAAGCGGTATCCAGTCCATCGATAAAGGACAGGAAGAAGCAGCCCTTTCCCTTGGCTTTACCAAGCGGGAGGCAATGGCGTTAGTCATCTTCCCGGCAGCCATCAAAAATGTAATCCCGGCTCTGGGCAATAACTTTATCACCATGGTAAAGTCATCTTCCCAGGTCTCCACCATTGGCCTTGCGGATCTGATGTACACGGCAAATGTCATCCGCGGCAACAGCTTCCGCCCCTTCGCACCTCTTGTGATGGTAGCGGTTCTGTATCTGATCCTGACGTTAAGTCTTTCCGCTTTGCTGAGAAAGATCGAGCACCGTTTGAATATAAGCAACGCAAGAGCCTGAAACCGGGCGGCGCGGACTGTTTATAAAAAAATATGAGGAGGAAAATAATTATGATGAAGAAAATGTGGATGAAAGCAGCAGTAATGATCACAGCCCTTGCGTTAAGCGGCTGTTCCGGCGCTTCCAAGACGGCAGAGACCACCGCAGCACCGACAGCTTCCGAAGCTCAGAGCAGCGAGGCCCAGACCACAGCCGCTGAGAGCACTGACGCAGAAAGCAGCGCAGAAGGCGAAGGCACGGAGCTTGACGTAAACAATCTGGGACCGGTCCTGAAAAAAATCTACGACCGCGGTTCCGTCATCGTAGGAAACGATTCCAGCTACCCGCCTTTCGGATTTATTGATACCACCACCAACCAGGCCATCGGTGTAGAAAAAGAGATGGCCACCGCCATTGCCGACAAGCTTTCCGAAAAGCTCGGCAAAGAGATCAAGCTGGATTTCCAGAGCATGGAGTTCAGTGCCGTTCTTTCTTCTCTTTCCACCGGCAAGATCGATCTGATCTGTTCCTGTCTGACCGTTACCGATGAGAGAAAGAAGGTCATGGATTTCTCAGATCCCTACCTGCAGACCCAGGATGTATGCCTGATCCTGGCAAAGAACAAAGACCAGTACCAGTCCCTGGAGGACTTCAAGGATAAAAAACTGGCAGCCAACACCGGTTCCTCCCAGGAGGTTCGTGCCAACAGCATTTCTTCTACCGTAACCTCCACCCCGACCGTATCGGATGCGATCCTGCAGCTGCAGGCCGGCAAGGTTGATGCCATCGTTGTTGACAACATTACTGCAGAGCGTTACAGCGTTGGCTCTGATGATCTGTATTCCTTTGAGCTTTCTGACGATGAGGTAGCACCGGTAGATAAGGCAGTGGGCTTCCAGCAGGGCAACGAGGACTTAAAGGCCATCATCAATGAGGTCGTAAAAGAACAGACCGAATCCGGCAACGTAGACAAATGGGTAACCGAATATGCAAAGAAGGCCGCAGAAATGGGTCTGAATAAATAAAATAAGAAAAGAGGCGGATCGCTATGGCACAGCTGCAGACACTCTCGAAAGCACTTGATATTCTGAACCTGCTTGGCCGGTCAGACGATCCACTGTCTGTTGAAGAGATAGCCGGAAGGATGGAGCTGCCGGAAAGCACCACCTACCGGCTGCTCCAGACTCTGGAGGCGAAGGATTTCATCAAGCGCTATTCCAGAAAAAAGATTGGACTGGGATCGAATTTTATCAACCTGGCAAGGAATCTCCATGATACAATGGAGAGGGAGCTGATCCTGATCGCGGCACCTTACATGGAACAGGTGCGGGATGCGACGGAAGAATCCGTGATCCTGTCCGTGCGGGCCGGGCTGGATACCCGGTGCATCAGCAGCGTTTCTTCCAGGCATATTATCCGGTTTGTTGCGGAAGAAAACCGGATCCTGCATCTGGATGTGGGAGCTTCCAGCCGGGTGATCCTGGCTCATGAAGATGAGCGGGTGATCGAGCGGATCCGCATGGAAAAGAAAACGGAAGCCGCGAGAAATCAGCTGGAACAGGATCTGAAATGGATCCGTGAAAACGGGTACGACATTACCGGAAGCCAGCACGACATCGGTTCCATCGGAATCGGAGTGCCGGTTTTTAACACCTATGGGAAAATCTACGCCAGCCTGGCGGTAGTGGCGCCGGACACCCGGGTAAAACAGAACCGGTATCCGGAGTGTATCGCGGTCTTAAAAGAGGCCGCCGGACATATCAGCAGCCAGTTGGCGAAAACAGAAACGGAGGAATCATAAGATGGATTATCTTACAGAAAAATTCAGAAAACTGGGAATTGACCATGCACCGGGTCAGGAAGGATTACAGAAGAAAAAGGAGCTGGAGCTTCGCGGAGAAAAACTGGAAGGACGTCCGGTGGATTTCTCCCATGGCGATGTAGACGCTTTCCTGCCGCTTCCGGGAAGCAAGGAGGCCTTTGACGCAGGCTATGCAGAGGGCGGAAAACAGGCCTACACCGAGTACCGCGGAAGAAAGACGGTCCGGGAGGATGTAGCGGAAAAGCTTTCTGCTTTCACCGGCGCGAAGATCGATCCGGCCCGGAATCTGATCCTGACTCCGGGAACACAGGGCGCGCTGTTTCTGGCTATGGGCTCTCTGATCGGCCGCGGCGATAAGGTTGCCATTGTAGAGCCGGATTACTTTGCAAACCGGAAGCTGGCCGAATTCTTTGACGGTGAGCTGGTGCCGATCGCCATGCATTATGAAGGTGTGAGCGGAAAGTCCGGCATTGATCTGGAGCAGCTGGAGCAGGCATTCCAGGCTGGAACCAGGCTGTTTCTCTTCTCCAATCCGAATAACCCGACCGGCGTGATCTATTCCTACGAAGAAATCTGTTCCATCGCTTCTATGGCAAAGAAATACGGCGCAGCCCTGATCGTGGATGAGCTGTATTCCCGCCAGATCTTTGAGCATCATCCTTATACGCATCTGTGCGCTCAGAAGGAAGTGCCGGACAACCTGATCACCATCATCGGACCCTCTAAGACCGAGTCCTTAAGCGGCTTCCGTCTGGGAGCTGCCTTCGGAACCGCAGAGATCATCACCCGCATGGAGAAGCTGCAGGCCATCGTTTCCCTGCGTACCGCCGGTTACTGCCAGGCTGTATACAAGACCTGGTTCGCGGAGCCGGAAGGCTTTATGGATGAGCGTATCCTGGCACATCAGGCCATCCGTGATGACATTCTGGCCCACCTGGCACTCCACGAGGGCGTAACCGCAAGACCGACGGATGCCGGAAGCTATCTGTTTGTTCAGATGCCGAAGCTGGATGTGGACATTGTCACCTTCACCAAGATCGTCCGGGAACTGGCAGATGTAACCGTAACTCCGGGAACCGAGTTCGGACCGCAGTATACCAGCCACTTCCGCATCAATTTCTCCCAGGACCACAAGGCAGCAGTAGATGCGGTAGACCGTCTGCTGAATGTCATGGAACGTTACCGCAGCAAAGACTGAGAAAGGCAGGAGAGTGCGATGAAAATAGGAATGCTTGGATGCGGAAAGATCGGAAGGACTCTGTTAAAGGAGATCTGCGCTCATAAGTATGGAGAGGTTATTTTTGTGCAGGATCCGGCAGCAGAAGAGAGCGTGGTTCAGGAATGCGCACCGGGGGCAAAGCTGATCCGGGAGCCGGATGATACCTGGTACGCCCAGGCCGATCTGGTGATTGAATGCGCCACATCGGCGGCATTAAAGCCGAATCTGGAGCGGATCTTAAAACAGAGCGATCTGTTTCTGTTTTCCGTGACCTCCTTTGCGGATCCTCAGTTTGAGGCAGATGCGAAAGCCCTGACTGCAAAATACGGAACTCATATCTATATCCCCCACGGGGCAATTCTGGGCCTGGATGGAATCCTGGACGGACGTTCCGACTGGGAGAGCATCACCATTGAGACCACCAAGAATCCGGCGAGCCTGGGACGGGACGATAAGGAATATACCGTTCTGTATGAAGGCCCGACCCGCGAGGCCTGCAGCCTGTATCCGCGCAATGTCAATGTTCATGCGGCAGTGGCCATGGCAGGCATCGGATTTGAGAAGACCTGTTCGAAGATCATTTCCGACCCGTCCGTTCATACCAACACCCACATGATCACAGTCAAGGGACCGGGCATGGATATTCAGATCAGGGTCAGCAGCTTTTCAGAGGGCGGCGTAACCGGAAAGTACACCCCGCTATCCGCCTGCGGAAGCCTGCACCGCCTGCTGGATGCAAAGGACGCAATTAAAATTATATAAGAAGAAAAACGCCGTACAGCCTGAGAAAAATCAGGTCTGTACGGCGTTTTTGTATGACCGGAAATTGCGCCCTGTCATACAAAAACGCTCCGCGGGGATGCTACAGTTTTTTGCTGTCCTGTTCCCTACAGAACCGGATAAACGTATCCAGTGCTTTGGAGGTGCGGCTGCTCTGCCACAAAAATCCCACGGTGCGCTTGTGGATCGGGGCGCCTGGCTTCAACTGTACCAGGCGGCCGGAATCCAGATCTTCTCTGACAAATTCCTTAATGACGCAGCCGATGCCCAGACCGATGCGGGCAAACTCGATCAGCAGATCCATGGTGGTGACCTCCAGGAG
>CAVIRL010000095.1:5733-10696 GCA_963645005.1 Prevotella sp. P5-108
TGTAGTCATCAATATAATGGCGGGTGATGTTGTTTTTATCCAGCAGCATCAGGTTGCCGCTATGGAATACATCGGTGTCGGCGCCCTCCCGGAGCTTCAGGTTTTCCAGATAGCTCGGTGTTGCCACGAAAATATCCTCAATATCCATGACCGGAATGAAATCCGTGTTTTTTGCGGATTTCTGTTCCACCACCAGGCCGATATCAATGCGCTGCTGCTCCAGCATGGAGAGGGTCTGGGTGGTAGGCTGGCTTTCAATCGTGATCTTGATATGCGGATACTGTTCAATGAACCCCTTTAAATATTTGACCATGATGAACCGGCACAGGGTATTGCTGACGCCGATGCGGATATGGCCCATGTTGAATTCCCGGATGCGCTTTAACTCCTGCTCGCCCTTTGTCAGCTCCTCAAAAGCATCCCGGGTGTGTTCAAACAGCACCTGCCCCTCGTCCGTCAGCTGCACGCCCCGGGAGTTTCGGGTGAAGAGCACGGTGTTTAAGCTGTCCTCCAGCTTGCTGATGGATTTGCTGATGGCAGGCTGGCTGATGTAGAGCTCCTTCGCGGCCCGGGAAATGTTTCCGGCTTTCGCCACGGCATAAAAAATGCGGTACTGCGATAAATTCTGATCCATGTATTTTATGATCCCCCAATCATGGTGGTGCCACCGTCAGGTGACATGCCGATTTTATAACCAAGTGTTATGATACATATGAGTATTATCTATTGTCATTATATCAGTAGTGATGATATAATTCAATAAGCGTAAAAAAATGGCTGTCCGGCGGACTGCAGACATGCAGCGCAGCGATTACGTTAGCAGGCAGCAGGTATAAGTAAAACAATTGTCAGGAGGACATTATGTCAGTCGGAAAAATTTTCAAATTTCACAATGACCTGGATACGGATCAGATCATCGCATCCCAGTATCTGTTACTTCCCACCATCGACGAGATGAAGGACCATACATTTGAGTCTTTAGACCCGGATTTCCCGAAAAAGGTAAAACCGGGTGATTATGTTGTAGGCGGAGAGAACTTCGGCTGCGGCTCTTCCAGAGAGCAGGCACCGAGCGTATTAAAGGCCCTGGGCGTACAGGCTGTGGTTGCCAAATCCTTTGCCCGCATTTTCTATCGCAATGCCATCAACATCGGTCTGCCGGTCATTGTCTGCAAAGACCTTCCGGACGCAGTAAACACCGGGGATGAGATGGACCTCTCCCTCACCGAGGGCGTTGCAAGGGCCAATGGAAATACCTATTCCTGCACCAGGCTGCCGGCTTACATGCAGCAGATCTTAAGCCAGGGCGGACTCATCGCATCACTGAACAAGGAGGAAGCATAATCATGGGAATGACAATCGCTGAAAAGATCATTGCCCTTGCAGCCGGTGTGCCGGAGGTAAAGGCGGGAGATATCCATACCGTAACCTTAGACCGTATGATGAGCAACGACGGAACCACCCATCTGACCGTTGACATGTACAACAACAAATTAAAGCATCCCCATATCGCAGATCCGAGGAAGATGGTCTTCATCGTGGATCACAATGTACCGGCAGACAGCCCGAAGACCGCTGCATCCCAGAAAAAGATGCGTGACTTCGCAAGAGAGAACCACATTGATTTCTGGGAAGGCAAGGGCGTGTGCCACCAGATCATGATGGAAAATTATGTCTGCCCCGGGGAGCTGATCTTTGGCGCGGACAGCCATACCTGCACCTACGGTGCCCTGGGTGCCTTCGGTACCGGCGTCGGCTGTACCGACCTGCTCTACGGCATGGTAACCGGAACCTCCTGGGTTTTGGTGCCGGAGACCGTAAAGTTCAACTTAACCGGCAAACTGCCAGAGGGGGTATATCCGAGAGATTTAATGCTTACCATCATCGGTGAGATCGGTGCCAACGGCGTGAACTACCAGGTGATGGAGTTTACCGGAGACGGAGCAAAGACTTTAAGTGTCAATGACCGCATGGTACTCTGCAATCTGGCAGTGGAGGCAGGCGCAAAGACTGCCATCTTCGAGGCAGATGAGATCGCCCTGGAGTACTTAAAGGCAAGAGGCCGTGAGCCGAAGGCCGTATTCCAGAGTGATGAGGACGCGGTTTATGCAAGAGAGTACACCTTTGATCTATCCACGATCCAGCCGGTAGCAGCACGTCCGGATTTCGTGGATGATGTGGTTCCGGCCAGGGAGGTCTGCGGTGTCCGCATTGATGAAGCATTCCTGGGTTCCTGCAACAACGGCCGTATCGATGATCTTCGTGTCGGCGCAGCTATTGTAAAAGGAAAGAAGATTTCCGATCATGTTCGGTTCCTGGTGGTTCCGGCCAGCCGTGAGGTTTACTTACAGGCACTGGATGAGGGCCTCATCCAGATCTTCATGGAGAGCGGTGCCATTGTCATGAACCCGAACTGCAGCGTATGCTGGGGCAGCTGCCAGGGCGTTATCGGCGAGAATGAGGTGCTCATCAGTACCGGTACAAGAAACTTTAAGGGACGCGCCGGACATCCGAGCTCCAAGGTTTATCTGGGCTCTGCAGCTACCGTGGCAGCTTCCGCTGTAAAGGGAGAGATCTGCACCGCAGATATGTTGTAGACAGATCGTACAGGACCTTCGCCCCCAACATCATTATTATATAGAAATAAGAGGTTACAACTATGGCACAGTATACCGGAAAGGTCTGGGTTCTGGGCGATGACATCGATACCGACATTATCATCCCCACCGAATACCTGGCCTTAAAGACTATTGAAGATATGAAACAGTACGGCTTCTCCCCGCTGCGCCCGGAGCTGGCGGGCCAGATCCAGCCGGGAGACATCATTGTAGCAGGCAAGAACTTCGGCTGCGGCTCCTCCAGAGAGCAGGCACCGGAGGTCATCAAGGCGCTGGGCATTCCCTGCATCATCGCCAAATCCTTTGCCCGCATTTTTTATCGCAACGCGCTGAACAATGGCCTGCTTCTGTTAGAGCAGCCGGAGCTTCACGATGTAGTGAAAGAGGGCGATACCATCACCGTTACCGTGAACGAGGATGTAGCGTACAACGGAAAGAAATACCCGATCGCTTCCCTGCCGGAGAACCTGATGGAGATCATCGAGGCCGGCGGCCTGGTCAAAGCCATGCGCAAGCGCAACGGACTGGATTAGGAGGATACCATGGGACAGACAATCATTGAAAAGATTTTATCACATAATACCGGCAAAGACGTAAAACCGGGCGATATCGTGACCGTAAAGGTAGACCGCGTCATGCTGGACGATATCATGATCCCCTTCATCGTGGACAAGTTTCATGAGATGGGCTTCGCAAAAGTATGGGATCCGGATAAAGTAGTCCTGATCTACGATCATCTGGTTCCGGCCAGCCAGCAGGATGACACCCGCCATTTCCGCGTGGGTGATGCCTTCGTGGAGCAGTACGGCATAAAGAACATTCACCGGAGCGACGGCATCTGCCACCAGCTTATGACCGAGGCAGGCTATGTAAAGCCGGGCCACGTTGTATTCGGTACCGACAGCCACACCACCACCTACGGCTGTGTGGGCGCTTTCTCCACCGGCATCGGCTACACGGAGATGGCTTCCATTCTGGGAACCGGAACCCTCTGGGTGAAGGTGCCGGAGACCATCAAGGTTGTGATTGATGGCGAACTTCCGGCAAATGTTATGTCCAAAGACGTGATCCTGCGTCTGATCGGAGACCTGGGAGCAGACGGCGCAACCTACCGTGCCCTGGAATTCACCGGCTCCGCTGTGAAGAACATGAGCATTGCCAGCCGCACTACCATGGCAAACATGGCCATTGAGGCCGGTGCCAAGTGCGCTCTGTTCACCCCGGATGAGAAGACGGAAGAATACTGCGAGATCAAACTCGATGACTTCCAGAAGAGCCTGGTGGGCGATGCAGACGCTGTGTATTTAAAGGAGCTTCACTACAAGGCAGAGGATTTCGTGCCGGTTATGGCATGCCCGTCCCAGGTGGACAAGATCCGCAACGTCAGCGAGCTGGAAGGCACTGTCATTGACCAGGTTTTCATCGGTTCCTGCACCAACGGCCGTCTGGAGGACCTGCAGGCAGCCGCAGAGGTCTTAAAAGGCAAGAGCGTGGCACCTTATGTCAAACTCATCGTTACCCCGGCCAGCCGCAAGGTATACCAGGAGGCAGCAGCCTGCGGTGCCATTAAGACCCTGATAGAAGCCGGAGCCATCGTAACCCATCCGGGCTGCGGACTCTGCTGTGGCCGGACCGGGGGCATATTAAGCGACGGCGAGCGCGTCGTAGCCACCAACAACCGCAACTTCCTGGGCCGCATGGGAACCTCAAAAGTAGAAATCTACCTGGCCTCTCCGAGAACCGCCGCAGCCTGCGCTGCAGCCGGAAAAATCGTGAGCCCGGTCTGATTATTAAAATAAAGCAACTCGAAATTTTGCCCGAATCTGTAGTATGATTTATTATACAGCTCCGGTCAGAGATAACCAGGGACTGCCGCAAGCCGGTTTCCGGAATTTTCAGCATATCAGTTGTACGCATCTTGAGCACACATGTCCGTTTCGTGGCGGATGTAATCCGACAAGAACGGACACGTGTTAGCGAAAGCAAGCGAACAACGATGTGTGAAAATGCAGGAAACCGGCTTGCGGCTGTCCCGTTGCAGGAGAAACAATGAAACAGCAAAAAAAAGACAAAACAAACGTGATGCGCCTCTTAGATGCGGCGAATATCCCTTACCGCGTCCAGGAGTATGAAGTGGACGAGAATGATCTTTCCGGCATCCACGTCGCCAACCAGATCGGCGAAGATCCCGACAGTGTCTTCAAGACCCTGGTCTTAAAGGGTGAGAAGCGCGGTTATCTGGTCTGCTGCATTCCGGTGGCAGAGGAACTGGATTTAAAGAAGGTCGCAAGGGCTGTAGGAGATAAGAAGGTGGAAATGCTTCCCATGAAAGAACTCCTCCCCAC
>CAVIRL010000096.1:0-10468 GCA_963645005.1 Prevotella sp. P5-108
CATATACTGTCATTTCCTCCTTTTCCGCTTTTCCCTGTAGCTGCTTTTCCCTGCAGCTGCTTCTCCCTGCAATTGCATCTTCCCAATGCATGCTTCTTTACCATGCCCGAAATACTGCCTTCCTATCCACTCCACATGGCTTTGAAGTTCTTCCTCACTGCCATTCGCTTTCCGATCATGGCCAGCCAAAATTCTCTCCCTTACTTCATCAGTCTCTGCAATACCTTCAGAAGCTCATCGATGGTCTCGTCATGGCCTTCGCGGATATCGTTGGCCACACAGGTTTTCAGATGATTTCCCAGAAGTACCTTGTTAAAACTGTTAAGCGCCGCATTGGCCGCCGCCACCTGGATCAGGATATCCGGACAGTAGGCATCCTGCTCTACCATGTTGCGGATTCCGCGGATCTGCCCTTCAATGCGGTTTAAACGGTGGATCAGATCTTTGTATTCCTTCTCGGAACGCTCTTTTTTCTTGTGACAGCAGCACTTTTTTTCCTCTTTGTGCTCTGCCTTTTCCTCTTCAGCATCCGGCTTTGCTGCTTCTGCATGCTTTGCTGCTTCTGCATACTCTGCTGTTTCTGCATACTCTGCTGCTTCTGCATGCTTTGCTGCTTCTGCAGGCTCTGCTGCTTCTGCATGCTTTGCTGCTTCTGCAGGCTCTGCTGCTTCTGCAGGCTTTGCTGCTCTGCAACAGCATTCCTTTTTATCTGTAAGCTCCATGCAATTCCACCTTTCTGTGACTGTATCTGCTTTCAGGATCTCCGTTTCCGATCCTTTTCGCCATCTGCTTCCGGCACCACTTCCTCACCGGTGCCCCTACATACCCCCATAGGGTATATTGAGTATAGAAAAAATATCCGTTTCTGTCAAGAGGCAGCCCGGATATTTTTTCTCAATAACGCATTTTCATTCTGTGTAAACCTTTTTGCCCGTGACTGTGAAGGTACTGAGCATTTGTTTTCCTGCGTGTTTCGGAATCTCCGAAGCAGCACCGGATTTTAGCGGTCCGAGGCTGTTCTCCATCCGTTCCAGGTTGTGCGGTGCCCGTCTGTTTTCCAGATGATGGCACCGTTTTCTTTTGTCTGAAGGATCTCGCTTCCGCAGTCAGAAAGACGCTTAAGCGTATCCTGGTGCGGATGACCGTAACGGTTCTTTTCTCCGCAGGAGATCACTGCATAATCCGGCCGCAGCCAGGTGAGAAAGGCTTCGCTGCTGGAATAACCGGAACCGTGATGCGCAACTTTTAAAATCCAGAGTTCTTCTGTCTCCGGCGGGAAAACATTTGACTCCTCCCTGTTTCCCCCGGACTCCCGCACACCGCCGGGCTCCAGTCCCATCAGATTGTTCTCTCCGTCCGCACTCATATCTCCTGTCAGAAGCATGTGAAACTCCCCATAATCCAGACGGAACACCAGGGAATGTTCATTGCGGTCTGTTCCGGGAACAGGCAGGCTCTGCCCGGAAGCAGGCTCCGGGTACAGGCAGGTAAGCCGAAGCCCGGTATTCCCGTTTATTTCATTGCCCCGCGCGATCCACATGGCCTCTCCCCCCTGCTCTTCGCACAATTGCTGCAGCCGCTCATACACCTCCTCTCCTCTTCCGATTTCCGGCATAGCCAGGGTTTTGATGAAAACAGCATCCAAAGCGGCTCCGCCTCCCTCCTCTGCCGCCTGCTCCAGCAGCCAGGTCAGACCACTAATGTGATCCCAGTCTCCATGGGTGACAAGGGCCAGATCGATCTGACGGATGCCACGGCTCTTCAGAAATGGCTCCAGCCGGTATTTTCCCAGTTCTTTCTGATCCGTGCTTCCTCCATCTATCAGGATCACCTCATCCTTCGTGCGGATGCAGATGCCATCCCCCTGTCCGGTGTCCAGTATGGTCACTTCCAGGCCGCGAACTGCAGGCGGGCGCAGGAAAATCAAGGCGGCAAGCAAGCAGAATCCCATAACTGCCTCTCGTTTTCCATGCAATATCCGGCCGATTCCACTTCCGGCTTTTGGCACCTGATCTGTCCTGCCTGCTGTTCTCTGCCCCAACACTGATCTCCGGCTGTCACTGGCACCGGGATTCTGTTCTTCCGCAAGTCCGGATGCCGCAAAAAACACATAAAAAACCACTCCCAGCGCCATATAATACACTGCGATCTGCCACAGCTCCGGCCTCCCGCGCAGCAGGCTGCTGCCCGGAAGCTTCATGAACCACCGGCAGCAAAGCTCATACCAGGCAAGCACCGCTCGACCTCCTCCGGTCACAAAGGAGCCTGCACGAAGCGCACACAGACTGGCAAGCAGTCCTCCGGCACCGGTCCCCACAACGATTCCGGTCAGGGGAACCACCAGGAGATTTAAAAAGATCCCGTAGAGCGGATACGAAAAGAAATGCCACAGGACGATAGGAAGTGAAACAAGCTGCATGCAAAGTGTCATGCGCAATGTCTGTCCGCCCAGGTCCGCTCTGCCCGTTCCTGATTCTCTGGAGCTTTCTGCCCCGATCCATTCTTCCGTTTCCTTTGCCAGGCCGATCCCGCCGATGGCCGCAAAGGATAGCTGTACCCCGGCCTGGTCCACCAGAAACGGACTGTACCACAACAGCATCAGCGCCGACAGTCCCATGGCCGATAAAAGATCATAGGTGCGCCCCAGATAAGCCGCCAGAAACCCACATAATGTCATGACCAGAGCACGGAGCACAGAAGGGGATGCTCCCGTCAGGATGCTGTAAAAGATCAGCAACGCGCCTCCGGCCAACGCAGCACGGCCATATCCGGCTCCGGCCTTTCGCAGCAGCCCATAAGCCGCCATACTGACCAGGGACAGATGCAGGCCGCTCACCGCCAGAAGATGGGCAATCCCGTTTTTCTGATACAGATCCCGGATTTCTTCGGACATGCCGGTTTTGTCTCCCAGCAGCATGGCTGCGAAAATGCTGCCGTCCTCTTCTCCCGCCAGCAATTTCAGACGGGTTGCCGACCAGGTACGGACGCGCAGGATTCCATTTGTCAGCGCGTACGGCAGCCTGCGCAGTCTCCTCCATGGTGCCCACTCATGCATCTGCTCCACTGCCCTGCTCTGCATTCCGGCTATGCCAGCCGCTTCTTCCCGGCCCTGCAAATCCTCGGATTCCACTTCCCGTACTGCCAGCGCAAACACCCGCCAGACCAGCTTCTGACCGCGGTAGTAGGCAGCATAGTCAAACTCCCCCGGATTTGAGGCCGCCTGAAACTGCGTAAACTCTCCCAGGACCCGCACCACATCCCCCATCCGGTACTCTGAGTACTCCGGATGTTTTGACTGCCGCAAATCCTCCGCGGTCCCGGAACCGCTCCCCTCGACCTGACTGGTTCCCGCCATCTCACTTCCGTATTTTCCGTCATCATCCGTTTCCAGACGTTCCTCTCTTTCCGCATACACCTGCAGATACCGAAGCTTCCCTTCCCCAGTCTGCACGTTCTTCAGGAGCAGCACCGTCCATTTTTCCTTCTCCGTAATTCCGCAGATTTCTCCTACACCGTAGGTACTCTCTTCTTCCAGTGTCATTCCCTGCTCCGCGAGCATGGTCCGTTCTTCCCAATACCCCCGTGCCAGGCCCAGGACAACAAAAAGGGGCAGAAGCTTTATTCCCAAGCTCCTGCCCCAGAACAGCTGTCTGCGCCGGTCCGCGCACACGGCCGCCACGTACAGCACAAGCGCCGCCGCAAGAAGCGGTGCCAGTTCCTTCATTGTGCTCTGATGCAGGATCACGACCTCTCCAAGTACGAATCCCCCTGTCAAAAGCAGCAATGGATGTTTCATTTTAGTTTTCTCCGATATAGTCGAGATTTCTCTCAAACAAGGTGTTTAATGAAATGGTTTCCCGGAATGTCACCATCTGGGATCCGTTCACCGTGATCTGGACACGATTTACATTGGAAAGCTCCGATAAAGAATTCACAATGGAATAAATCGGGATATAATCCTTCACCTCCAGGGAATTGTTTAAAAATGCCGCGTCAAAATTCACGTAACAGACATTCTCATTGACGGAAACATTCAGAATCTTGATGTCAGAATTCAGGGTCGGCATCAGCCCCGGCTGTTCCGGCCCTCTGATGAGCTCCTCGATGATGACCCGCTCCACCGAAGTGTTCACATTGTGCATGACACTGCGGGTCTCCGGATACAGCAGGGTTCCGTCCGCATCGGTAAAATACAGGGTCAGATCCGTGCGTTCATAGGCATTGACATCGGTGATGCTGTCCACAAAATCCGCTGCGGAGATCGGTCCTGCCGGCATGCCGCTCTTGTCAAGCAGCGGCTGGTCACCGGAATAAATGCTGATGTACTCAATCCCCGGCACCTGAGTCAGGGTTCTGGCCAGTGCTGCCCGGCAGAGGATCTCCTGACATGCATTCATGCTGGTATAGTTATTGTCAAAAAACAGATACAGCACCGTATCGTCCTGACGGCAGCCCTGGTACACCACTTTATCCGATACAACACTCTGAGCCTCCAGATCTGCCGGAACATGGAGCAGGCTGTCCATCAGTTCCCCGATGAGAGTCTCCGTGTCCGTCGTTTTGGTGCGGTAAGGCTGCGGGATGAGTTTGTTCACCGCCTGGTTCATATAGTAGATCTGATACTCCGATTCTCCCTCCTGCAGCGGTTTCTCCCGCTTCTCACAGCCGGAAAGCAACAGTCCGAAAAGCAGGAGCACCGGAATAAGCAGATATTTTTTACGAAGACTCCAGGCAAAGCCCTTGCGGTTATGCTCGATTTGTCTCATAGTTCCTCCTGCTAGGCAATGTAGTTTAACGGAATCCGCAGCGTAAAGGTACTGCCCTCGCCCTCTTTACTGCTCAGTTTGATGGCGCCCTTGTGCATCAGCACCACGTTCCGGGTAATGGCAAGGCCAAGGCCGCTGCCGCCGGTTTCCCGGGAACGCGCCTTATCCACGCGGTAGAAACGCTCGAAAATACGGTCCTGCACATCTTCCGGGATTCCAATGCCGGAATCCTGTACCTTTAAATAGAAAAATTTGTGGTCTGCGTCCAGAGTCACCCGCACCCAGCCCTCTTCCATGTTGTACTTGATGGCATTCTCCACCAGGTTCGTGATGGCGAGAGACAGCTTCATCTCGTCAACATCGGCCGTCACTTCCCGGATACTCTCAAAGATCAGCTCCACCTTGCGCCGGTTGGCAATGGGCCGGAGCCGCTTTAAGATCTGCTCCACCAGAACATTTAAATTCACCTGGGTGATATTTAACTCTGCCTCAGATTTATCCATCTTGACCAGAGACAGCAGGTCATCAATGATCTTGCTCTCCCGGTCGATCTCATTGGAGATGTCCTCCATGAACTCCCGGTAGAGCTCCACCGGCACCTCCCCCATGCCCATCAGGGAATCTGCCAGCACGCGGATGGAGGTGATGGGTGTCTTTAACTCATGAGACACATTGGATACAAATTCCTGGCGGGACTGGTCCACCTCCTGCAGCTTGGTGATGGTCTGGGCTACCGAACTGGAAATATCCCGGGTCTCCCGGTATGCCTCTGAACTGATATCCGTGTTCAGGGCACCCTGCTCCACATGATGCAGCTTTGTCTGAAACTCCTTAAACGGCCTCACCATCATGGTTGCAGCCAGTACCGCGGCCAGGATCAGCACCAGCACCAGGATCACCTGGAACAGCACCAGCCTGTCTCCTACTGTATCGGTAAGGCGCATCATAGTCTCCGTGGATGCCGTCATAACCAGAACACCTTCTATGTGCTTATCCTGGGAAAGACTGTAAATGGGGACCGCCTGGGCAAAATAATGCTTGTCCCGGTTGTAACGGTTCACCGTCTCACCCTGAAAGGCACGGAGGACCGTTTCCGCAATGTGCATGCGGTTTTCCGCGATGTGGAATGTGTCCTGCACGATCTTAAAATCCTGATTGACCACCACGATACGTCCGTTATAGACATCTGCGATGGTTTCGATTTCACTGGTTAAGCTGCTTTTGTCTTCCCCGCTTAAGTACCCGGTGCGGGCAATCTTGCTGCTTAGGATCTGGCACTGGTTCTGCACCTCCACCATGCGTTCATCAATCTGGGTCTGCTTCACCGAGCTTAAAATCGTCTGGGTACACAGAAACATGGGGATGATGCCAAACAGAACCAGGCAGATGGCAATCGGCACCTTCAGACTGACCACCCGCTTTTTCAGCCAGGGGATCTGCAGCTTTTTCATCTTATAAGCCATAGCGCTTCCGTTCTGCCTCTACGTTGATCTTCTTGGACATGGCCACCGCCAGGGAACCTGGTCCGATGTGGCAGGCAATGCTTAAGGATAGCGGCGCACCGTATACGGTTCCGGCCTTCGGATAATGCTCTTCGATTTCTTTTGCGAACTCAGCCGCCATCTCATAGTTCTGGGTATGAGCCACGAACAGCCAGGTATTCTCTGCCTCCGGGTCTGCGAAACGGTCCTTTAAATCCTTCTCTACGGCTGCCAGCATGGTGGTGCGGGCCTGCTTCATGGTGCGGACCTTGGAAAAAGAGTCCAGCTTCTCACCCTGGATCTGCAGCACCGGCTTGATGCGCAGAAGCGTACCAAGGGCAGCGGCTGCCGGAGTAATACGCCCGCCCTTCTTTAAGAATTTCAGCGTATCCACAGTAATATAGATGCTGGATTCCATCTTCACGCGCTCCAGGACCTCAAAGATCTGCTCTCCGTTCAGTCCGGCCTCCGCCAGTTCTTTTGCGTCTAATGCGGATCGACGCTGGGTCACGGAGATGCGCTGGTTGTTAACGACAAACACCTTTCCCTCGTAATCCCCTGCCAACATGCGGGCAGTCTGACAGGAACCGCTTAAACCGCTGGACATCGGGATGTGCACAATCTGCTCATAACCTTCCGAAAGCAGCTTATCCCAGAGATCTGTAACATCCTGCGGGGATGGCTGGGAGGTGCTGATGTCTGCATCCTCCGCCTGGCGTTTGTAAAATTCCTCCTGAGTCAGGTTGATGTCTTCCTCAAAGGTTCCTTCATTGATCATAAACGGCATCGGAAGCACATAGATTCCCAGTTCACCAGCCTGTGCCTGGGTAATTCCGCTGTTGCTGTCCGTAACGACTGCGATTTTCATGTTATTCTCCTTCCACGGGGTATCTGATCCGGCCTCTGCCGGTTTCTTTTCAAAATTATTACATTCCATTCTATCTCATTTTCATTCGAAATGGAAGTGGTATTTCCCCAGAAAAACAATTGGAAGATGACAAGAACTGTGTTAGAATAGCCATTAACTATATAGGTACCGGACTCCGGACCGCATGATACAAAAGAAAGGAATTCCCCCATGGAAACCATTACCTTAAGTCTCTTTACCCTCATTCTGGCGGCCTGCCTTCTGCTGAAGCTGCCTACCCTCTACGCCCTTTTTGCCGGGCTCATTCTTTTTTGCACCTATGCAGCAAAGAAAGGAAATTCCCCGAAAAAGATCAGCTCGATGCTCTGTACCGGCGTGCTCACCGCAAAAAATATTCTGATCGTGTTTGTCCTCATCGGCATGATGACAGCCCTCTGGCGGGCCTGCGGCACCATTCCCTATATCATCTGCCATGCAGCAAAGCTTTTGCGCCCGGAGGTCATCCTGCTGGTTTCTTTCCTTTTAAACTGCGGCATTTCCGTGCTGACCGGAACCTCCTTCGGTACTGCTGCCACCATCGGCGTCATCTGCATGAGCATGGGAATTTCCGCCGGGGCAAACCCGCTGCTCCTCGGCGGTGCCATTCTCTCCGGCGCGTTTTTCGGAGACCGGTGCTCTCCGTTTTCCACCAGCGCACTCCTGGTCAGTGAACTGACAAAAACCAGCATCTTCGATAACATCAGAAACATGATCCAATCCGCATGGCTGCCCTTTCTTCTCACCTGCGTGCTCTACGGCATCCTGGGTTTTCAGCTGCACAGCCAGACTGCCCAGACTGACTTGACCGACCTGTTCGGACGGGAGGTCGTTCTTCATCCGGCAGCGCTTTTACCGGCCATTGTGATCTTTGCCCTTGCGCTGATGCGGGTCCCGGTGAAATATGCCATGCTGGCCAGCATCCTGGCTTCTCTGGGGGTCGGATTTGCGGTCCAGCATTTTTCTCTGACAGAACTTCCCGGGCTCCTCTTAACCGGCTACCATGCCGCAGACCCGGAAGCTGCAGCGTTCCTGGACGGAGGCGGCATCCGCTCCATGGTGAAGGTTGCCGCCATCGTGTGCATTTCCTCATCCTACGCGGGAATCTTCCAGGGCACCGGGCTGCTTAACGGACTGAAAGCCGGACTGGTAAAGCTTGGGAAGCATATCACGCCCTTTGGTGCGATCCTGCTGGCTTCTGTCGGCACCTCCATGATTGCCTGCAATCAGACACTCTCCATCATGCTGACCGACCAGCTGGGCAGCGAACTGGAACCCGACGCCGGCCGCATGGCCCTGGATCTGGAAAACTCCGCCGTTGTAGTGGCTCCACTCATCCCCTGGTCCATCGCAGGCGCCGTGCCGCTGGCCACCGTCGGTGCGCCGCTCACCAGCATCCTTGCAGCATTTTTCCTGTACCTGGTGCCGGTCTGCTATCTGCTTGCACAGGTTGCGGCTTTTCGAAAACGTTAAACGATCGGCTTTTCCAGAAGCCTCTTATAATACGCCCGCGCCTGGTAAAGTGCCTGTACCGGATTATTGCCCAGTACCCGGTCCTTTACCACAAGCACGGTTGACAGTCCGTTCGCGTATTTGAGAAACAGACTGTCGTGACCACAGCAGAGGCCCATGACGATATTTAAATCGACCTTTGCCTTATTCAGAAGCTTTGCCTGAAGGATCGGGTTGCACATCACATTTCCGGTAACACAGGTATACTCCGGCTTTACGCCGATATCGGTTTTTAACATGGAACCGGTCTTGCACGCCGCACTGTAAACCTCAAATCCGTTGAGTCGGAGAATCTTTGCCAGAATGCGGCTTTCCTCCAGAAGACCGATACAGGTGGCAATGCCAAGCTTTTTCGCTCCGATCCGGTGTGCGAATTCGATTGTCTCCTCCACACGGGTATATTTTCCATAAAATCCCCCCTCAACTTCAGCCGAGGCAATGGCCACCTTCCGGTTGACCCGATTCTCATACAGCTTTGCAATCTCTTCCAGTTCTTCCTCAGTCAGCGCTGCGGTTGCGCAGAATTCCGGGTAATCTCCATTGTGTTTTTTGCAGCCGCACTTTCCGCAATCCACGCAGCTAAATCCTGTCTTTTTCTGTTCACTCATTTCTTATGCTCCTCTCCCAGATAACGCAGCACTGCTGCTTCCATCCTGTCTAATGCTTCTTTTAACTGGCTGTGGGGACAGCCAAAATTCAGGCGTACAAACCCATCCTTCCCATATGTTTTTCCATCGTTGAGATGGACGCCTGCCTCGTTCCGGAAAAACGTGAAGGGATCCGCAATCTGTGTTTCCCGGGTGTCGATCCACACCAGATACGTTGCCTCATTATGTACGGCACTCAATCCCGGGATACCGGCAATCCGCGCCTCCAGATAATCCCGGTTTTTCCGCAGATAATCCCGAAGTTCTTTCTTCCATGCGTCACAGGAACCGTTGTAAGCCGCCGTCAGTGCCGTCTCTGCCAGAATGTTGCGCACAGAGAAAAGGCCCAGCGCCTCTGCCTCAAAGCGTTTTCTCAGATCTGGATTCGGGATGATGGCATAAGCCAGCGGAAGGCCCGGGACATTGGCGATCTTTCCTGCACTGCACAGGGTAATGCTGTTTTGTTCCGCTTCCGGATTCAGGCTGAAATAGGGAATGTGCTCTCCCTCCAGCACCAGCTCACAGTGAATTTCGTCTGCCACAACCAGAAGTCTGTGCCGCTTTGCAAAATCCGCTGTCTGCTCCAACTCATTTCTGGTAAAAACACGTCCCACCGGATTGTGAGGATTGCAGAGCACATAGACACCGGTCTTTGAAGTTACTGCACGCTCCAGCGCGTCAAAGTCCATGGTATAAAAAAGACCGGTCTCTTTCATCGGCACTTCGGTCACTTCTGCCCGGGCTTCCTCCGGCAGGCGCCGGATGTGTGTATACATTGGCGTGGAATAGAGAATGCCGCCTCCACCCACCCGGCACGCAAGGTTTGCGCCCGGCATAACGCTTGGAATCCAGACAATCCATTCCGGGCAGACTGTTATACCATAGGTACGTTTATAATGTCCCACAACCGCCTCTTCTGCCGCTTTTGGGGAAGCGGGATAACCGAACACGCCCTGATCCAGGCGCTTTTGCACTGCCTCCAGAAGCGGTTCTGGTGCTTTAAAATCCATATCCGCCACCCACATCGGCAGAAAATCTCCTCCCTGGCGGTCCCATTTCGCACAGTTTGTTCCTTTTCGGTTCAGGATCTGATCAAATTGTAGCATAGTTATTTTCCGCCTTTCTGCGAAAGGCACCAATGCGTCATGAAACATCTTG
>CAVIRL010000097.1:0-10351 GCA_963645005.1 Prevotella sp. P5-108
AGCACGGAACAATTCGTGTAACCAAAAGTTCGGGTGTTTTGACACCCGAACCAATTTTCTAAAAAAAGAAGGGCCATCGCATTCCAATCGTGCGACAGCCCTTCTCTTTTGCTTATAAACAGTTGTATCAATTCCCCCCATCACAATGATGGTCATGGATCGGCTCACCCCATGCTCCGGTATCGTAAAAAGCAACAATCTCTTTTTGCAGCTCCGGATCTTCCGCGCTCAAAAACTGTTTGAACGAATACGGAAATGCAAAGGCACATTCTTCTCTGTTTTCATCCATTCTGATTTTAACGGCAATGTTGGTACAAAAAGTTACGGTTCCCGCTCCCAGCGAAATGTGTCTCACTCTTTGTCCAACCATTCGTTCAGCAAGTGTTTTCTGCATATCCGTATCCTTCTTTCCATTCTTATTCTGCCAGACCGGCAATGAAACGCTCTACCATGGCCTTGATGCCATTGACCTTGTAGGCATTTTTATCCATCGGGACAGCCTTGGAAACAGCCAGTTTCCCTGCCTGTGCAGCCAGTTCTGCCGTCGGCTTCTGTCCCTTCACCAGGGCGGCAACCTCGTCCAGTACATACGGTACCGGCGCAACGCCGCCTAATACCATGGAAATATCTTCCATCACGCCGTCCTTCATCTTAACATCGTAAGCCAGGGCTGTCAAAGCAAAGTCAACGGAGTTACGCAGACCACTGATTCAGCACTTCCGCCCTGCCATGTCCGTATCTTTTCCGGATTTCCACCTACGTCGGTTCGATCAGCACCTGCATGATGCCGCCGCAGACCATGCCTTCCTCTTCCGCCACTTTTCCGGTCATATCCACGTGGCGGATCTGGTATGCACCGTCCCGGATTACCTCCCGGGCATGCTGCATGAGATTCGCCTCCGCACAGCCGCCGCCGATGGTTCCCTGGATCATGCCGGTCTCGTAGACGATCATCTTGGCTCCCGCCTTTCTCGGCGTGGAGCCTTTTGTCGTTAAAATGGTGATCACGGCTTTTTTCTGATCCGCAAACTGCTCCTCCGGCTCCGCCAGATCATGGATCACTTCCATATCAATATCGGACTGGGATACCCGTCTGGCTCCCTCTGCCGGTTTGCGTTTTACCTGAATAGCTTCCGCCAGAATGGCTACCGCGATCTCCTCCGGGGTAACCGCGCCAATATCCAGGCCCACCGGCGTGTGGATCCAGTCCAGCCACTCCCGGCGGATGCCTTCCTCCTCTAGCGTATCCTTCAGCTCCCGGACGCGCTTTCTGGAACCGATCATGCCAAGATAGGCCGTTTCCGGCTGCTTTGCCAGCGCTCGCAGGCAGACACCGTCATGGCGGTGACCTCTGGTTAAGAGCACCACAAAATCGGAGGAATTGACATGAAGCTTTTCAATTGCGGAATCGAAATCCATGCAGAGGACTTCTTTTGCCGTCGGGAAACGCAGCTTATTGGCAAAGGATGGCCGGTCATCGGTCACGGTTACCGCAAAACCAGTGCGGGCCGCAAACTCTGCCAATGCCAGGGATACATGACCTCCTCCGAAGATCAGCATGCGGTTTTCTTTGCAAAAGGGCTCCGCGATCCACTTTTCCGTATTCTCATCCGCCCCAAATCCGGAAACGCAGACCTTCTTTTCAAAGGCAGCCTGCTGGGCCAGTGCCTCAGCAGTTTCTGGCTCTTCACCAGGCACATATAAATGCTTTTCCAGAGTTCCATCTTCATTTAATTTTGTCAGAAGCAATTTCTGGTTTTCTGACTGCAGGCCGGACAGAAGCTCCCCATATACATTGTTTTTCATTTTCATGTTTTATCTTCTCCTTTTACAGAAAACACCAAACTATTTTTCTGGTTATTCCTATATATTAACAAGTTTTTTTCTCTCTGTAAATGTTATGTATGCAGAATTGCATGAAATAAATCAGGAAATCATTTATTTTTTCGCAAAATAGCGTAATGAATGAACGCAAAAAATGTGCTATGATGATGGCATATCTCAGTATGACCGGTACAGAGGATCCCGCGATCCCAGCGTAGCTGCCGGTACCTTTACCGTCACAGGCAAATATCTTCGGAGGATTTCATTCAGCTATGAACAGACAAAATTTCGAACACCAATTTGAAACCATCAGCGACCGGATCTGGGACCTTGCGGAGACCCGTTATCAGGAGTTCGGCTCCAGCGCCCTGCAGGCTGATTTTCTGGAAAAAGAGGGTTTCTCCGTAACCCGGAATCTCGGCGGCATAGCCACTGCCTTTTCTGCCAGCTTCGGTTCCGGCCACCCCGTCATCGGGCTTCTTGGGGAGTTTGACGCGCTGCCCCGCATGAATCAGAAGGCAGATGTTCCCGAGAAACAGACGGACCGCCCCGGCGCGGCAGGTCATGGCTGCGGGCATAATCTTCTGGGAACCGGCACCATGGAGGCGGCCTGCCTCCTCCGCGACTGGCTTTTACAGACCCATTCAGAAGGTACCGTCACTTACTTTGGCTGTCCGGCTGAGGAGGGCGGCGCCGGAAAAACATTCCTGACCCGCTCCGGCTGCTTTGACAGTCTGGACTTTGCCCTGGCCTGGCATCCGGGTTCCAAAACCGGACTGATCAAAGAGGCTCTGGCCAATATCCGCGTGATCTTCGACTTTACCGGAAAGAGCGCCCACGCTGCCGCCCACCCGGAGCTTGGCCGTTCCGCCCTGGATGCCTGCGAACTGATGAATGTGGGTGTCAATTACCTGCGGGAGCATGTGAAAAGCGATGCCCGCATGCACTACGCTTATTTAAACGACGGCGGTGATGCGCCGAACATCGTTCCGGCTGCTGCCACCCTGCTCTACGCCCTGCGAGCACCGGAAAGCGCTTATGTAGCGGAGCTTTATGAGCGAGTCTCCGATGTGGCAAAGGGCGCGGCACTGATGACGGGGACAAAGGTTTCCTTCCGAACCGTCAGTGCTTATGCGGATCTGTTATCCGTTCCGGCTATGGAAGCGCTGATGATGGAATCCATGCAGGAGGCGGAGAAACCGGAGTATACGGAGGAGGATTATGCATATGCGGCACAGTTCATGCTGCTGCCGGAATCACCGGATTCTGCTGAGTCCTGTGCTGAGTCCGGCTCTGAGTCCTTTGCTGAGTCCAGTGCTGACTCCGGCTCTGATTCTGGTTCTGTTTCTGGTTCTGTTTCTGGTTCTGTTTTGGGTTCTGCTTCTGCTCCCGATTCCACGTTTCTTCTGGATCCGGCAAGAATGACCGCTGCATCGAATCACACTTCGATTGACACCGACATTCTCCCCACTGACCAGACCATCAACCTCGGCAGCACCGATGTGGGGGATGTGAGCTGGCAGGTTCCCACCGGACTCATCGGTGTGGCAACGGAAGCCGCCGGCTGCGCCCTCCACACCTGGCAGATCGTGGCCCAGGGCAAGAGCCCGCTGGCCCACAAGGGCATGCACTATGCGGCGCGAATTCTGTTCGAAGCTGCCAGAAAACTGTATTCCAATCCGGAATTATGCAGACAGATTCAGGAAAATTACCAGGCTGTGAAGGGAAACCGCAGTTACCGCTCCATGCTTCCGGACTCCGTGAAGCCCGGGGATTTTTAAATCGTGTATCCCACACCAATGTCCATTACCGGTAAATTTTTTCAAAAATCATTTACATTATTTTCCATTTTGTGGTATCATGGCTCTGAAAAAAATTAATATGGAAATAAAAATAACGACATTAAATATCGCGTGGCTGTTGTCTGGTGGCCATTCACGGATATGGATGTCGTTTTTTATTTCAGAAAAGGAGCGTTTTTATGCCAAAAACAAAATTTCAAAGTATCGTTTTCACCGCAATCATGGTGTTCTGTATGGTGTATTGCATGACGGTCTACAACATTACACTCAAATTCGGGACCCTCCGTTACCAGGTTCTGCATCTGGCACTGAAAGAGATGTGGCTGGAGTATGTCGTTGTCTTTTGCCTGATCTTCTTCGTGATCACTGAAACCGCGAATTTGCGACACTGGTGCACAACGGTATTTCTGCTGGCTGGTTCTGTCAGTGGATCCAGTTGGCCGTCATCTGCTTCCCAATGGCACTCTGCGCCCAGGTGTTCTTTGTGGGACCGCTGGTACGCCTGGTGTTCCGGACGCTTTTCAAAAAACAGTTGGCTGCTGAATAGAAATTTTCTCTGCACAACTGGTAGAACTTGCGCAACCACCATCTGCTTTGTTATAATATAGACAGTTTTTTATTTCTGTGATTCGTCACACTTCAGGGAAGGGAGTTTCTATAACTATGAATCTGACAAAAGCTGTAAAAGAAAAGTATAAAAAGCCGCTGGCTTCCTGCACCAACGAGGAGATTTATGTCTGCCTGTTAGAGCAGGTGAAGGAACTGGCGAAGGAGAAAGAAGCTGCTGATGACACCGGGAAAGTTCCGGCAAAAGGCACTGCTGCAAAAAAGGCCACTGCCAAAACCGGCAAGCGCAAGCTCTACTACATTTCTGCGGAGTTTCTGATCGGCAAGCTGCTTTCCAACAACCTCATCAACTTAGGTCTTTACGATGAGGTCAAAAAGGAACTGGCTTCTGCTGGCAAAAATCTCGCGGAGATTGAGGAACTGGAGCCGGAGCCGTCTCTTGGCAACGGCGGCCTGGGACGTCTGGCTGCCTGCTTTGTGGATTCCATCGCCACCCTGGGCTTAAACGGTGACGGTGTTGGTTTAAATTACCACTACGGCCTGTTCAAGCAGGTCTTTGACAAGAAGCATCTCCAGCAGGAGACCCCGAACCCGTGGATTGAGAAAGAAAGCTGGCTTACCAGGACCGAGACCAGCTATCAGGTTCCCTTTGGCGGCTTCACCGTTACCTCCCGCCTCTATGACCTGGATGTGACAGGTTACAACAACCACTCCACCCGTCTTCGCCTCTTCGACCTGGAATCCGTAGATGAGAGCATCGTGAAAGACGGCATCGACTTTGACAAAACTGAAATTGAGAAAAATCTGACCCTGTTCCTCTACCCGGATGACTCCGACGACAAAGGACGCCTGCTTCGCGTGTACCAGCAGTATTTCATGGTCAGCAACGCCGCACAACTGATTCTGGACGAGTGCATCGCCCGCGGCTCTGATCTTCACGACCTGGCTGACTACGCTGCCGTCCAGATCAACGACACCCATCCGTCCATGGTCATCCCGGAACTGATCCGCCTGCTGGGCCAGCATGGTATTTTAATGGATGAAGCCATCTCCATTGTATCAAAGGTGTGTGCCTACACCAACCACACCATTCTGGCCGAGGCACTGGAAAAATGGCCGATCGCCTTCCTGGAAAAGGCGGTTCCGCAGTTAATGCCGATCATCCGCGAGCTGGATAACCGCATCCGTGCCACGGTAAAAGACGAAACTACCTATATCATCCAGAACGGTCTGGTGCATATGGCTCACATGGATATCCACTACGGCTACAGCGTCAACGGTGTGGCTTATCTGCACACCGAGATCTTAAAGAACACGGAACTTAACAACTTCTACAAACTGTACCCAGAGCGCTTCAACAACAAGACCAACGGCATCACCTTCCGCCGCTGGCTCATGGAATGCAACCCGGAGCTTTCTGCTCTCATCAGTTCTCTCATCGGAGAAGGCTGGAAAAAGGATGCCATGGAGCTGGAAAAGCTGGGGCAGTTTGTGTCCGATCCGGCCGTACTCGCAAAGCTTCTGGATGTGAAGGCAGAAAAGAAGGCGCAGCTTGTTTCCTATTTAAAAGACACCCAGGGAATGGTCTTGAATCCGGATTCCATTTTCGATATTCAGATCAAGCGTCTGCATGAGTACAAGCGCCAGCAGATGAACGCCCTTTATGTTATCCACAAATATCTGGAGATCAAGGCCGGCAAGATCCCGAAAAAGCCCATCACCGTGCTGTTTGGCGCAAAAGCGGCTCCGGCTTACGTGATCGCAAAGGACATTATCCACTTAATTTTATGTTTGCAGGAGCTTATCAACAAAGACCCGAAGGTAAGTCCACATCTGAAAGTTTTCATGGTGGAAAACTACAATGTAACCCTGGCTGAGAAGCTGATCCCGGCCTGCGATATCTCCGAGCAGATTTCCCTGGCCTCCAAGGAAGCCTCCGGCACCGGCAACATGAAGTTCATGTTAAACGGCACCCTGACTCTAGGAACCATGGACGGCGCCAACGTGGAGATTGCCGGGCTGGTGGGCAAAGACAACATCTTCACCTTCGGCGAGTCCTCCGAAACCGTCATTGCCCGCTACGAGCGCGGTGACTACAAGTCCAAAGACTGGTATGAGAAAGACAAAGACTTAAAGGCTGCTGTAGATTTCATTGTCGGAAAAGAAATGATGAAGATCGGCCAGAAAGAAAATCTGGAACGACTCTACAAAGAGCTGCTAAATAAGGACTGGTTCATGACCTTCCCGGACTTCCAGGATTACGTCAAGACTCGCGAAGAAGCCTACTCCGCTTACAACAACCGTACCGAGTGGGCAAAGAAAATGCTGGTCAACATCAGCAAAGCCGGATTCTTCTCCTCCGACCGCACCATTGCACAGTATAATGAGGAGATCTGGAAGCTGTCATAAAAATATATTTTTAGAAGCCAAAATGAGGAGCCGATGCTGTGGCTCCTCATTTTCTTTCCATATTCGCCCTACTTAAGTCGTTCCAGAACGTTTTTCAGCTCTCCTACATCTTATCCCATCTGAAATCATAGCAGGTGATCGAATGTCTGAACCAATACTTGGGTGGGAGCTTGGGTGGTTGGGTGGAAGCTTGGGTAAATTGGGTGGGAGCTTGGGTGGTCTGGGTAGTTTCTCCATTCATCAAAGTTTCATCCAACGGCACAATAATCCGAAATACGTCTTCTTCCTCAAACTTCGGCTCTTTTCCTGAATAAAAAAGCCGGAAAACAGTTTAAATCCACTTTTCCAGCTTTTGTAATTGTTATTTAATTTCCTCTACGGTATATCCTGCATCTTCGATGGTCTTTTTCAGCAGTGCCTCATCCAGTTCCCGGTCGTAGCTGACTACGGCTTTTTTGCCGTGCAGGCTGACTTTGGCGGATGCGCCGTCGATCTTGTTGATGGCTTCGGTGACTGCGTTTACGCAATGCTCGCAGTGCATGCCGGAGATCTTGACGGTTTTATTTCCGATAACCGGATTTTCCAGCTTTTTCTCTTCCGGCGGAAGGCTTCCGCCACCGCCTCCGCAGCAGGCTCCCTCCCCCTTGAAATGCTTGATGCTGGATTTGATTGCAAGAAGTATAAATACTACAATGACTAATAGTACAATGATATCTGTCATGGCTGATCGCTCCCTTCTTTTGCTTCCTTCTTCGTCCTTGTCTTTTCAGCCTTTATTCTGCTTTTCCATCCGATTCGTCTATTCTGTCTTTTTGTTCGGATCTTCCCTGGCTGCTTCCGTCATCGAAGCTGCCTGATGTTCTCTCTGGAATCTGCGGTCTCTCGCTTCATCCAGTTTCTTTCTTACAAATTTTACAAAGAGATACATGGATACTCCTACTATGTACAGGATAATGCAAAGGACTACCATATATCCCATGGAGTTCTGTGAATGTGACATATTTTGTTTCTCCTTCTTACTTTTACAGCCGCTCAGTCTTCCTTCCCAAGGCCCGCAGCAGCTTCGTTCCTGTCCGAACTGACCCGGCTGTGTGCCAGGCGCGCTTAGCCCGACACGTCCAGCCAGTTCACCCACAACTTTTTACTGTACAGATACTACCTTGTAATCCTGTGCCTCTACAGCCTCTTTCAGAACGCTGTCCGCAACCTCCTTCTCCAGGGTTACAACTGCGGTTCCTTTCTCGTGGCTTACCACAGCCTCGGTTACGCCGTCAATGCCTTCCAGGGTCTTTTTCACTCTGGCTTCACAGTGGCCGCACATCATTCCTTCAATGTTCATTGTCTTTGTCATAGCACTCTTCTCCTTTTTCTCTTTATGATCAACATGATTTTCATCATGTGGTCTGCACTGTTTTTTCTTTTTATCTTTGGATGCGTCATACATTTTAAACAGGTTCAGACGCAGGGCATTGGTTACAACACAGAAGCTGGATAAGCTCATGGCTGCCGCGCCGAACATCGGATTTAACTTCAGTCCGAACAGCGGATACCAGATTCCTGCTGCCAGCGGAATACCGATCACGTTGTAGAAAAATGCCCAGAACAGATTCTCGTGGATGTTCCGCAGCGTCGCACGGCTTAACCGGATGGCTGCCGGGACATCGCTTAAGCGACTCTTCATCAGAACCACATCGGCTGCGTCAATGGCGATATCGGTTCCTGCCCCAATGGCGATACCGATATCTGCACGGGTCAGGGCCGGAGCATCGTTGATGCCGTCACCGACCATGGCTACCTTGCCCTGCTCCTTCAGGGAACGGATCACGCTCTCTTTTCCTTCCGGAAGCACGCCTGCGATGACCTCGTCCACACCAGCCTGGGCGCCGATGGCTTTTGCGGTGCGCTCATTATCACCGGTCAGCATAACAACCCGGATGCCCATGTTCTGCAGTTCTCTGACTGCTCGTGGGCTGTCTTCCTTAATGACATCGGCCACAGCAATAATACCCAGAAGCTTTCCGTCACGGCTGAAATACAGCGGGGTCTTGCCCTGCTCTGCAAGCTTTTCTGCTTTCGCGCGGATCTCATCGGATACTGCAGCAACACTGCTGATAAAGTTTGCGTTACCGCCGCAAAGCTCGCTGCCATCATAAATGCCGGAAAGTCCGTTGCCCGGAAGTGCTGCGAAGTCATCCACCTCGCCTGCGGTGATGCCGTCTTTCCGGGCGCGCTCATTGATGGCGCGTGCCAGCGGATGCTCACTCTTTTTCTCCAGGGTATATGCAAAGGTCAGGAGTTCCCGCTCACTCTTTGCCTCTGCAAGAATGATGTCGGTGACCTTCGGCTCGCCGCTGGTGATGGTACCGGTTTTGTCCAGTGCCACAATATCCATCTTACCGGCTTCCTCTAAGGAAACTGCAGTCTTGAACATAATGCCGTGCTTTGCGCCCATGCCATTGCCTACCATGATGGCCACTGGAGTTGCCAGGCCCAACGCGCACGGACAGCTGATCACCAGAACGGAAATACCGCGGGCCAGCGCAAAGCCTGCGCTCTGACCTGCGATCAGCCATACCAGAGTTGTGATGACTGCGATGGTGATAACAGTCGGTACAAACACACCGGATACCTTATCGGCTACCTTCGCGATGGGTGCCTTGGTGGCTGCCGCATCGCTGACCATCTGGATGATCTGGGAAAGGGTGGTATCTTCGCCTACCCGGGTTGCCTCGCAGCGGATGAAACCGGACTGATTCACTGTTGCGGCAGAAACGCTGTCACCCACGGTCTTATCCACCGGAATGCTCTCTCCGGTGAGGGCCGCCTCATTCACGGCACTGTTTCCTTCTAATACAATGCCATCCACCGGAATGTTCTCGCCCGGACGGACAACGAATACATCGCCCTTCTGCACTTCTTCAATGCCAACGGTAACTTCTTCTCCGTTTCTCACCACTACTGCCGTCTTCGGGGCCAGTTTCATCAGGCTCTTTAACGCATCGGTGGTCTTTCCTTTGGACCGTGCCTCCAGCATCTTGCCCACCGTGATAAGGGTCAGGATCATGGCTGCGGACTCAAAATAAAACTCATGCATATAGCTCATGACCGCATCTGCGCTGCCCTTTACCTGGGCATCGGTCATGGCAAACAATGCGTAGGTGCTGTAAACAAATGCTGCCATGGAACCGAGGGCTACCAGGGTATCCATGTTCGGGGCTTTGTGCCACAGGCTCTTAAAACCACTGATAAAGAATTTCTGGTTGATGACCATAACGATGGCCGTTAAGATCAGCTGGATCAGGCCCATCGCCACGTGGTTTCCGTCAAAGAATGCCGGAAGCGGCCATCCCCACATCATATGTCCCATAGAAAAATACATAAGAACGATCAGAAATCCAAGGGAATAAATCAGTCTGCGCTTTAAGACCGGAGTTTCGTGGTCTTTTAATGCCTCCTCAGCATCCAGAGGCTGGGCTTTCACGCCGCCCTCTTTTCCTGCGCCTTTTAAGGACGCTCCATATCCGGCATCCTGCACTGCCTTGATAATATCAGTTGCTGCCGCCGTACCCTCCACACCCATGGAGTTGGTCAGCAGACTGACCGAGCAGGATGTGACGCCCGGCACCTTGGAAACTGCTTTTTCCACACGGCTGCTGCAGGCTGCACAACTCATACCGGTCACTGTATACTGTTCCATATACTGTCATTTCCTCCTTTTCCGCTTTTCCCTGTAGCTGCTTTTCCCTGCA
>CAVIRL010000098.1:0-10253 GCA_963645005.1 Prevotella sp. P5-108
TCGGAGCAGTGTTGTCTTTCCTGAACCGCTAGGTCCGAGGATCACCACCACCTCCCCTTTCTCCACCGACAGATTGATGGATTTTAATACTTCGTGATCCTGAAAGGATTTCCTTATATTTTTTAATTCGATCATCCTGCTGCCTCCAATCCGTTTTTCTTTCTCACCCATCGCGACAGGTGCAAAAATACCTGTTCCAGAAGAAGTGTCATGCCCCAGTAGATCAGGACTTCCGCAAAATATGCCTCCATATTATTGGAGGAAATCGTTGCCTTGATCTTGCCGGCCTGCACAATGTCCACCACACCGATATATCCAATGAGGGAGGTTACCTTCAGCATGGAGATATACTGGTTTCCGATCAGCGGGAGCACCACTGGAAATGCCTGAGGCAGGATGATGCGCCGGAAGATTTTTCCTTCTGACATGCCAATGGAAAGCCCTGCCTCCCGCTGGCCCGGATCGACCGCTCCAAGTGCCGTTAAAAAGCTGCCGGATAAAAAGGCTCCGGCGCTTAACCCAAGGGCGAGCACCGCGATCCAGAACGCCGGAATCACAGTTGCTTTCACCGTCCAGTGGAATCTGGCTGCCAGTGCATGAAACCCGTTTCGTATGCTCAGATACAGGATCAAAAGCAGCAAAATCGTAGGAACGCCGCGCATCAGATGCACCCAGGCATTCGCCAGAAATGCCACCAGCTTCTTTCCGCCCCGGCTTCTCTTTCCCCGCTGCGCCCGACCGCCCTGCCTGGCCGCCGCTAACGGAATACCCAGCACAAGACCTGCAGACATCGCCGCCGTTGCCGCAAGAAAGCACACTGGAACCCGTTCCAGACAAATAAGAAACACCTCCCAGGCAAACTGCCAGTCAAACTGAAATGACACCATATTACATTCCTCCCGTTACACATACGCCAGGCGGCGCTGTAATTTTAAAAACAGAAATTCCAGAAGCAGGGATACCAGAAGATAGATCACGGCCACATCAACATAGCCCTCCAGCGGATGAAAGGTTTCCACCGAAACGATCTGGATTGCGCCCATCAGGTCCACCACACCAACCAGATAGGCCAGCGACGTATTCTTTACAATGTTGATCAGGATGTTGCCAAGCTCTGGCAGCGCAATCCGGAATGCCTGCGGCAGAATGATCCGTCGGAACACCTGAAGCTGCGTCATTCCGATGGAAAGTCCGGCTTCCGTCTGTCCCTTTTCCACCCCCAGCACCGACGCCCGAACCAGCTCCGAGAAGAATGCCGCATTCAGGACACCATAAGCGGCACAGACATAAAACACCGCGTCAATGCGGTTTAAATCCACGCCAAATGGCAGAAACAGATCCCGGAAAAAAATCGGGACTGCGAAGAAAAATGCCAGCAGCAACACATTTGGCGGTGCCGCGCGCAGAAACGAAACCAGGACGCGGACTACGGTATCCAGCACCGGGACCCTGCGCAGGCGGATCAGGCCAAGCATCATGCCGAGAAGCAGCCCAATCCCCGCGGAGATCACAGCGATCTCCAGGGTTTTCGGGAGAAAGCGCAGCAGCTTTGGAAAATATTCAAAACATAACGCAATACGAAAAAATTCCATTTTTTCTTTCCCCTTATTTATACGGATCCACGCTGTAATCTGCGCCATACCATTTTTCTGACAGTTCGCTTAAAAATCCTTCTTTCCGGAGTTGTGCAAGGGCCTCATCCACCCGGTTTCTCAGTGTCTCCTCGCCCATGTTGAACAGGATGTAGGTATCGGAAGCCATAATGGTATCTCCCACAGTCTTAAAATCGGAACCGTAATTGGCATTTAATTTATCCGCGTTCCGCTTTACCATCGTGCAGGCATCCACCTCTCCATCCTGGAACATCTGGATCAGAACAGAGTTGTCTCCGTTCAGATAAACCAGCTTGATATCTGCCCCGCTCTGCGCAATGTAATTCTGCCAGAAATAATCGTCACTTCCGCCCGCTGCCTTTACGAGAACTGTCTTGCCCTCCAGATCATCCAGAGACTGAATATCGTCCCGGTCACCCCATACGGTCACATTCTGCGTATAGGTCAGATAATATTCATTGCTGAACAGATATTTCTGGCGACGCTGTTCATTGTCCTCCCAGCGCTGCAAAGACGCATCCAGCTTTCCGGCCTCCAGTGCCAGCAGCGCATCCGTACTTGCGATGGATGTGTACTCGAACTCATACTCCGGAAGAAGCTCATCGATGGCCTTTAACATCTCCGGCTCATAACCGGTATAGTTTCCGTCCGCATCTGCATAGGAATCCGGGTTCGAATTGTTGTTGACTGAGATCAGGACCTTACGCGGATGCTCCGCGGTCGGCGGATTCTGGACATCTGGATCTGTGGATGCATTTCTGCCCGTTTCCCGGACCTGGCTGCTTTCCTGTGTGCTGTCCTGTCCGCCTGCGCTGCTCTGGCTTCCTGCGCTCTCCGCACCGGGATTTTTCTGGCATCCTGCTAACAAAAATAAGGATGCTGCCGCTGCTGTTGCTGTTAAAACCGCTCTTCCTGTTTTCTTTTTCATAATCGTTCTCCTCTCTCCTCTTTTCAGAATACCTGTTCCATAGTTTCCGGCACAGAAACGAAAAAACCGGAAACCCCGCAGAAATCCCCCTTTCGGGTGTTCCTGCAGAATCTCCGGTTTGTCCGGTCAATTCTGATATGCTGGAAATATATGGTCAGTGTACTCTTATTTTTTCGTGCTTCTCAATCTGCACCAGCACCCCATCCTGAAAGATCAGGCTGATGGAGCCGTACTGCAGCGTGCCTGCAAGTGCCTGAATGTCCGCGATCTGTTCTTCCCGGATTGGTTTCGTCTGATCTGACTGCTGTATTTGTTTTCTGTTATCCGGCATAATGCAAGCCTCCTTTCAATTCCCTATTTATCTACTTATTTAATAGGTGTTTGTAGTATAGCATACTTTTGAGAAAATGCAATACATAAATGAATTTTTTTACAAATAACCAATCAGCGGACGCGCCGCCGGTGCCTTCCCGATATGCAAAGCAATAAAACAGGGGGTGCAGAAATTTCTGCACCCCCGGACATTTCAATTGCGACTGTATTGTGACTGTTCAGTAGGTCAGCGCACATGCTGCGCTATCCGTAAGAAAACATGGGCTGTATTTTATTTTACCAGCAGGGATTTTCCTGTCATCTCTTTTGGCTGCTCCATGCCCATCAGCTCAATGAGGGTCGGAGCGATATCTGCCAGGCATCCGCCTTCTCTTAATTTGTAAGACGGGTCTGCATTGACCAGAATGAACGGTACCGGATTGGTGGTGTGTGCGGTCCACGGCTCGCCAGTGCTGTAGTCAATCAGCTGCTCTGCATTTCCGTGATCGGCACAGATGAACATCACACCGTTGACTTCTTTGATGGCATCTACCGCTCTGCCTACGCAGGCATCTACCGCCTCGATCGCCTTGATCGCTGCACTCTCCACGCCGGTATGGCCAACCATATCCGGGTTTGCGAAGTTGATGATGATGACATCGTACTTGCCGGACTTGATGCAGTCTACCAGCTTGTCGCAGACAGCCGGTGCGCTCATCTCCGGTTTCAGATCATAGGTAGCAACCTCCTTCGGAGACGGAACCAAAATGCGGTCCTCGCCCGGGTTCGGCTCTTCCACGCCACCGTTGAAGAAGAAGGTTACGTGTGCATATTTCTCAGTCTCGGCAATGCGGGCCTGCTTTAAGCCATGCGCTGCCAGGAACTCACCAAAGGTGTTGGTGATGCTTTCCTTCTTGAATGCCACCAGCTTATTCTCAATGGTCTCATCGTAATCAGTGAAGCAGACAAAGGTTGTCTTTATGCGTTCGCCGCGGTCAAATCCGGTAAACTTCTCATCGCAGAAGGTGCGGGTCAACTGGCGTGCACGGTCCGGACGGAAGTTAAAGAAGATCACGGAATCACCGCTCTTGATGGTTCCAACCGGAGCGCCGTTCTCGGTAATAACTGTCGGCAGCATAAACTCATCGGTCTTGCCCTCATCGTAGGATGCCTGAATAGCCTCTGCTGCGTGCTCTGCGTGATTACCCTCGCCTTTGGTCAGTGCGTTGTAAGCCTTCTCCACACGATCCCAGTTCTTGTCACGGTCCATTGCGTAGTAACGGCCGGAAACCATGGCTACCTTACCCACACCAAGCTCTGCCATCTTTGCTTCCAGAGCCTCTACAAATTCTTTACCGGAGGTCGGCGGTGTATCACGGCCGTCCAGGAAGCAGTGCACATAAACCCTGGAGAGGCCGTTTCTCTTAGCCAGCTCCAGCAGTCCGTAGATATGGGTGATATGGCTGTGCACACCGCCATCGGAAACCAGTCCGAACATATGCAGGGCAGAATCGTTCTTCCTGCAGTTCTCAACAGCTGCCATCAGCGCCTCGTTGGAGAAGAAATCTCCGTCCTCGATGGACTTGGTGATGCGGGTCAATTCCTGATATACAATACGGCCTGCGCCCATGTTTAAATGTCCAACCTCAGAGTTTCCCATCTGGCCGTCCGGAAGTCCCACAGCCAGTCCGCTGGCCTGCCCCTTTACAAAGGGACACTGGCTCATAAGCTGGTCCATGATCGGGGTCTTGCCCTCGCAGACTGCGTTAGCCTCGCAGTTGTCATTCAATCCATATCCATCCAGGATCATTAATACCACTGGTCTTTTTTCCATGATGAAATCTCCTTCTATTAACGACCGGAACCCGGTCCCTTTCCCTGCATGCCCGACAGGGTTTGTTTAAAAATTGACAAATCAAATATATTGTACTTCAAGAGAAACATTATTGCAAGGTGCAATTCCGTTTCTGCGAAGCTTTCCCGCTAAATTTTCTCTGTTCTTTTTTCTGCCCATGATCTTTTTTTGCTGTACCGGCCTTTTTTCCAAAGTGCTCCTCAAAAGCCTCCTCCGACAGTGCCGGAAGTTTTCCGAGCCGCACCTGCTCCAGATAGTCAGCCAGATCTTTCTCCACCCCGGCGAACAGGTAATTCCTGCCCGGCTTCACCAGATTTCCGCGGTCCTCCTCAATCTGGCGGCTGACACGTTCCATATCCTCCGCCAGGTCGCTGGCCGACATCAGAAGACAGCCCTGACTCCGGATGATGACCTGTTCCAGGCCGTCAGAGGTTGCCACGGTCACCCTGTGTTTCCTTCCCATGTCATGGGCGAATTTTTCAATGTACTGATCCGCAGTCTCCGCCTCCTTGGTGTAGACCACATGGATATTGTGGTAATCCTGTGCGCTTCCTACTCCTCCGGCAACCTTGTAGGCATCAAACACCACGATCAGATTGTATTTCCGGTAACCCTGGTAGTTGCAGAGCATGTCCATCAGACGATGCCGTGCCCCGTCCAGAGTTATCTTCATCAGTTCCCGCAGCTCCTCCCAGGCATAGAGGATATTATAACCATCCACCAGAAGGTATTCTTCCACCGGCTCTTCCTTTTTGACGTGGCCATACTTTCCTGGATCATATACCACCTGGCGCGGACCGCTGTCGTAGGAAAGCTTCCGTTTGCTCTCACCGTAGGTACGGGTGAAGATGGCTTCCAGTTCCTTGTCATCGGCTCCAAAGGATGAGGACGCGCTGCCGCGGGCAGATGTGCTTCCACTGCCGGCATTCCACCCACTCTCATCCGCTCCCGCTGCATCCGTGCGGGCTTCGTCTCCCAGCACCGGAATTCCGGTCTGGATATGCATGTAATGCTTTACTTCATACCAGGGCACCACAAACCCGGCTCCATGGGCACAGAATACGGAACCGGTCGGATCTGCCAGATCCAGTTCTGCCTCATAGCGGGTATTTTCCACCACCTCGACCGCGTTATGGCAGGGGAAGTACCCCTGAAGCACGCAGCTTAAGTGGCCCCGTCCTTTGGTGTAGGACACAACCTCCCGCTGGTAATTCTGCATGGTGGTCACCGGCACGACACCGCTTAAAAACATGTTTTCCCCGTCTACCTCCGGCGGCTCAAAGCTTCCCTTCATGCGTTCTAAATCTGTCATGGCACGGCCCACATATTCCGATGGAATCTCCAGCTTAAAGGCATAGTACGGCTCCAGGATCTGCACATAGCCTTCCGCAGCTGCCTCACAGAGTCCCTGGCGCACCGCCCGGTAGGTTGCCTGGCGGAAATCTCCGCCCTCGGTATGCTTCTGATGTGCCCGCCCCGCGATCAGGGTAATCTGCATATCGGTGATCTCCGATCCGGTCAGCACACCCCGGTGGCGCTTTTCTTCCAGATGGGTTAAGATCAGTCTCTGCCAGTTGCGGTCTAAAAAGTCCTCGCTGCACCGTGCGGAAAACTGGAGACCGCTTCCCGGTTCGCCCGGTTCCATCAGAAGATGGACCTCCGCATAGTGGCGCAGCGGCTCAAAATGGCCCACGCCCTCCACCGCGGCAGTGATTGTCTCCTTATACACAATACTTCCCGCATCCAGACGGATGTCCACACCGAAGCGCTCCGCCACCAGGCTTTTCAGCACCTCGATCTGCACCTCCCCCATAACCTGCACCTGAATCTCCCGGGCCTGCTCATTCCAGGTAATATGAAGCTCTGGTTCCTCTTCCTCCAACTGTTTTAAATCAGCCAGCATCTTGTTGGCATCACATTCCTCCGGAAGTTCCACCCGGTAGGTTAAAACCGGCTCCAGAACCGGAAGTTCGGACTCTGCCTCCGTTCCAATGCCCTGCCCCGGATGGGTGTGAAGCGGGCCGGTCACCGCGCAGATCATACCCGGCACAGCCTCATTTACCGTTTCGTATTTTGTACCGGAATAAATGCGGATCTGATTCACCTTCTCCGGCTCTTTCCCCTTTTCCTGTAAAAAATCTCTTACCTTCAGACGACCGGAGGTAATCTTCATGTGAGTCAGGCGGCTGCCCTGCTCGTCCCGGGAGATTTTAAAAACCTTGGCACCGAAGGCCGCGTCCGGGGCACCGGCTTTTGCCCGTTCCGGATTTCCGGCATCTGCGCCTGCCTGTACGGCATGCCCGCTATCCATACCGGCAAATGTCTCCTCCCTCATCCACCGCTCCAGTCCGGCCAGCAGTTCTTCCACTCCCTGCAGCTTCAGCGCCGAACCAAAGTAGCAGGGAAACAGTTTCCGGTTCCGGATCATTCTACAGATCTCTCTCTCCGCGATCTCTCCATGTTCCAGATACTGCTCCAACAGTTCCTCATCCGACATGGCGATGGTCTCCCAGACCTCCTCCGGCACCTTTTCTTTTGGGCCATCCAGCAGGGAAAAATCCACGCAGGACTCACTGAGCCGCTTTTGCAGCTCCGAAAGCAGCGCCGCCCGGTCTGTTCCGGGCTGATCCATTTTATTAATGAAAAGAAAGGTCGGAACCTGATAGCGCTTCAACAGACTCCACAGTGTCTCCGTATGTCCCTGCACGCCGTCTGCTCCGCTGATAACCAGAACCGCATAATCCAGAACCTGCAGCGTCCGCTCCATCTCTGCCGAAAAATCCACATGACCCGGCGTGTCAAGAATCGTCACCGTGGTATCTCCAAGCCGGCACACTGCCTGCTTGGAAAAGATGGTGATGCCCCGTTCCCGCTCCAGGGCGTAAGTATCCAGATACGCATCCCGGTTGTCCACGCGCCCCAGTTTCCGGATGGTTCCCGATGTATAAAGAATCGCCTCGGACAGGGTTGTCTTGCCCGCATCCACATGGGCCAAAAGCCCAATACAGCGATATTGTTTCATGAAAAAAGCCTCCTTCTGTGATGCATAATGGAAAAATTATACCACAGAAGAAGGCCTCAGTCGAGACAGGAATCGAAAGCTGCGGTTCCAAAGCTATAGTTCCAATCCCCCGGCAATGTCCTTTAAAGTCTCCGCCGACCGGATCAGCCGTGTTGTCTCATCCTCATTCAGAGAAATTGGCACATGGGTCTCCACACCATCCAGGCCCAGCACTGCCGGCATGCTCAGGGCAATGTCACGGATTCCGTATTCTCCGTGCATCATGGATGACACCGGCAGAATGGAACGCTCATTTCGAATGATGCAGGCACAGATCCGCCGGACGGACATGGCAATGCCGTAGTAGGTAGCCTGCTTTTTGGCAATGATATCGTAGGCACTGTTCTTCACGGACTCCGCAATCTCATCCAGTTTCATTTTCGGATTGTCATAGCCCCGCATTTCGCAGAACACATCCAGCGGAATCCCGGAGATATTGGTGCTGCTCAAAACTGCGATCTCACTGTCACCATGCTCTCCTATAATATAGGAATGCACGCTGCGGCTGTCCACCCGCAGATGCTCTCCCAGGGCATATTTCATCCGGGCAGTATCCAGCACGGTTCCGGAGCCGATGACACGGTGTTCCGGCAGGCCGCTTAATCGCAGCGCCGCATACGTCAGAATATCCACCGGATTGGATACGACCAGAAGAATCCCTCCAAACTCCCGGCCGGCGATCTCCGGAAGGATGCTTTTGTAGATTTCGACATTCCGGTGCACCAGATCCAGCCTGGTCTCATCCGGCTTCTGATTAGCCCCGGCCGTCACGATGATGACGGCTGCGTCCGCCACATCGTCGTAATCCCCTGCATAAATCTTCATGGGTGCCGCAAAGGGAACACCGTGGGAGATATCCTTCGCCTCTCCATCTGCCTTCCCGGTATTCACATCCAAAAGCACCAGTTCCGAAAACAGTTTGCTCTGCATCAGGGTAAATGCCGTCGCAGAACCAACAAAGCCGCAGCCAATGACTGCGGCTTTTCTGGATTTGATCACATGACTCATAAGACCCTCTCTTTCCTGGGCAAAAGCTGTCAGGGAAGCCGCGGCTTGTTCCGGTTTTCTCCGGGACAGCCCTGCCCAACCCTGTCGATTCTTCTCTAGTCTTTGTGAGAAATGGACTCTGTATACCAGACTTATAAAATTTTATTTGGAAATTAATGTCACTGAACCCTGTCTGCCTGATGTTCCTTTAGATATTCCTCCGTCAGTGCCACAGCATCCATGATGCACTGCGGGCAGCTGCAAAGCACTTTTCCGGTCTCCACACCCTTCAGTTCGCGGCACAGATAAGAGCCATTCTTCTCCTGGAATTTTTTCACATACTCCTTGACCTGCTTGTAGGTACTTCCTTTGGTGGGCATACCCTTGTTTAGATCCCCCACACTGTTTGCAAGACCGATCACCATCATCATGCCGGACAGAGCACCGCACATCCCCATCATACCCATGCCAAGTCCAAAGCCCTCGGCAATCTTAAACATTTCGGTTTCATCGACCCCGAATTCCTTACAGAACGTGCACGCTACTGCCTGTGCGCAGTTATAACTCTGATCGTGTAATGAAATTGCGTATTCCGCTTTTGTACTCATGTTGTCTTCCTCCGTCTGATCTTCTGAATTTCTGAATTTCAGGCGCAGCGTTTTTTACGATTCCGCTGCGCAAAACTCCTGTCTCCAGTATACTCCAAAATTTACAGACTGTCTAACAATTCCTGTATTCCGGAAAGCTGCGGGAACCAGGTCGGTGTCTGCATCTCGTCTTTGTGCTCCCCGATCATCTTTTCCATCCAGATCATGTTGTACCAGCGTCCGAATTTGTAGCCGCATTTGTAAAATTCCCCCACCAGTCGGTATCCGATGTGGGCGTGATATTCCTCGCTGTTGCGGGTCAGATGCTCATCCTCCGTCTGCGGCACGCCGATGCAGGCTTCCATATTCAGAATTCCCATAGCCCCACACACGGCCTCCAGGGCCCGGTTCAGCCTGCCGCCCACGCCCAAACGGCGCATAGTTTCATCTACATAGATGGAAGTCTCCACTGCCCAGTCATAGGCCGCGCGGTCATGAAACGGGCCGACATAGGCATATCCCAGAATCTTTCCCTTCTGTTCTGCCACCAGATACGGATACTTCTGCAGCGTATGGCAGATTCTTCCGCAGAATTCTTCCAGTGTCGGAACTTCATATTCAAACGTAATGGCCGTTTTGACCACATACGGTGCATAAATGGCTAAAATTGCTTCTGCATCGTCCTCCGATGCCACACGGATCCGGATGTCATTATTTTCCATTAAAATCTCCATTCCGCCGCCTTGGACTGGCGGCACAAACAGTAATGAACGTTCTGCTTTCTTTCACACTAATCTCCCTATGTCTGTCAGAATTTTCACTCATTATACCTCAGCAGGAAATCATTGTCCATCGGTAACTGTTCAGTACCTTCACAGTCACGGGCAAAAATCCATTGAAAATTGCCTAC
>CAVIRL010000099.1:0-10100 GCA_963645005.1 Prevotella sp. P5-108
AGTCTGAGTCCACGACATGCTTGCATGTCGGTGGAGGAATGACTTTATGACACGTGTAACCAAAAGTTCGGGTGTTTTGACACCCGAACCAATTTTATTATTGAGAATGAAGGGAAACTACAAATGGAAAAGAAAAAGAAAATTCAGATGCCGCATACGTACATCATCATCTTTGGTGTAATTCTGTTTGCAGCCATCCTGACCATGTTTATCCCGTTGGGTAAATATGAGACAAAAGAGATCACCTACACCATGAACGGCGAAGAAAAGACCAGAACCGTTCTGGATCCGGACAGCTTCGAGTATATTCTGGACGAGAATGGCAATAAGGTGACAAAGGTTGCGCCGCTCTTTGGTACAGAAGATTTCGGCGGTCAGGGTATTTTAAACTATGTATTTGAGGGTATGACAACCGGAACGAAAAATGGTACCGCAGTCGGTATTATCGCATTTATCCTGGTTGTCGGCGGCTCTTTTGGTATCGTGCTGCGAACCGGCGCGGTAGAGAGCGGAATCATGCGGGTAATCAGCATGACAAACGGCAAGGAGATCCTTCTGGTGCCGATCCTTACCATCCTGTTTTCTCTGGGCGGCGCGGTTTTCGGCATGGGCGAGGAAGCCATCCCCTTTGTTATGATCCTGGTGCCGATGTTCATTGCCATGGGCTATGACGCGGTAGTCGGTATCATGTGCAGCTATGTGGCTACCCAGATCGGTTTCGGTACCTCCTGGCAGAACCCCTTTGGCCTGGCCGTGGCACAGGGTATCGCAGGAATCCCGGTTATGTCCGGAGCCTGGTTCCGTATTCCGTTATGGATCATTTTTACCGGTCTGACCTGCCTGTTTACGCTGCGTTATGCCGCAAAGATCAAAAAGAACCCGAAGCTTTCCGTTGCCTATGAATCTGACCAGGTGTATCGTGAGGATTTTGAGAAGAACGGCAAAGCGGAGCTTCCGTTCACTCTGGGACACAAGCTGGTGTTGCTGACCATCGCAGTCTGCATGATCTGGACTATCTGGGGCGTAGTAACCCAGGGTTACTACATTCCGGAGATCGCATCCCAGTTCTTCGTCATGGGACTTGTTTCCGGTATCATTGGCCTGATCTTTCACTTGAATGATATGGAATTAAATGATATTCCGCGCGCATTTGACCACGGTGCAGCGGATCTTCTCGGCGCGGCAATGTGCGTAGGTATGGCGCAGGGAATCATCATCATTCTGGGCGGAACCAGCGCCACCGACGGCACCGTACTGAATACCATTCTGTACACCATCAGCAACGGAATGAAGAATTTCCCGCCGGTGATCTCTGCATGGCTGATGTATGTATTCCAGTCTGTATTCAACTTCTTCGTTGTATCCGGTTCCGGACAGGCAGCGCTGACCATGCCGATCATGGCTCCGCTGGCAGACCTGGTAGGCGTAGAGCGTCAGGTTGCAGTTCTGGCTTACCAGCTGGGTGATGCCTTCACCAACTTCATCGTTCCGACCAGCGGATGCCTGCTTGGCGCACTGGCTGCGGCAAAGCTGGAGTGGGGACAGTGGGCAAAGTTCCAGATCAAGTTCCAGGCATTCCTGTTTGTGTGTGCGTCTGTCACTGTTGTTGTGGCTATGATGATTGGATTCTCATAATCTGAATGATTTCTGCTTTACATGAGAAAAAAACTGTGATATAGTAGCGGAAAATAAAATAATGAAAGCAGAGTAGGTCTGTGTGCGTTAAGTGCCAGCCGGACAGGGAGTTGCCGGCAGGACGAAGAAGCAGGTGGGATACAGCAGCTTCGCGGTACACGGACCGCATCCCGCTGCGAAGAGGATATCTTATCTCCTTTGTAGTAGAGAATTCTGCAAAGGAGGTAATTTTTTATGAAGAAATTTACAGCTTTGTTCACGGATTCTATGGAAGAACTGAAACACGTCAATACCGTTACGGTTATGGCCATGTTTGCAGCCATCTCGGTGGTGCTGGGGTATTTCACCCTGGTACTGGGAGATTACGTAAAGATTGGGTTTTCCAGCATTGCGAACCAGTTTGTCTACTATCTGTTTGGCCCGGTGGCAGGCAGTCTGTTTGGTGGTGCCCTGGATATCTTAAAGTACATCATCCGCCCGACCGGTGCCTTCTTTCCGGGATTCACCATCGGTGCCATGGTGGGTGGCGCTCTTTACGGATGCTTTCTCTATAAGCGTCCGATCAGCTTTATGCGGGTGCTGGCAGCTGAACTGACAGTCTCCATCATCTGCAACATGCTGCTGGGTACCCTGTGGCTGAGCATGCTTTACGGAAAAGCATTTATGGCTCTGCTGCCGATGCGCGTGTTTAAGAATGTTATCATGTGGCCGGTCAATTCCATGCTGTTCTATACCATTGGAAAAACGCTGGAGGCTTCCGGCGTGTTCCGGCTGTTAAAGACCGTGGGACGAAATCGGTCTGCGGTATAGATCCTTCTGAAAGCGAAGAAGTCCCGCCAAAGCTGCCTGATCCGGCAGTTTCGGCGGGACTTTTTGTCTGAGATTTTATGTTCCGAGTTTTCCGCTTTTTGCCTCAATGCTCTTTCGAATCTGGAGCATGTGCTGGTCTGTTGCGGCAATGACTTCGGCACACTGGCGGAGGTCTTCACTGATTTCTTCTGCTGCGGCGCCGATATCTTTCTTGTATTTTAACTGGTGATCCAGGCTGGCCCAGAAATCCATGGCAATGGTGCGGATCTGGACTTCCACCCGCAGGTTCTTTTTCTCCTCGGAGAAGAAGACCGGAATCTCAATGATGAGGTGGTAGCTGCGGTAGCCGTTGGACTTTGGATTTTTGATGTAATCCTTGATGGCGATGACGGTGATGTCGTCCTGGCTGACCAGCATGTTGGCTACGGAGTAAATGTCATCGACAAAGGAGCAGATCACGCGGATCCCGGCGATGTCATCGAGGTTGTTCATCATGGATTCCAGGCAGACAGGAAGGTTCCGGCGCTGCAGCTTCTCTACGATGCTCATGGGATTTTTTACACGGGACTTGATCATTTCGATGGGATTTCGCTGATGCTTGATGGAAAGCTCATCGTTTAATACTTCTAATTTGGTTTTCACCTCGCGGATGGCGCAGGTGTACATCATCATGGCCTGCTGGAATTCTCTGGCCTGGTTGATGAGGGCATCCGGAACCTCCGCAAGATTCGGGACATTGACAACGGACTGGATCAGCTCGCTGTTCGGGTTCACATTCATGTTCATTGGTAGTTACCTCGTTGCGTTTTGTGCAATATTTCCCGTATGAAGAAAAATATTGTGGGAATATTAACTATATTATACCAGATTCCGGGCGGCAAACAAGGTGTATTTTGCTGTAGTTCACGCAAAACAGGAACTACAGCATATTTTTGTATACAAGGGTTTTGTTTTCTTCGGAAATGTGGTATGCTTACATGTACGAAATGCAGTATGTGCTTCCGGGTTCCGGGAGCACATCAGGAACTGGAGGAATTTACATGAGCGAAAATTGTACCCATAACTGCAGCACCTGCGGCGAATCCTGCGGAAGCCGCACGGCAGAGCAGACAAGCTTTTTAGAGCCGTTAAACCCGGCAAGCAGTGTGAAGAAAGTCATCGGCGTAGTCAGCGGCAAGGGCGGCGTCGGCAAATCCCTGGTTACCGCCATGATGGCCGTAAAGATGAACAGCAAGGGCAAGCACACCGCAATCCTGGATGCGGACATTACCGGTCCGTCTATCCCGAAGGCATTTGGCCTCAACAACGATATGGTCATGATGACCAATGACAATCTGATGATCCCGGCAACATCCGCGCTGGGCATTGATATCATGTCTGCAAATCTGCTGCTGGACAACGACACCGATCCGGTTATCTGGAGAGGCCCGGTCATTGCAGGTGCAGTTAAGCAGTTCTGGAATGAGACTCTCTGGGAGAATGTAGACTACATGTTCGTGGATATGCCGCCGGGAACCGGAGACGTTCCGTTGACTGTATTCCAGTCCCTTCCGGTCAATGGCATCATCATCGTAACATCTCCGCAGGAGCTGGTTTCCATGATCGTGGCAAAGGCTGTGAAGATGGCTCAGAAGATGAATATTCCGATCCTTGGCCTGGTTGAGAACATGAGCTATCTGGAGTGCCCGGACTGCGGCAAGAAGATTTCCGTATTCGGTGAGAGTCACATCGATGAGATTGCGAAAGAGTACAATATTCCGGTACTGGCAAAGCTCCCGATCGACCCGAAGGTAGCCGAGCATGTGGACAACGGCACAATCGAGTATCTGGAAAGAGACTGGTTTGATCTGGCAGCAGAGAAGGTTCTGGAACTGTAATTTATCGGAACTGTAATCTAATAGAAGTAATACGACAGGGTTTTCGTGACAGAGAACCCTGTTTTTTTATACAGGGCGATGGCGGGGGCGTTGTCTCCGGCAACCTGAAGGATCGCTTTTTGGAATCCGTTCCCGGCAAGCTCCGGGAGCAGCAGCCGGAGAAAAGCAGTGCCGCAGCCCTGGTTTCGGAACTCCGGAAGAATTTCCACATGGTGGAGACAGACGGTGGTTTCGCTGACCGGTTCGGCGGAGGCGGTGCCGCAGAGAGTGCCGGAGAGGTGAAGGGCATATTCTGTTTCGGATGTTCGGGTCAGGGAGAACGGGCGGGCATTGGTTGCGTTTTCGGTATCTTCCGGGCTGATGGTCTGCAGGGAAGCGCTGGCAATGCCGGCGGAGGTGGATTGCTGCACCGCATGCCACCTGCCCAGATCACATGACATCATGTGTTCCTCGGAATCTTTTTCCGCATCGAGGGCTTCCAGTGTTTTTAATGTATCGCTGCAGGTCTCGGAAACGGCAAAGAGCAGGGCAGTATCGGCGTACTGGGAGAGGGCTTCTTCTAACAGGGCAGAAAAATATCCCCGGTTTCGGAATTCCGGGTGGGTGAAGGCGCAGCACTCGGCCAGATCCTCTTCGTAGGGAATCAGGGTCAGACAGGCTGCCAGGCGGCCGTCGGGAAGATGTCCCAGAAGATGGACCAGCTCCTCTTCATCCGCCGGATAGGACAGGCCGGTATGGTCGTGAAGTTCACAGAGGTGGGTCAGAAAAGCAATTTCCTGCTGCTGCTTTTGGGTGAGCAAATTGGTTGAACTAATCGAAATATCCAGGTTCATAAGGGCCTCCTGATAAAAATTTTTCGTCGATCCTTTCGTAAGTAAAGTATAGGAAAAAAACATAAAGAATACAAGAATGCACATTGACTTTTCTGATTCCGATGGTAGAATACCTAATGTTTACGAAGTCTTAGCTGTATACAATATAATATGGTGACGTGCTTTTTCATCACCGGAAAGGATGAACCATGAAATATGTCAAAGAGTCAGCGATCATCTTTGGTATTACGATGATCGGAGAATTTTTAAACAAGCTACTGCCGCTGCCGGTTCCGGCCGGGGTGTACGGACTGTTCCTGCTTCTGATCCTGCTCTGTACGGGACTCTTAAAGCTGGAGGATATTGAGGCAACCGGCAATTTCCTGCTGGATATCATGCCGATTCTGTTTATTCCGGCATCCGTAGGCCTGATCGAGAGCTATGAAACCATGAAGGCAATCCTGATTCCCCTGGTTGTCATCAGCATTGTTTCCACGCTGGTGGTTATGGGTGTAACCGGCAAGGTGACTGAGCTTATGATAGCTGTTCTGAAAAAGAAGAACAGCGAAACCGTAGGAGAGGAGAATGCAGCATGACATTTTTACAGGAATCTCTTTATTTTGGATTTGTGATCAGTCTGGCAGCGTACCTGGTGGGGGTGTGGATCAAAAAGAAGGTGGGCTGGGCCATCTTAAATCCTCTTCTGGTTTCTGTAGTCCTTGTGATTGCGATACTGAAGCTTCTGAATGTTGATTACACTTCCTATAATAACAGCGCCAAATATATCAGCTATCTGCTGACTCCGTCCACCGTGTGTCTGGCTATTCCGCTGTATAAGCAGCTGGAGCTGTTAAAGAAGAACCTTGTGTCCGTGATCGTGGCCATTGCCTCCGGCGTAGCAGCCAGTGCAGCCAGCGTTTTCCTGCTGAGTACCCTGTTCGGTGTGGAGCATATCCATTATGTTTCCTTCCTGCCAAAGTCCATCACCACGGCCATCGGCATGGGGGTCAGTGAGGAGGCAGGCGGCATCGTGACCATCACGGTGGTCTGCATCATCATCACCGGTATCTTCGGAAACATCATTGCCGAGACGTTGTTTAAGATCTTAAAGATCGAAGAACCCATTGCAAGAGGACTGGCCCTGGGAACCTCCGCCCACGCCATCGGTACTTCGAAAGCCCTGGAGCTTGGCGAGATAGAGGGTGCCATGAGCAGTCTTTCCATTGCCGTGGCCGGACTGATGACGGTGATTGTGGTTCCGCTGGTGTCGGGACTGATTTAAAAATGAGAAAGCGTGTACATACGGAATCTGTATGTATGCGCTTTTTCCATTTTCAAAAACGTACATCATGTCATGTTTTACGGTTGAAAGGGGTCTGTGGTTATGGTATATTAAAAAAAGTATAAAAGAATATGATGCGCTATGCATACACTTAAGGAGGAAGCCATGATTCAGAAGCTGATTGAAAAGATTCAGAAGACAAAGGCGCCAATCTGTATCGGATTGGACCCGATGTTAAACTATATTCCGGAGCACATTTTAAAGAAGTCCTTCGGAGAGTTTGGTGAGACGTTAGAGGGAGCGGCAGACGCGATCTGGAATTTCAACAAAGAGATCGTGGATCACACCTGGGACCTGATCCCGTCTGTGAAACCGCAGATTGCCATGTACGAGCAGTTTGGTATTGAGGGACTGAAGGTGTATGACAAGACCGTGAAATACTGTCAGGAGAAGGGGCTTGTAGTCATCGGTGACGCAAAGCGCGGTGATATCGGTTCCACTTCCGCAGCATACGCAACCGCGCATCTGGGTAAGGTAAAGGTTGGAACCAGCATCTGTTCCGCATTCAACACCGATTTCCTTACTGTAAACCCGTATCTGGGAACCGACGGCGTGAAGCCGTTTGTTGATGTCTGCAACGCAGAGGACAAGGGTATTTTCGTTCTGGTTAAGACCTCCAACCCGTCCAGCGGCGAGTTCCAGGACCGGCTCATTGACGGCAAGCCGCTTTACGAGCATGTGGCAGCCAAGGTTGTTGAGTGGGGTGAGGCCTCCATGGACGGCGCATACAGCAACGTAGGCGCTGTAGTAGGCGCAACCTATCCGGAGATGAGCGCCATTTTAAGAAAGCTTATGCCGAAGACCTACTTCCTGGTACCGGGCTACGGCGCTCAGGGCGGCACCGCAAAAGATTTAAAGAACTGCTTCAATGAGGACGGACTCGGTGCAGTGGTCAATTCCTCCCGCGGTATTATTGCGGCATACCGTCAGGAGAAGTACGCAAAGTTTGGTCCGGAGCATTTCGCGGAGGCATCCAGACAGGCTGTTATAGACATGGTGGCTGATATTAACAGCGTACTGTAAGTATACTGCATCAGTGTACTGTATAAGCGTACGGTATCCGTGTACTGTATGTACTGTAATAGAAGAGAAAGCCGAAGGAGTAGAGAATGGAAACGATTCAGAAGGAAAAGGTAAAGCTTACGGCAAAGGTGGTCAGCCAGGAGGCTTTAACAGACGATATCTGCAGCATGTGGATTCAGGCAGATGCCATTGCAGGGGCTGCCAGGCCGGGACAGTTTATCTCTGTATACACGAAGGACAAGAGCAAGGTGCTTCCGCGGCCCATCAGCCTCTGTGAGGTAGATAAGGAGCAGGGCAGACTCCGCATCGTGTACCGCGTGGTGGGTGCCGGTACGAAAGAGTTCTCCGCATACCAGGCTGGAGACGACATCGAGATCATGGGACCGTTAGGCAATGGCTTCCCGTTAAAAGAGAAGAAAGCCTTCCTCATCGGCGGCGGCATTGGGATTCCGCCTATGCTGGAGCTGGCGAAGAGCTTAAACTGTGAGAAACAGATGGTTCTGGGCTACCGTGATGTCTTATTTTTAAATGACGAATTTGAGCAGTATGGCAAGGTCTATGTGGCCACCGAGGACGGCAGTGCCGGAACCAGGGGCAACGTCATCGATGCCATCAAGGCAAACGGCCTGGACGCAGATGTTATTTACGCCTGCGGCCCGACTCCGATGCTGCGGGCATTAAAGGCTTATGCGGCGGAGAACGGCATCGAGTGCTGGCTTTCTCTGGAAGAGAAGATGGCCTGTGGAATTGGCGCATGCCTGGCCTGTGTCTGCAAGTCCAAAGAAGTGGACGATCATTCCCATGTACACAATAAGCGCATCTGTAAGGATGGCCCGGTATTTGCGGCAGAGGAGGTGGAGCTGTAATGAACACGAAAGTAAATCTTGCCGGTGTGGAATTAAAGAATCCGGTCATGACAGCCTCCGGAACCTTCGGAAGCGGTGCCGAGTACAGCGAGTTTGTAGATTTAAACCGCCTTGGCGCTGTGGTGACCAAGGGTGTAGCTAATGTACCGTGGCCGGGCAATCCGACTCCGCGTATCGCAGAGGTGTACGGTGGCATGCTGAATGCCATCGGCCTGCAGAACCCGGGCATCGATGTATTTGTAAAGCGCGACATCCCGTTCTTAAAGCAGTACGACACGAAGATCATCGTGAATGTCTGCGGCAAGACCACGGAGGATTATATTGAAGTGGTAGAGCGTCTGGGCGATGAGCCGGTGGATTTGTTAGAGATTAACATCTCCTGCCCGAACGTCAAAGAGGGCGGTATCGCTTTCGGACAGGATCCGAAGGCGGTCGAGGCCATTACCCGGGAGGTAAAGAAGCACGCAAAGCAGCCGGTCATCATGAAGCTGAGCCCGAACGTAACGGATATCACCGTGATGGCGAAGGCGGCAGAGGCAGGCGGCGCGGATGTGCTGTCCCTCATCAATACCCTGACCGGTATGAAGATCGACATCAACCGCAGAGCCTTTGCCATTGCCAATAAGACCGGCGGCATGTCCGGTCCGGCTGTAAAACCGGTGGCTGTCCGTATGGTTTACCAGGTGGCAAATGCAGTGAGCCTGCCGATCATCGGCATGGGCGGCATTGCCACCGCAGAGGATGCGCTGGAGTTTATCATGGCCGGAGCCACCGCAGTTTCTGTAGGAACTGCCAATTTCTACAACCCCTACGCGACCGTGGAGATCGCGGAGGGAATCGAACATTTCATGAAGAAACAGAAGGTAGAGGACATCCGGGAGCTGATCGGATGCGTAAAATAAATCGTAACGGTTCTGCAGGAAAGACAGAGCAAAAAGGAGAAGATCATGGAAGATTACAAGAAAGAATTTATTGAATTTATGATTGACTGCGAAGTACTGAAGTTTGGTGATTTTGTAACCAAGTCCGGCCGCAAGACCCCGTTCTTCGTAAACACCGGCTTCTACCGCACCGGTGCACAGCTGCGCCGCCTGGGCCAGTACTATGCGCGTGCCATCAAAGAGACCTTCGGCACCGATTTCAACGTACTGTTCGGACCGGCATACAAGGGTATTCCGCTGACTGTTGCAGCTACCATGTCCATCAGCGAGATGTACGACGCAGACATCCGTTACTGCTCCAACCGTAAGGAAGTGAAGGATCACGGCGACAAGGGCATTCTGCTTGGCAGCCCGATCAAGGATGGCGATAAAGTTGTTATCATTGAGGATGTTACCACCGCCGGTACCTCCATCGAGGAGACCCTGCCGATCATCAAGGCCCAGGGCGATGTCGATGTCCTTGGCCTGGTTGTTTCCGTAGACCGTATGGAGCGCGGCAAGGGAACCAAGTCCGCACTGAAAGAGATCTCTGAGAAATATGGCTTCAAGACCACCGCGATCGTAACCATGGCCGATGTGGTAGAGCATCTCTACAACAAACCTTACAAAGGAAAAGTTATCATTGATGATACCTTAAAGGCAGCGATTGATGCATACTATGAGCAGTACGGCGCAGAGGAGTAATCTGTAGATTTTAGTAACTGTTCAGTAGGTCTGCGCACTTGCTGCGCTGACCGTAAGAAAACATGGGCTGGCAGGCAAAAATCCCATTGCCGTAGGCAATTTTCAATGGA
>CAVIRL010000100.1:0-10072 GCA_963645005.1 Prevotella sp. P5-108
GAAAATGCCGCTTCTGACCATTTTGTTGACGTCAACAAAAACATCACCAATGCCCAATGGAGAAAAAAAGAAATTCTTGTTGACACAGGCGCACTAAAAATGATATGGTGTAGGAACAAAGAACGCATACTTCAATGTGTTCTTCATATACTATATGGAACGTACTCCGGTGTCCTTCGGGCCCGGGGTCTTTTTATTTTCAAGGAGGATTTTATGGGAGATAAACCATTTAAAACCCATGAAGAGCTTATAGGGAGATGATATAATGGCACCTACAGTTCTACAGATCGGCGCCGCTTACATCCGGGTTAGCACAGACGATCAGACTGAGCTATCACCGGATGCGCAGCTCCGGGTCATTCTGGAAGAAGCTAAAAGAGATGGTTTCATCATTCCGCCGGAGTACATATTTATTGAGCACAAAGGTATCTCCGGACGTAAGGCAAGCAACAGACCTGAATTCCAGCGTATGATATCCATTGCAAAATCGCAATCCCCTGCCCCGTTCAAGCGGCTATATCTCTGGAAGTTTTCACGATTCGCCCGCAACCAGGAAGAGTCTACCTTTTACAAGAGTATCCTCCGAAAAAAGTGTGGCGTGGAAATCAAAAGCGTGTCAGAGCCAATTATGGAAGGCATGTTTGGACGGCTCATTGAGACAATCATCGAATGGTTTGACGAATACTACTCCTACAACCTGTCTGGTGAGGTAATCCGCGGCATGACCGAAAAGGTTCTGCGGCAGGGATACCAGATAACTCCACCACTCGGTTATAAAGCCGTAGGCGAAGGGAAACCTTTTGTAATCAACGAAGACTCTTATAGAATCGTTGAATTTATTTTCAACTCATACGCAGCGGGCAAGGATATGTCCGCCATCGCACGCTACTGCAATGAGCACCGCTGGAAAACGCAGCGCGGTAACCCTTTTGAACGGCGCGGCATCCAACGGATCCTAAAGAACCGTTTCTATATCGGTGAAGTGGAATGGAATGGATACAAGTTCCAGGGACCTCACGAAACCCGCAGCAGCGTAAAAGACTGCTTTGAAGCAGTTCAAAAACGCATCCAGGACGAATATAGACCGGCCAACCGCCGGGATGCATCCGCTTCTCTTCACTGGCTGGCCGGAATTATGGTTTGCGGCACCTGCGGTGCCACCCTGGGATATAACCGGGTGTTCTCCCAGAAGCGGCCATCTTATTATCAATGTTGGAAATACGCCAAGGGAATGCACGCAGGGTCCTGCTCCATTACTGCAGTGAAAGCAGAACGGCTTCTTCTTCAGTCTCTCAATGAGGTCCTGTCTTCCCGGGCAGTTGAATATGAGCACATCCAGCAGGCGCACTCAGATACAATATCAGAAAGAGAATTGATCAGCGCGGCTATCGAGCGGGTAGCCGTAAAGGAACAGCGTGTGAAGGAAGCCTATGAGGCCGGAATTGATACCCTGGAAGAATACAAAGGAAACAAGCTGCGACTCGCAGAAGAACGTAAAGATTTACTGATGAAGCTAGAAAACCTCTCTCCTGCTGATGATCCGGATGATCCCGGACCGGATGAAGTTTTAAGCCGGATCAAAAATATTTATGATTTGATTTCAAGTCCTAATGTTGATGATGAAACTAAGGGAAAAGCCATCCGGAGAATCGTCAAAAAGATCGTGCTGGATAAGGAAAAGAAAGAATTTAAGGTTGTTTACTATGCATAGAATATCCCCGGAGCCCGCATAAACAGCGGATTCCGGGGATATTATGAGGTTTTGCATTTCGGGCCACCATACTGGCTCATAATAAACTGAGCCATTTTCGGGTTCGGCTGTGAAATTTTTACCGGATACTGCAGTCGTTTTTCATACCTCCACATCAGCGCATTCCTCCTTCCCAGGGCCACGGGCCATTGCCCCAGTTCCAGCTGTTGGAATCGGCATCAGCGACCTGAAGTGGTCCATTTACCTCTTCATACGCCTTCACAGCCTGGCGGTTCATGCGCCGGGCATTCTGAAAATACTGCATGGCCATCGGGCAGTTTGGATGAGTATCCAGATACAAGGTTGCCTCATCCAGAGCAAATCCGGTTTCATAAACAGACTGCAGGAGTTTGTCATCGCATCTACACATCATCGGCACCTCCCCATTACAAACGGCAGATCCAGTTCCGGGAAAATGGTTCCCCGGGTTAGTCCGCGGCTCATATCATACACCTGGTTCCAGCGCTGCATGGGGACATAAGCCATGGCAACGGACATGTCATTTAAGCAGTCTCTTTGTGTAGTTTCTCGATCCGGCTGCATGGGACGCTGAGCCGCATATCCACAGCAACTGCCTGTCGGACAATTGCCTGTGCATCGACCTGAACTTTCTGCCATACGTTGATTCACAGACCCGCAGGCGTTCCCTGTATTGGTATGCGGCGGTTCCGGCAGATGAGGTCTCTGCATACAGCCGCATCGGTTATTGGAATAATCCATGATCATAAATCCTTTCCAGATTTTCTAGTACCATCTTATGTGAATACAGAAACAGCGGTGCATTGGAATTCCCCATATGACGGAAAGCAGGGTTGTCACCCCTGTCTGCATTTGCTCATAAGATACACTACAAACAGCAAAAAGGAGATTTCGATATGTGTAGCTGGAATGGTTGCGGTAACAATTGCAGCGGCTGCGGAAATAATGGAAGATGCGGCAATGGATGCGGCGGCTGCGGTAACAACCGGAGATGGGACGGCTCCTGTGGATGGAACCGGAATGCAAGAGAAGCATTCCGAAATGGCTTCCGTGATGGTTATGATGCCGGTTTCCGTGATGGTTTCCGGGAAAGGCAGGACGATGACCGAAGGCCGGGCAGACCTGGTGGTCCGGGGCAGCCGGATGAAGACTGTGGATGCAGCCGAACTTAATATAGGGGGCTTTATGCCCCCTATTATTCTACCTGCCAGCCCATGTTTTCTTACGGTCAGCGCAGCAAGTGCGCAGACCTACTGAACAGTTACAATATCTCATCTACTGTAACATCCAGATCTGGATAAATTCCCACTGGAATCGGCTGATCAAATGGATAAAAAACAGGAGTTGCGTCTTCTTCATAGCGATATACCAGGGTACTTTTCCGCATCGGATCCACAATCCAGTACTCTTTTACTCCTGCTTCCAGATAAAGTGCGTTTTTCTTAATATAATCCGTTTTACGGCTTGCAGGCGAAACAATCTCAACCACCAGATCCGGAGCTCCAATACAGCTACGCTCCGTGAGTTTCTTTTTATCGCACACAATCATAACATCTGGTTCCACCCAGTTTTTATCGTCTGCATCAAGATTTACTGCGAATGGTGCTGTCAGCGTGCGGCAGGAACCACCTTTAGACTTAATATGATTTCGAAATATTGATGCAATTTCAATGGATAAGGTCAGGTGCGTCAGGCTTGGCGGAGCCATACTATATAATTTACCATCAATCAGTTCTGCCCGCTCGTTTTCAGGCAAATTCCAGTAATCCTCTGATGTATAGTGATCTTGCAATAATGGCATTAAACCACCTCCTATGTAAAGCATATCGTAATTTTTACAAATAATCAACCCAAAAGACCGGACAGCCATCCATGAGCTGCCCGGTCTCTGCTTGTTAGTTTTCCTTTTCCAGTTTCGAATAACAATATTTAATAATGTCTTTTCTCGTAATGATCCCGATAAAGAACCCCCGGTCATCTACTACCGGTACAAAGTTCTGGTTCAGAGCCCGGTCGATCATGTCTTCCATTTTGGATTCGGCTGTGACCGGTTTGTAGTCGGCGCGCCGTGGGATTGACGCGATGGGCGCGTTTTCTGCTTCTTTGAAGCTCATCTGGTATTCTTTCCGGATTCCCCAAAGAAGGTCTCCTTCCGTGATGGTCCCAACATAGGTGCCGTCTTTGGAGAGCAGCGGGATGGTGGAATAGCGGAAGCCTTCCATCTTGTCCAGGGCCTGACGTACCGTATCGTCTTCGTAAATGTGAGCGACCTCGCTCTTTGGAGTCAAAAAAAACAGGATATTCATAGTTCACCTCAAATTGTATTTTTCGCATCACTGCAGCCCGGCGAATGGATCAGGCACAGTTGCCTTTTATCTTATGTCAGAAGCATACCATACAATTTAGACCATTCTATGAACAAATTCTAAATTCTTTCGAAACCCCCGGGCGGGGAGAACACTTCCTGTACTTCCGTAATGCTGCTCTCCCCGCTATCATCCTATTCCAGGTAATCTAACGGATCTACCGTTTTCTCTCCGTGGCGCATTTCCAGGAAAACATTACTGCCTTCAATGGTGTAATACTTGGTTGGTTCTGCCACATAGCCCAGAAGCTGTCCTGCTTCCAGATATTCTCCCTGCACGGCGGTAATCTCTTTTAACTGCCCGCAGGTTACCGTGTAATCGTTTCCCAGGTCGAGAAGCACATAGTCCCCGATTTCCTCGTTGTTTCCTACTTCCAGCACCCGTGCGGCAGCCGGAGCATGGACCGGTGTGCTGACCTCACTCTGGATGACCAGGCCCGGATTGCATTTGTACTGTTCCAGAGTTGGGAAATAGATGGTGGAATCCATGCTGTAATCCAGCAGGACATTGCCTCTTGCCGGCCACAGCAGCTTGCTGGTATCGGCAAAGTTTAATACCAGTGCGGTGGCGGCACTGCCGCCTGCACCGGCCTCTCTCACTGCAGGGTCTGCCCCGTCATCCTTTGTGCCATTTGCTGCAAGGCCGGTATTCTGTCCGTTTCCGGGCTCCGGTCCTGCCTCCGCTGCAATGTGTTCCTGTTCTGCGGCTGCATTGTCCTGATCGGACGCAGCTTCAGCCAGAACCTGTTCCTCCTGTGTGATTTCGGATCCGGAATCCTCCGTATTGGAATTCCCTGCAGCCGGCGCCTGATCTTTTGCTTCCTCTGCAAAATATCCATCCTGCCCCTGCATATCCACATATGGTTTCTGTTCCTGTCCGTTTCCTCTTCGAATCGTAACGACGCCTGCTGCAGCAACCATAGTCAGCAGGCCCAGCACCAACATGACCAGGAATAATTTATCCCGGAACATCTGATTCATTTTTTCTTTCACCGTTTATCACCTCGGTAGTAGTTTTGCCAAAGTACTTTTTCTTATTCAGTCACCGGTGAAATATTTTGCAGTCCCATGTTTTCTTACGGTCAGCGCAGTGAATGCGCAGACCTACTGAACAATTACAATATTTTTATAAAAATATTTCAAAATGTCGCTATAGCTCCATCCCCCCTCTGCCATGGCCTGGGCACCGTTCTGACTGAGGCCGTAACCATGGCCGCGGCCTTTTGATGTAACCGTGATCGTTCCCGATGCTCTGGTGTCGATGGTGAAACAGGTGGAGGGCAGCTCCAGCGCATACTGCACATCATCCCCGGTATAGGTGCGCGGACCGATCTTAATCTGCAGGACATACCCGGCATCGTCCCGCTTTACGATCTGGATTTCTGAGGAAAGACGGTCCGGATTCAGGGAGGGCGCGTCACTTAAATTTCTGATCCGCTGCACAAATTCCGATGGGCTGTAGGAGACCTCCGACATTCCGGCCCCATTTTCCTTTGCTGCCTCATTTCCGGCACCGACTCCTGTTCCGGTTTCCGACTCGCTTCCCTTAACATCCCACTTACTTTCCACCGACTGCAGATACGGATAATCTGCCTCTCCGGTTCTTGTCCGGCCGGCGCTGCGTTCATGAAACAATGGCAAAATATAGCGGTCTTCGTATTTCATTACCGTTCCTGCCGTGGCTTCTGCCGCCTGCCTGCACTGTTCCAGGCGCTTTGCCAGTTCTTCTTTCTGGTGCACAGTCAGACTTTTCCCCTCCCGGGCGGTATAATCTCCCAGATAATCGAGATCCAGTTCTTCCTCCTGAATCTCCTCCCGCTCCCCCATCTGGCGGTATATGTAGGTGCGGGCAATGACTGCCTGGCATTTTAACGCCTCCAGACCCATTTCCTGCCCGGTCTGACAGACCATCACGCCCGGGAGGTAATCCTCCACGGAAAGGTAGGTGCGAACGCCATAACGCTCCAGGATGATGCGCCGGGAACGCATTTTTGCGGCGGAGTCCGGCTTCACCTGATCTGCCTGCTGCCCCGGCATGTTTGCGTCTGTCCCCGACGAATCCGTCTGCTGCCCCGGCATGTTTGCGTCTGTCTCCGGTGGATTCGTCTGCTGCTGCCACAGCTTGTTTGAGTCCGGCACAATCTCTCCATCCCCCTGATCCGTACTGTGGGAATTTCCATTCCACCCGGCTGTTGTCCCACTGTCCCGGCTGTCTCCATCCAGATTCCAGCCAGCCGCCTGCCCAGATACGCTCCGCCCGGATCCTGTCTGTCCATATCCTTCCAGCAGGATTTCTCCGCTCATAACACTTCCCTTTTCCTCTTCCGCCTTTTCCCCGGCCTGTCCCGCAGCGTGCATGCAGAACAGTGAAAACATCCAGGATATCACAAACACCACCGCAAACACGATCCCGATTTTGCGCATAAAAAATCCCTCCCGATTATTTCTAATCTACGGAGGGATTCCTTATTTTATGCTTTCTTTTTTTATTACAGTTCTACCTTCACCTTATCCAGATGCCAGATATCTTTTACATAATCTTCGATCGTACGATCGGAGCTGAATTTGCCACTGCATGCGGTGTTGAGCATAGCTGCCTTTGCCCACCACTGCTCGTCGCGGTACGCCTCGTCTACACGTTTCTGCGCATCTGCGTACATCCGGAAATCCTTCAGGATGAAGTAGGTATCTGCGCGGTCGCTGCTTAAGGTGTTCAGCAGAGAGTTGTAGATATCGCGGAACAGCTCCGGATCATATGGTGCGTAGTAACCGTTGATGAGCTGCATCAGCACACGGCGGATATCCTGGTCGTTGTTGAAGATCTGCATCGGATCGTAGCTGTGGTCATGCTCCATGCGGATGATGTCGTCGGAGGAGGTACCGAAGATGAAGGCATTCTCTGCGCCAACTTCTTCTACGATCTCCACGTTTGCGCCGTCCATGGTTCCCACGGTCAGGGCGCCGTTTAACATGAACTTCATGTTACCGGTACCGGATGCCTCTTTACTTGCAGTAGAAATCTGCTCGCTGACATCGGCTGCCGCGAAGATGATCTCTGCGTTGGATACACGGTAATCTTCAATGAAGACAACCTTCAGCTTGCCGTTGATGGACTTATCGTTGTTGATAACATCCGCAACGGAGTTGATCAGCTTGATGGTCAGCTTCGCACGCTTGTAGCCTGCTGCTGCCTTTGCGCCGAAGATAAAGGTTCTCGGAACCATATCCAGGTTCGGGTTATCCTTCAACTGGTTGTACAGGTACATGACATGCAGGATGTTCATGAGCTGACGCTTGTACTCATGCAGTCTCTTAACCTGAACATCGAAGATGGAACGCGGATCTACATCGATGCCGTTGTGCTCCTTGATGTATTTTGCCAGACGCACCTTGTTCTGGTATTTGATGTTCATAAACTCGTGCTGGCACTTCTCATCATCCACATACAGCTTTAACTTGCTGATGGAAGAAAGGTCGGTGATCCACTCATCGCCGATCTTGTCGGTGATCCAGTCTGCCAGAAGCGGGTTCGCATGGAGCAGGAAACGTCTCTGGGTAATGCCGTTGGTCTTGTTGTTGAACTTCTGCGGCATCATCTCATAGAAGTCTTTTAACTCCTGCTTTTCCAGGATCTCGGTATGCAGTTTTGCTACGCCGTTGACAGAGAAGCTGCCTGCGATGGCCATGTGAGCCATCTTGACCTGACCATCGTAAATGATCGCCATCTTCGCGATCTTTTCCTGGTTGCCCGGATACTTCTGCTGGATCTCGATGATGAAGCGGCGGTTGATCTCTTCTACGATCTGGTAGATACGCGGAAGCAGTCTGGAGAACAGCTCGATCGGCCATTTTTCCAGTGCCTCAGCCATGATGGTGTGGTTGGTGTAAGCACAGGTCCTGGTGGTGACATCCCATGCCTCCTCCCAGGTTAAATTGTAGTCATCCAGAAGGATCCGCATAAGCTCTGCCACGGCTACGGTCGGATGGGTATCGTTTAACTGGAATACGTTCTTCTCGTAGAACTTGCGGATGTCATCATGCTTCTCCATATATTTGCTTACCGCTCGCTGTACACTTGCGGAAATGAAGAAGTACTGCTGTTTTAAGCGCAGCTCCTTGCCGGCATAGTGGTTGTCGTTCGGGTAAAGCACGTCACAGATGGTTTTAGCCAGGTTTTCCTGCTCCACGGCCTTCTGATAATCACCTTTATCGAAGGAATCCAGGTTGAAGGTGTTGATCGGCTGTGCGTCCCAGATACGCAGGGTGTTGACGACGTTGTTGCCGTAGCCCACGATCGGCAGATCATAGGGAACAGCCATAACAGACTGATAGCCCTCCTGCACGAAATGCTCTCTGCCGTCCTCCCAGACGGTACGCACGTAACCGCCGAATTTAACCTCGGTTGCGTACTCGGAGCGGCGTACCTCGAACGGGTTGCCATCCTTTAACCAGTTGTCCGGCACCTCGACCTGATAACCATTTTCAATTTTCTGCTTGAACATACCATAGTGGTAACGAATACCGCAGCCGTATGCCGGGTATCCGAGGGTTGCAAGGGAATCCAGGAAGCACGCAGCAAGACGTCCCAGACCGCCGTTTCCCAGAGCCGCATCGGGCTCCTGATCCTCGATCACGTTTAAGTCGAAGCCAAGCTCATCGAGCGCTTCCCTGACCTCCTGCCTTGCACGAATGTTGATGATATTGTTGCCCAGTGCACGTCCCATTAAGAACTCCATGGAAAGATAGTAAACCGTCTTTACATCCTTCTTCTCGTATTCCTTGTGGGTTGCGATCCACTCGTCGATGATGACATCCTTTACGGAATAAGCAACTGCCTGGAACACCTGGTTCGGGGTAGCCTCATCGATGGTGCGGCGGTAAAGATTCTTTACATTATCAACCACGCTCTTTTTAAAGATTTCTTTGTCAAACCCTTTGTTTGCCATTACTGTCATTCTGGATCTCCTCTCCTCAGTTACAGTCTCCCAGAGGAGGTCCCGTATCGCGGGACCCCCCGGTGTATTATTACACGCTTATTTCTGGCAGCTGCCGTCTGTTGCTTTCTCAACACCCAACATTCCGGTCTCACCGTTAATATTCCACTCTTTTGCGTATCCACTCATCTGTCCAAGGAAAATGTGATCGGCAAGTACTTCGCCTTTAATGGTGTCTGCGTATTTCTTAAGGATATCAGCGATCTTGTCGTTGTTATCCTGATATACATTAATATGATCGGTAACCTCAAAACCTGCTTCCTTCCGCATGGTCTGGATCTTGCTTACAACCTCGCGGACGAAGCCCTCCTCCAGAAGCTCCGGAGTCAGATGGGTATCCAGGGCTACAGTTACATAGTTGTCACCCTCAGATACATAGCCCTCGGTCTGGGCCATCTCAATTAACAGGTCGTCTTCCGTCAGGACTACCAGCTCGCCGCCGAAGTCAAACTTCAGGGCGCCCTCTGCCTTCAAGGTGTCCATAGCGGCATTGCCGTCGATCTCGGACAGAGCCTTGCGGATGTTGCCCAGCTGCTTGCCGTACTTCGGTCCGACGGTCTTAAGCTGCGGCTTGAAGCTGTAGGAGGTAAAGTTTCTGACATCGTCTACGAACTCTACGCTCTTGACGTTTAACTCGTCCTCAATGATCTCTACATAGAAATCGGAGAGCTTGTTTTCTGCCTTGACATACATCTTGCCGATTGGCTGACGGTTCTTGATGTTAGCGGTATTTCTTGCTGCACGGCCGAATACAACGATCTTTAAGACTTCGTCCATGTCGGACTCCAGCTGCCTGTCGATCATCTTCTCATCCACTGCCGGGAAGTCGCACAGATGGATGCTCTCCGGAGCGGTCTTGTCGATGCTTCTTACCAGATTCTGGTAGATGTCCTCGGTCATGAACGGGATCATCGGGGCTGCTGCCTTGGATACGGTTACCAGAGCAGTATACAGAGTCATGTATGCATTGATCTTATCCTGCTC
>CAVIRL010000101.1:0-4485 GCA_963645005.1 Prevotella sp. P5-108
GAAGCACGGAACAATTCGTGTAACCAAAAGTTCGGGTGTTTTGACATCCGAACCATTTTTACTGCTTTGCATATCGGGAAGGCTCCGGTATCTTACATTTTTCTGAATAATTATGGAAACTACTTGAATCCCTGTTTTCGCAAGGTTATACTGATTTATGCAAAAAATAAGATTACCACAGACCAAAGAAAGGATGTTTTTACTATGAAAATAAAGCGTTACGTTGCTGCAGCTGTCACCGCAGGTGTATTAGGAACCGTTACTCTTGCTACCGGAATCACTTCCCTGGCAGCTACCGGCTGGATCCAGAACGGAAGCTCCTATGTTTACTATGATACCGACGGCAGCTTACATAAGGGCTGGATCCAGACCAACGACGGTTACTACTACATGGATCTTTCCACCGGCGTAATGTCCATCGGCTTAAAGAAGATCAATGACAAATTATATTACTTCGGTTCCAACGGAATCATGCAGACCGGCCTGATCCACGACGCTGCATCTGACAAATACTACTACGGACAGTCAGATGGTACTCTTGTCATCGGCTGGCTGAACCTGGACGGCAGCTACTACCACATGGAGAACGATGGTTCCCTTGGCACCGGCTGGAAGACCATAGACGGTTCCAGATACTATTTTGACCCGGCAAGCGGAAAATGCATGCTGAACGTAGCTATGCCGGTTGACGGCAACTGGTTCCTGTTCGGTACCGATGGTAAGATGCAGACCGGTTTCCACAATGTAAACGGCGCAACCTACTACTTCGATCCGTCTAACGGCGTTATGGTAGCCGGCACCACCAAGACCATCAGCGGCGTAAGCTACACCTTCAACGCTGACGGAACCTGCACCACTACCCTGTCCGGCATTCCGTCCCACACCACCGGTTCTGAGAGCAGCAATCAGCAGAGCCAGCAGACCACTCAGGGAACCACCGCAGATGACAACGGCGGCAGAGAGAACGTGATCGTAGCCGGTTCTTCCAGAAGCTAATCGCTCCGGAACCTCATTTCATCAGCGGACGCGCCATCGACGCTCCTCGATATGCAAAGCAAAAACGAAAAATACCAGATAAAAGGAATCATCCTCTATCTGGTATTTTTTTCTTAGTATCATCATCCGGCAGATATCCTTCACAGATAATCTTGTCCTGGACAGACTAGTAATTTTCCTTTTTTAAAAGCTTTCGCAGATAGGCAAAGGTTGTCTTTTCTCCCCGAAGCTTTAACATCATCAGAATTTTTTCCAGCTCTGCCTTTGTCTCCGGGTGCATGGCACTGCCCAGATACGGGCGCTCCTTCTGATAATAGTCCCAGGCAGCTCCGTCGTGATAGTCTTTGCCCCGGTATACCTTGCAGGCAGCAATGCGGTCCATGACCATCTCTACCAGATAATTGACCGGCATCTTTGCTCCCGTAATGCCCTGGCTGGTCTTGGAAAAATCAATCCAGTATTCAAAATGATGCTTGTTCCGGCCCTTGTGGTGGAGCCAGGCAGAAGAGTACCCCTTTTCCTCCCGCTCTGCCGCATTGGGACTACGGTCTCCCTGATAGTAATGAACCCCTGTCAGGAATTCCGCCGGACTGTATTTAGAAAGGTCATGAAGCAGCCCCTGCTTAAACAGTCCTACCCGAAAACAATTCTGCATAACCAGCAGCTTATGCTGTGTGATCGTAAGAAAATGGTGCCATGCCTTGTGCTCCATTCTTCTCATCCTCCTGATTCTCGTATAGACATTTTGTAACTGTTCAGTAGGTCTGCGCACTTGCTGCGCTGACCGTGAGAAAACATGGGCTGGCAGGCAAAAATCCCATTGCCGTAGGCAATTTTCAATGGATTTTTGCCCGTGACTGTGAAGGTACTGAACAGTTACGACATTTTTATTATCGTGTTGCTTTCTCCAGCAGGCCTTTTAATTCCTCTACTGTCACCGGATAATGCTTGTTGCAGAAATGGCAGTTCATCTCGATGGTCTCGCCCTCATCGATCATCTCCTGCAGTTCCTTCTTTCCGATGCTGATCAACGCCTTCTCGATGCGGTCTCTGGAACAGTTGCATGCAAACTGAGTCGGCATCTTGTCCAGAATTTCCAGACCGAAACCGCCCAGGATATGCTCTAAGATCATCTCCGGAGTATTGCCTGCATCTAACAGGGAAGTGATCGAGGTGATCTCTTTTAAGCGGTTTTCCAGAGTGGAAATGACTTCCTCGGAAGCCCCCGGAAGCAGCTGTAAGATAAATCCGCCCGCCTGACGCACGGTGTTATCTTTATTCATCAGCACACCCAGAGCCACGCTGGACGGGGTCTGCTCAGAGGTTGCGAAATAATAAGTCAAGTCCTCAGCAATCTCGCTGGTTACCAGAATGGTCTGACCTACATAGGGCTCCTTTAAGCCGATATCCTTGATCACGCTTAACACGCCGATGCCCAGGGCACCGCCAACATCCAGCTTGCCTTTCTCATTCGGCGGAAGCATAACCTCCGGATTGTAGGCATAGCCTTTGACATCTCCCCTGGAATCCGCCGTCACGGTCAGGCCGCCGATGGGGCCGTCCCCCTCGATCTTGATGGTGAGGATATCATCGACGCCTTTCATCATAACGCCCATCATGGCGCCTGCCGTCAGCAGACGGCCAAGAGCTGCGGTTGCCACCGGACTGGTGTTATGGGCCTGGCGCGCAAACTCCGTCAATTCTCTTGTAGTCGCAGCAAAGGCACGGATCTGGCCTTCTGCCGCAGTTGCTCTGATAATATAGTCTGACATACTGTCGGTCCTCCTTCTGTTATACGTTTACTTACCGCACTCCCGCACCACAAAGTAAACCCGGTCGCTGGTTTCCTTCACAGGTTTCCTGGTGAATGCATCGTATACGGCAACCAGCTCCATGCCGGCTTCCTTCACAGCCCCCAGCACCTCGCTGATCTCAAAAGCCTTCTGGTAATGGGTTTCTTCATATTTGGAATAACGTCCGTCCTCCTCCCGGATAAACAGGGTCAGGTCATACTCATTGACCATCTCGTCTTCATCAAAATAGTTTTCCCAGATAAAGCTGCTCTCTTCCCGGTTCTCCGCGATGGTCTGCTCTCCCAACTGCTCCCGGTACTTATACACGGTGTTCATATCAAAAACGAAAATGCCCTTCGGATCCAGATAGTTATTGGCCAGCTTTAAGACCTGCACCAGATCCTCATAGTCTTCCAGATAGTTTATGGAATCACAGATGCTGACAATAGCCCGGACGGTGCCGTACAGTTCAAATTCCCGCATATCCTGCTGCAGATAAAGGATCTGCTTCGGCTCCTCCATCTCATGCTCCAGAGCTACCTCCAGCATCTCCTCGGAAAGATCTACACCGATCATGTCGTAGCCCTCTTCCGCCAGCAGTCTCGTAAGCTTTCCGGTACCGCAGCCAAGGTCCAGAACCAGGCCGTCCGATACGCCGTGTTCCTTTAAAAGGCTGGTCACATAGGCGCACCAGTCCTTGTATGGGATATTGTCCATGAACAGATCGTACACGGACGCAAAACCTGTATATGCCTCCACGTTTGAAACCTCCCTCTTCGGATATCAGATGTCTATGCATCCTTGCGTGCAGGCACGCAGTCCGCATAGCCGCCTGACAACACTTTGACTGAATGTCAGTTGTTCGTGCCTTCGGCACTCCCACAACTGCTTTCATAGTAGAAAAGCAGGAATGTTTTTCGAACACTCCTGCTTGCCGTTCATTTCCTTATGCGTTCTTGCCACAACACTTTTTATACTTTTTGCCGCTTCCGCACGGACACGGATCGTTCGGGAAAATCTTCTTCGCCTTGCGAACGGTTCCGGAAGCTTTCTGCTGCTTGTACAGCTCTTTTCTCTTCTCCTCAGTTAAGATGGAATCCCACTGCGGGAGGGTGTACAGCCACTCAGCCTTTGCATCTACCATGTTGTAGTACAGCTTCTCCGGATCGATCTCGATCTTTACCTGGGTGTTCTCATCCATGGTCTCGATCGGGTTCTCATAACCCTTTAAGCTCTCGTTGATGCCATCCAGGAAACCGGTCATGATCAGGACCTCGGTCTGGTACTTGTCAGCCAGCTCTTTTACAGTGCCGGTTACAGCCTCTGCCGGGTTGCTTAAGATCTGCTCGTAGATACCTTTCTCGATGGTGAAATAGCCGGTCCACAGCTGCTCTCTCTGTTTATCATCCAGGCCGTTGCCATAGGCAAGGTTTCTCCAGTTTTCTAATAAGGTTGCCATATTGTGTATCCTTCCTTTTTCTATAATCCTGTGGGCACGTTAAATTTCTCACGTGCATACTCCTGATAAGTATATAACATTTCTTAACATTTTGCAAATCTTTTATACGGGAAATCAGCCTTTCCGATACAAATATTTCGGAATTCCGTGCTCCATAGGGTGTTCTGGCTCTCCTTTGATCAGCGGACGGGCATAATCCAGGAATTCCTGCCCCACATCACTGCCATGTCGGGTAAT
>CAVIRL010000101.1:4495-10063 GCA_963645005.1 Prevotella sp. P5-108
GGCACTTTCTTTTCCAGATTGCAGACTGCATTATCATCCACCAGGCGGCATTCCATGCGGTACGGATCTGCCTGCACGCGTTCGAAAGCCACCATTTTTCCGGTCTCTCCGGCCACAGCAGCCTCCACGCCCTTCTGACCCGCCAGCGCTGCCTCCGTGATATCCGTTTCCGATGCCAGCATGCCGCTGCAGCGCTGGTTGACATTCAGCTCCACGGAACGCACCTTTACCCCAAAGCGATGACGGATAAAGCTTTCCAGCACCTTGCCGCAGCCTGTCAGCATCTTGTGGCCGAAGTTGTCTACCATGGCCTCATCTCCGTACTCACAGATAAAGGTTCCGGCGGCGTCGGAAATGCCCTCCGACACGCATACCACGACACTGTTCTGCTTTTCCAGAGCTGCTTTTAAATCCTTTGCGAACTGCTCCAGTTCAAAGTCTGCCTCCGGCAGATAGATGAGCACCGGGTTGTCTCCCTCGAACTTGCGGGCCAGTGCGCTGGCTGCCGTGAGCCATCCGGCGTGGCGTCCCATCAGTTCCACAATGGTGACCGCCTTCTGCCGGTATACCGAAGCATCCAGGGCGATCTCCCGCACAGAAGCTGCCACATACTTTGCCGCGCTGCCGTAGCCCGGTGTGTGATCCGTCAGGACCAGGTCATTGTCAATGGTCTTCGGAATGCCGATAAACCGGATATCACTTCCATGATGGGCCGCATAGCGGGAAAGCTTGCTGACTGTATCCATGGAATCATTGCCGCCGATGTACAGGAAATAACTAATCTCCATCCGGCGGAATTTTTCAAAAATGGTCTCGTAAAAGGCATCCGTCAAGCTCTCCGGGAGCTTGTAGCGGCAGGAGCCAAGGTAGGCCGCCGGAGTCAGCTTTAAAAGCTCCAGTTCCGCCTCGGAAAGACTCTCGCCCAGGTCCAACGTATGATCCTGCAGCATGCCCTCGATGCCATTGACCATGCCGTACACATGGCCAATTTCCGGTGACGCGAGAGCCGCTTTCACGACACCATACAGACTCGCATTGATCACAGCGGTAGGTCCGCCAGACTGTCCAACTAATAGATTTTTCATATCTGTCCTCATTTCTGTCTCAATCTGTAACTGGTTTCCGGTGTTTCACATGTTTCCTTATTATACGAAGATTCCGGGGCGAATGCAACCGTCCGGCACCATATTTCATGTATTCTTTCCGGTTCACGCGGCACGAAAACTTCCCACCTCGGAACTGTAAAAAGAATGTGCCTTGCAATTTCCTGTCATACAAAAAAATAAGCCCCAGCGTGTCTTCGCGCCGGAGCTTACTAAAAAGGGGAGGATAAGTATTTCTCTTTTCTTTGGTACTACTCCTATTATGTCCTTCCCTTCCGTTCTTATACACTGCCGGAAAAATTTTATTCCGTTTCTTCGATGGTCACGCCATCGTAAAAGTATTTCAGGATTTCTTCGTATCCCATGCCGGCCTTTGCCATGGCCTGGGCGCCGTTCTGGCTCATGCCGACGCCGTGGCCGTAGCCGCCGCCGTAAACCCGAAACTGCACGATGCCGTTTTCATCCGTTCCGGCTTCTTCTATGGTAAGAAAGCCGCTGGGAAGCAGGGACCAGCCTTCGGAGGTTTTTCCATCCAGGTGATTCAGTGTCAGGGAGGAGTCTCCCAAGGCACTGCGAATGGCGTTCTGACCGGATATGGTGGTCTCCCCTTCGCTTCCCTTTACCAGAAGTTTCATGGCCACGCCGCCCGGCCCGCGTTCGGTAACAGACACACCGGTCACCGTTCCCACTCTGCCCACATGCGACGCAATAACCGTCCCATTGGTTTTCAGATTCCACCGGTACAACGGATAGGAAGAATCATATGCGGAAAAATCCTTCCGTTTGATAAAGGAAGCAAATTCTTCTTCGTTTGCAAAGCTCAGCCGGCTTCTTGCCGTCTGCAGACTTAGGCAGCGCAGATACGGCGTATCCTCCGGGTCATTGTCCCAGATAGCCGTGTTGGTGGTGGTACCGCAGGAGGTGGAGAAATAGTACGCCGTGATCGGATTTCCGTTGTAGTATAACATTTTTCCATAGGTTTCCTGTACTGCCTGAGCTGTCTTCTCATCCGGGTCTACGTTATTGTAGACCTGGAACCGGGTGCTGTCGTCAATCTGGGCTCCATAGGCGCTGTAGCTGTTGCTCCGGCTCTGCATGAACGCATAAGTCCGGGCACAGACCGCCTGGGCCTTTAATGCCTCCTTCTCGTAGCCGGAAGGCATCTCACTGGGGATAACCTTCTTTAAATACTCTTCCAGAGCAATTTCATTGACCAGCACCAGTCCTTCATCCGTATCAAGGATTTCCAGGCGGCCGCCATAGGACGGCAGTCCCTGGGCACGGTTTAAGCTGGTCACGGTAAGCTCATTCCCATCCTGTGGCTCCAGGATCATACGCTCGCTGCAGCTTCCATCCCCGCCGGCCACAGAAACGACCGTGCCGGGATCCAGTATCGTTTCCTTCTCTCCCTGAATCTCTTTGATGCTGCCCGGACAGGTAATCTCAATCCTCTCATGATACCGGCTCTGGAAACCATTTCCCAGGATCAGCACGCGGATCTGGTCCGCCGCATCCTCCCGCTCCTTGATCACCGCACAAATTTTCCCTTTCGCCACCACGAATTCCTGGTTCTCGCTTCCCACCAGAATGTCCGAAAGCTGCTGCCGCTTTACATCGCCGTAGGTCTTTAATACCTTATATTCCTCATCCAGCGGCACACTTCCATACCCCTCCAGCTCGATGGCACTGCCCTGCACGGAAAGGACTTTTCCGCTGATCCGTTCCTTCTTCACGGACACCTTCGTGATTTTTCCGTGCTCCATGGTCAGATCCGCCAGATTGCCGATGAGCTCCTCCGTCTTTTTATAGCTTTTCCGGAAAGAGATCTTCCGCTGAATGTCTCCGATATACACCATCAGTCCCTGGCTGTCCCCGTCCAGGATCCAGACATTTCGGTACAGGGTATTCTGTCCCTTATCCTTCTGCACATGGATCAGTTCGCCGTCCCGGATCCAGACGGACAACTCATGGTCCACATAGGAATCCAGCGACAGGCCGTAAAAGGTGATGGTTCCAAGGCTGGTATAGGCAGTCCAGGCCGGACACCCCTGAATGTTTTCCGGAGTACCGTAAATGCGGACCGTTTCCGTATGTACTGCCCCCTCCGGGTCTGCTTCCTTTAGCAGCGAATCATAAAGGAGCCACCAGGCATCTTCCGGATATGCCTTGTCCCCGGAGCGCCGGTTTCCGGGCACAAGACGGTTCAGGCTGCCGGACACCTGCCCTGCGATCCGGGCTGCCTCGCTGCAGGTCAGAAGGCCTTCCGCATGCTCCCGGTCTGCCGGAGTTTCTGCTTCATCCAGATATCCGTTTTCATACAGATAGTCCAGATAAGGCACATACCACTCGCCCACTTCATCTGCCGCAAAATGAGACGCCCCATATTCTTTTTCCCAGATTTTTAATTTTTCCGGTGATAAAAGAGCAAGGGCGACTGACTTTGCAGCCGCCGCCCTGGTAATTCCTGATTTTTCCGGTTCACAGATTAAGATCACCAGGATTAACGTCAGGACGATCACCGGAATTCCAAGAATCCACCGGATCATATTACGTTTTTTCATAAAGTCCTCTATTTTTTATATAAGTCTGTTCTGTCTCGTCAATATGATCCAGCCCGTTGTATTCGTCGAGATCGCCGGACAATTTCTTTTTTCCCAGCCGCCAGGTGGTGAACTCCTTCACCAGACGGTAGATAACCGCAAAGGCCGGAACTCCAATGATCATACCCACAAATCCCATCAGGCCGCCGAACAGCAGAATGGAAAACAGCACCCAGAAGCTGGAAAGTCCTGTAGAATCTCCCAGGATCTTCGGTCCGAGAATATTGCCGTCAAACTGCTGCAGCAGCAGGATGAAGATCAGGAAATACAGGCATTTCATCGGATCTGCCAGAAGGATCAGGAACGCACTCGGAACAGCCCCGATGAACGGTCCGAAAAACGGAATGACATTGGTCACGCCCACGATCACACTGACCAGCAGCACATACGGCATATTGGCAAAGCCCAGAAGCACAAAACAGATCAGGCCGATGATCAGGGAATCCAGCAGCTTGCCGATGATAAATCCGCCGAACACCTGATGCACATACCGTCCTTCCTCTATCACTTTATTCGCGATCTTTAACGGAAATACCCCGTAAATGATCATTTTGGCCTGAGCCAGCAGTTTTTCTTTCATGTTCAGCAGGTAAACCATGACAATAAGACCGATGATGATATCAAACACAGCACGAACAGCCAGTACCACACCGCTGGACACACTGCCGATGATCCGGTAAATGTTCGGCACCACCACATTCGTCATCCAGTTCTGCAGATACTCTGCCGCTGCGCCATAATGTTGCATGACCTGCCCTTCCAGGTCCGGGTTGTCTGCCAGAACCTTTTCCAGCCAGATTTCCAGATTGTTAATACTGGATGGCATCGTTTCCATAACTCCGCGGACGCTGCTGATCAGCTGCGGAATCAGCATGGAAATAAGACCGACCACCACGGTAACCAGAAAAAGCAAACTGGCCAGTGTGCCAAGAAACCCTCCCAGCTTTTTCCGGCTCTTCTCCTGCGGAATGACCTTCTCTGTCAGTTTCATGACTGCCGCCTGCACCCGGTTGTACACCGGATTCAGCAAATAAGCGAACACGGCCCCATAGATCACCGGTGCAAGAATATTCGCAATCTTTTCTCCCGCCGCTGTCACAAAGGACCAGCGCATGACTACAAACACGGCCGCCACCAGAAGCAGCAGTACAGCCAGCGCAGTTATGCCCCAGTATATGTACGTGCGGTACTTATCACTCTTCATATTCATAGTTCCTTTCATGGAATAATATATAGTCTATCACACCGTATTATAAAGATAAAGTTAATAAATTATAAAATAAATACAGAACAATAAAAGCAGCGGGGTTTCCGCTGCTCTTTTCTCTTTTGTAATCCCGAATGTGCCGTTCTTACTTATTGACGCCTAGCGAAGCTAGGTGGGCAACCGCACGCTGGTTTCTGCCTTCCACTCGATGGAGGCCTGACATCTGCCAACAGATATAGGAATCCCGTAGTCAGTAATGTAGGTTCAAAATGGGTAAGGTTGTCGAACACTTCAGGACTTACTTGCTGTCTCGTCTGTTCTGAATTGATTATACAACATGTAGTGTTCTTTTTCAAGTTCCTTTTCAAAACATCCACCAGTTTCCAGTTCCGGTGTCCGGATCCCGAACGAAAATCCAGCAGCCCAAAACGGCCTGAGTTCCCAGAGATTTCGCTTTTAAGATAAAAAGTTCCCCGTTTTACCAAGGCTTCATCTAGCAAAGCGGGGAATTCTCATATCGAACTAAAAGTTACTATTTTTTTCTGTATAAGCAATCAAAAAGGACACCTTTTATTGTATAATTATGTTACCAATAAAAAACATACGAAAGAAGGTGTCCTTAATGAAAAATTAGCATTAAAAAAACTGTTAACTTATA
>CAVIRL010000102.1:0-10014 GCA_963645005.1 Prevotella sp. P5-108
TATTATACGTAATATCATCCAGAATGCGGCTCTGATTGTCCAGATCCAGAACTGGGGAATCAGCCGGAAGGACGATTATAAAAAGTTCCTGGAACTGTTCATAAAATGCGAGGATCTGGAAGAAGCACATAAACTGTCGGCACATGTTTTCGGAGTTCAGCAGATAGAACATTATAAGGTGAATATACCGAGAGAGAGCGATGATATCAACTGCAGTATTTATCAGGAGGAACCGGAAGAATTCTGGCTGAAGCCGCATACGAGAGGATATCGTGAGAAAAAGGATCGGATAGGATTTTCAGATAAGTCCTTGGAGAAAATGGCACAGCGGGAAAGCTATCTGCGTAAGGCACAGCGGCAGCGGGAGCTGGTACTACGGTATATAAAGGATCAGAAAATCCGTTTTGCGGAAATTGATGAAGTCATTTCAGAAGACACGCGGTCGATTTTTTTACAATGGATCGCATTGGCGAACATGAGCTCACAGAAGCTGGGACGAACGGAATATGGACAGGAATATCTGCTTGTGAAAAGAGCGGGAAGCTGTGTCTTAAGGTGTGAGGACGGAGATCTGAGAATGCCGGATTATGTATTGGAGTTTAAAGAGTTATGAACGAAATCAGAACGTTAATGGAGAACTTCTGGATTAGCAGAGAGGATGACAAAGAGACCTTTTATAAGGTCAAGAGAGACATCCCTAATTTTCAGCGATTCATCAGGGAGCAGCTGGGATGGAAACTGATACATACCGAAAAGCTGCTGAAGCTGGAAAAGAAACCGGCTCATGCGGAAGCCTTCATGGGAATTGCAGAGTTTACAGATCTCCGGGATTACTATATTTTGTGTGTCATATTGATGTATCTGGAGGATGCTGAGGAGGGAAAGCAATTTCTTCTGTCAGAGCTGATTGACTACGTGGAAACACAGCTTAAGAACTATGTACCTGTGGATTGGACTTCTTTTTCGCAAAGGAAATCTCTGGTACGAGTATTACAATACATGGAGCGGCTGAAGATGCTCCGGGTGTATGAGGGAAAAAGTGAATCCTTTAGTCAGGAGGCAGGACAGGAAGTGCTATATGAAAACACGGGATATTCAAAGTATTTTACATGTAGTTTTACAACAGATATTTCTGCTTTTGAGTCTTGGCGTGATTTCGAAAAGACGGATTTTGAAGAGTTTCAAGAGAACAGAGGAGCAGTCCGCACCAATAGGGTGTACAGGCAGCTGGCTGTCTGCCCGGCATTTTATTGGAGCAAGACAGATGATGCAGATGCATTGTATCTGAAAAATCAAAGACAGTGGATTGGCAGGTATATGCAGGAAAATATGGGAGGACATCTTGATATTTACCAGAACGCAGCTTTTTTTACGCTGGATACAGATGATTGCTACGGTAATGTTCATCCACGGGATGCGCAGATCTCGGAAAGCGTTCTCTTGATTTGTGCGAACATACAGGAACAACTGAAGGCAGGCAGACTGAAGCTGCAGGAAGATGAGTGCATTTACATGCCAAGAACAGAATTCCTAAGGATTATATTTGAATGCAGGCACAAATGGAAGGACGCATGGAGCAAAGAATATTGCGAGATGGATGACGGCAGACTTGTAGATACCGTTCTGAAGTATATGAAGGACTGGATGCTGGTCCGGTGCGATGGAGAGTGGATCATAGTATTGCCGGCGGTCGGCAGACTGACCGGATCTTATCCGGCAGATTATAAAGGAGACGGTGAAGCATGAATGAACGATGGAAGATGAACCGGATCGGTTTTGTGAATTTCTGGCTGTATGACGAAGAAGATTTCGAATTTGAAGATGGAAAGCTGCTGCTTCGTGGACAGAATGGTTCAGGAAAATCTATTACGACCCAGAGCTTTATACCATTTGTGCTGGATGGAGACCGCACGCCGAGCCGCCTTGATCCGTTTGGATCTAGTGACCGCCGGATGGAATACTATTTTCTTGGGGAAGAAGGAAGGGATGAGGCAACAGGATATCTGTTTTTAGAGTTTAAAAAGAGCGAGTCCGGAGAATACCGCACGATTGGAATCGGGCAGAAGGCAAAGCGTGGAAAACCGATGGATTTCTGGGGCTTTGTGATCCTGGATGGACGGCGGATCGGGTATGACCTGTGGCTGTACAAAGAGGTAGGGACAAGCAAAATCCCACGCGACAAGCGGGATATGAGAGCAGAACTGGGAGAAGATAATTTCTTTACTGACAATCAGTCTGAATATAAAAAGCATGTGAATCAGTATATCTTCGGATTCCGGAAGGAAGAGCAATATGAGCAGTTTATAAAACTCCTTGTAAAGGTGCGTGCACCAAAGCTTTCCAAGGAATTCAAACCGACAAAGGTGTATGAGATTCTTAATGATTCTCTGCAGACATTGACAGACGAAGACCTGCGTCCGATGGTAGATGCCATGGAAAAAATGGATGAAATTCAGGACAGCCTGGAAATGCTGAACAGGGCATGCGATGATGTGAAGATAATCCGGAATGAGTATACCAGATATAATCAATATATGCTGGCAAAGAAGGCACAGGGGTATCTGAACAAAAAGCATGAAGTTGAAAAAATGCAGGCGCAGCTTGCAGAGAAAGAGGAAAGGCATAGATCTGCGGAGGAAGAACAGAAACGGACGGTACTGGAGACAGCACGTCTGACAGAAGAAAAAAGGCTGAAAGAAACAGAACGTAATGCACTTATGGATCCGGAACTGGAGAATGCAGACCGCAAGCTTGAAGAGCTAAAACAAAAATACGCGGATGCGGTAGAAGGAGAACAGCGTTGGGAGAAGCGAGTTCAGGACTGCAAAGACCGGATATGGGAGGAAGAGCAGAGGCTGAAAAAGCTGCAGGAGGGTCTGGATTTCCGCAGAGATACATTGAGAGAACGCAAGGAAGATCTGGATACGCAGCAGGAGATCCTGAAATGGGATCAGCATGAAAACGTAAAACAGAAGATCAGCCTGGAAGAATATGAGGAAAAGGACGAAATAACACAGAGCCTTCAACTGTGGAAGAGCCAGCTGATGGTTGGAAGGTCTGCACTCCAGAAATATGAACAGGTATCTGAGCAGTATGAAATAGCATCCAGCCAGTTAGAAAAGACCCGAAAAGCGAAAGCAGAAGAGGAGAAGAAGCTGGAAATCGCAGAAGAACAGGTGGCGGATAAGATTGATGAATGGATCACGGAAACCTTCCACAGAGCAGAAGAGGCTGTTGAATGGCATCCAAAGCAGCAGGTTCTTTTGTTTGCAGAACAAAGGATAAAGCAATATCAGACAACTGCGGATGGTGCAGAAGTTCAAAATGCTTTTCGTGAGGATTATGAGAGCCAGCGTCAGAGTCAAAATGATGAGAAAAACCAGAAACAATACCAGCGGGATATTCAGACAAAAGCCCTGACGGAAGCCGAGGAGCAACTGCGGAAGGTACAGGAGCAAAAGGAACTCGAACCGGAACGCGATGAAGGAACAGAGAGGACCCGCATGGCATTGGCGCAGGCTGGCATAACGGCAATACCGTTTTATAAATCTGTGGAGTTTGCAAAGAATCTGGATGAGGCAGAGTGTGCAATGCTTGAGGCGCAGCTGCAGAAATCGGGAATTTTAGATGCGCTGGTTGTGACAAGACAGGATTATGAAAAAATGAACACGCAATGTCCGGAATTTTTGGATATCGTGCTAAGGACAGATGGAATGGGAAGCAGCAGGTTCTCAAAACTGACAATAAGTGAGGATCTGCCGCAGAATCTGCGTGAACCTGTACTGGAGATTCTCAGTAATATATATGAACAGGAGGGGGAAGCGCAAGGAATCTATCTTGGGACTGATGGAAGCTTCCACCATGGAATCCTTGCCGGAAAGGCAGAGAAGGCTACAGCGGAATATGTAGGGCATCTTGCCAGAAAACGCCGCAAAGAGCAAAAGCTTCAGGAATTGCAGATCCAGATTGGAAATATTAAGGAGAATATCCGGAATTTGGACGAAACTATTTCATGCATAGAGAAACGGATGGAAAAACAGCTTGAGGAGTATCGCAGCATTCCGGATTTTACAGCGATTGAGAGAGCATTTGCTGAGAAGAATGAATGTGCGCATATGCTGGGAGCTTTAGAGGAGGAATATCAAAAAAAGCAGGATCAGGAATACAAGCTGTCGGAACAGAAGAACCGATGTTATCAGGAAATGTTAAAGCTTTGTAAGATGTTCCCATACAGCAGAAATGCAAAAGCCTACGAAGAGGCCTGCGAGGCAGCGGAAGAATATGCAAGGCTCTGGCAGCAGGTAAGGCAGGAATTAATGCATATTCAGACAGAACGGAGTATCTGCAGAGACAAAAAGGAGCAGCTGGAGCAGCGTAATGATGATCTTGATGCAGCCTTTGCGGAGAAGAATAATTATAGAACAAGTGTAAAATCCTGTGAAATACAGATGCGGCAGCTGGAGGAATACTTAAACAGTCCGGAATTGGTAGAAAAGGCAAACCGGTTGAAGCTGATCAAGGAAGAACTGGAGCACCTGGTTGAAACTCTAAGCAGCCTGATGACCCGGGAGGCAAAGCTTGAGGAAAGGCTGAGCATGCTGCAGGAAGAACTCCCAAAACAAAAGGAAATGCTGCGTCAGGCAATTACAGAAGAAAATGTGCTCAGAAATTATTTTGAAGAAGAGCTCGGATTAAAGCTGATTTTTGAACGCGGGGAGAGAACGATCTCCGAATGTGCAAGGGAAGCAGTAAAAGTAGTGAGGGAAGGTGACAGAAACAGAGAATCTGCGGATATGCTGCAGGCATTATATAATGTATACCGTCAGCATAGTGGAAGCCTTGCAAGCTATGGAACCTCCATGGAAGAGTGTTTTGGAGATACGGAGAACGGTGATGCTGTCCGGAAGAGAGTGTGCATTGTTTCTGTATGGAATGGAAAAAAGATATATCTGGAAGAATTTTATGGCGCGTTAAGGATGGCGATTGATGAGACAAAGCTCTTGATACAGGATAAGGACAGGGAGCTTTTCGAGGATATTTTATCCCAGACGATCAGCCAGCAGCTCACGGATCGCATCGCAGAAAGCAGAAAGTGGGCTTCCGACATGTCAATGCTTATGAAAGAGATGGATACCTCTATGGGGCTTAGCTTTTCACTAGAGTGGAAGCCGCGTAAGGCAGAGAATGATAAGGAGCTGGATACCGTTGAACTGGAGCAGATCCTACTGCGTGACAAGGTATTACTGACAATGGATGACATTGAGAAGGTAGCGGGACACTTTCGCAGCAAGATCCGGACAGAAAAAGGAGCATTGGAGGCTGCAGGAACGATCATCAATTATATGGAACTGGTAAGAGAGGCACTGGATTACAGGAAATGGTTCGAATTCCAGATGTTTTTCAAGCGTGGGCAAGGGAACAAAAAGCTCCTGACGAATGCGGCATTCAATCAGTTTAGTGGAGGCGAAAAAGCAATGGCAATGTATGTACCATTATTTGGAGCTGTAAACGCCCAGTATCAAAAGGCAGGCAATAAGGACCATCCGAGAATGATTGCCCTGGACGAGGCCTTTGCCGGTGTTGATGATAGGAATATTAAAAGCATGTTTGAGCTGGTTCATAAACTGGATTTTGACTACATCATGAATTCACAGGCATTATGGGGCTGCTTTGAGAATGTTAAGAACCTTAAAATTGCCGAGCTGCATCGTCCGGAGAATTCTCAGGTAGTATCAGTAATCCGGTATACATGGAATGGACATGAGAGGGTATTGGATGAACAATAACGAAGCTTGTGCAAGATATTTCAAAGAAAATCCCTCATTTGACCGATGCTTTCGTGAATTTAAAAAGAAGTGGGAATCTTATGGCAGAACAGCCGGAACGATTATACTGACGGATGCTGCCGAAGAAGAGAGAAGAGCCATTGGAGGAATTGTCGGAAGAGTATTTTATGAGGATACCGTGCGGTTCTCTTTTGCGGAATTCGAAAAGGGCATACAGAATACAAAATATGCACCGGTCGATTTCCGGGAAATGCTGGAAGTGTATTTCGGCAGAAAAATAACAACCACACAGGAGAGGCGAACTCATGAGGAACGGGAGAAGCGCACATTTTTTGAGGCGGTAGAGCAATGTCTGGAAACTGAATCAAGGAAGAGTGAGCTTGCCGTTTTATGGATACAAAAAATGGTATCCGAGAAAAAATTCGGATACCAGATTGCAGTCAGGGAATACGGAAAGGACAAAATTCAGGCAGGAAAACTGCTGGAGACGGTTGGAAGAGCTGTTGATGAATTGGAGGACGCAGCAAAAACAAAGGTGGAATGTCCGTTGGCAGTATTTGCGGCTGAAATGTCTGGTAATCCACATTATTTTGATCAGGGAACAGCAGCAGGTCAGCTGCTGATCCATGGTCTGTGCTTTGGAAAAAAGGCGGATTATCCGGGAAATGCTCATGCGTGGCGAGCACTATTGCTGTCTTATGGAATTGTACCAGATAATATATCTTCTATCGTGCATATATATGGAATGAGAGTGCAGATAAAGGGAGCGTGGCATCCGGCATTTGATGCATTTTGCAGCATGAAAGAGCCCTGTGCGGTAACAATGGAAAATTTACAGGGACTGACAGCAGTCCAGCCGGCTGGAAGAAAAGCATATATTGTGGAAAATGAAATGGTATTTAGCTATCTTTTAAAGCATTTGGCACAAAAAGAAATCACACTTCTATGCACATCAGGGCAGCTGCGTAGTGCAGCGGTAAAACTAATTCCGTTCTTGGTTGATAGCGGTGTGGAAATCTATTACAGCGGTGACACAGATCCTGACGGAATCTGCATTGCAGACAGGCTATGGAAAAAATACGGAGATAGAATTCATATATGGAGAATGTCAGATTGCGATTATGAAAATAGTCTCTCAGGAGAGATAGTCGGGGATGTGACGTTAAAAAAACTGGATACAGTTCAAAATCCTATACTTCGTGAAACCGCAAGGCATGTAAGAGAGAAAAAAATGGCAGGCTATCAGGAAAACATATTAAACTATATACTGGAAGATATGAAATAACCATTGCATTCCCGCCCCTTTTTGCGTTATAGTAGCAAAGAAAGAAATAACGTAACTATTCAGCACAGAAATATGCGGCACCGCATATTTCGCAAAAAATGTATATTATGCCGGAGCAAGCGTTTATCAGCGCAGCTGATTTTAATTCGCTTGCGTTTCGCAGCTGTGAAGGTACTGAACAGTTACGAATAACCATTTTAACACGGAGGATATAAGAAAATGGTAGCATGGAACAATTTTGATACCTTGAAATCCTATAAGGATCTCACAGAGAACACGAAGAAGGTTAATCTTGCAGAAGTAATGTCGGGGGACAACGGAGCAGATCGTGTAAAGAATTACAGCATACCGATGGGCGCCGGACTTGTATATAATTACGCAGCGAAGGCAGTTGACGACGAAGTGATCGACAAGCTTGCCGCACTTGCAGAGGAAGCACAGCTTACCGATAAGTACGCAGCACTGTATAATGGCGAAGTGATCAACACCGGCGAGAAGCGTCTCGTCCTTCATCAGCTGACCCGCGGACAGCTTGGGGATGCTGTTACCGCTGACGGCGTAGACAAGAGAGCATTTTATGTAGAGCAGCAGCAGAGAATCGCTGATTTTGCTAATAAGGTTCATTCCGGAGAGATCACCAACGCAGCAGGCGAGAAGTTCACCACTGTTGTACAGATTGGTATCGGCGGAAGCGATCTTGGACCGCGTGCAATGTACCTTGCACTGGAGAACTGGGCAAAGAAAAATGGACTGTTCAAGATGGAAGCAAAGTTCATCAGCAACGTAGATCCGGATGATGCGGCAGCAGTGCTTAACGCTACTGACGTTGCGCATTCTATCTTCATCCTGGTATCCAAGTCAGGAACCACACTTGAGACACTTACCAACGAGTCATTTGTCAAGGATGCCCTTGCAAAAGCAGGATTAGATGCATCTAAGCACATGATCGCAGTAACCAGCGAGACTTCACCGCTTGCAAAGAGCAGCGATTACCTTGCAGCATTCTTCATGGACGATTACATTGGCGGACGTTTCTCCTCTACCTCTGCGGTAGGCGGAGCAGTTCTTTCCCTTGCATTCGGACCGGAAGTATTTGATCGTTTCTTAAAGGGCGCAGCAGAGGAAGATGTCCTTGCAAAAAATACCGACATCCGCAAGAACGCAGCACTTATGGATGCGTTGATCGGAGTATACGAGAGAAACGGACTCGGATATCCTGCAACTGCAGTGCTTCCGTACTCACAGGCACTTTCCCGTTTCCCTGCTCATTTACAGCAGCTTGATATGGAGTCCAACGGAAAATCTGTCAACCGTTTTGGCGAGCCGGTAGATTATGTGACCGGACCGGTTATCTTCGGTGAGCCGGGAACAAACGGACAGCACTCCTTCTATCAGTTATTGCATCAAGGAACTGACATCATTCCGCTTCAGTTCATCGGATTTAAGAACAGCCAGATCGGAACAGACGTAGACATCCAGGGCAGCACCAGCCAGCAGAAGCTTTGCGCAAACGTTGCAGCCCAGATCGTTGCTTTCGCATGTGGTAAGGCAGATGACAATAAGAACAAGAACTTTGAGGGTGGTCGTCCATCCAGCATCATCATCGGCGATCAGCTTACCCCGGAGGCACTTGGCGCACTTTTGGCACACTTCGAGAACAAGGTTATGTTCCAGGGCTTCGTATGGAATGTCAACAGCTTTGATCAGGAAGGCGTACAGCTTGGAAAGGTACTTGCAAAGAAGGTACTTGCGCATGAGACTGACGGCGCATTAAAGGTATACAGCGATTTACTGAACATCTAGTTTTACTTCCGTAAAAATAGGCAGACAAAGGGTTTTCTCCAACAGGTTTGGGGAAAGCCCTTTTTGTATACAAAAACAGCGCACAAACTACAAATAAGAATCGAAATTCTTTGAAAAACGCGTTATAATTAACGCAAAGGGTTTGAATATACAATGCAGGGGGATCTGACAATGAGCAACAATCAACCAACCAAGGCACCGGTCAGCTATACGACCATCACGAATAAAAATGGTCCGACGCTTGGCTATACGAGCGTACCGATCATTGAAAAAGACGGATTGTTTTTTAAAGATTTTGAACGCACAGGGCAGCTCGTCCCTTATGAGGACTGGCGGCTGTCGCCGGAGGAGCGCGCCGAGGATCTGGCATCCCGGCTTAGCATAGAGGAGATCGCCGGACTTATGATGTACAGCAACCATCAGCTCGTACCGGCGGAGGGTGGAAGCTGGACATCCGGGACATACCACGGCGGAAAAGGGCTTGCAGAGTCTGGTGCCGAGGACTGGGAGCTTACGGATCAGCAGATCAAGTTCCTGACCAAAGACCATCTTAGATTTGTGCTTGCAAAAGACTTAAAGAATGGCGAAGTGGCAGCCAGATGGAACAATGAAATGCAGGCGTTATGCGAGACGATGCCGCACGGCATCCCGGTCAATACCAGCACCGATCCAAGGCATGGAGTCGGCTGTGCCTCCGCCGAATACAAAACCGATGCGAAGGATACCAGCAAATGGCCGATCGGGCTTGGAATGGCAGCGACTTTTTCACCGGAGCTGGTAAAGCAGTTTGCAAGAGTAGCGGCGCGGGAGTATCGCGCACTCGGAATATCGACCGAGCTTGGACCGCAGATCGATCTGGGGACAGAGCCGCGCTGGATGAGGATTTCGGAGACCTACGGACAGAGCAGTAACATGGTAACTGCGTATGCCAAGGCATACTGTGAGGGGCTGCAGAACGATCCGGATAACAACAACGGCTGGGGACCACACAGCGTTGCGGCCATGGTAAAGCATTGGCCGGGCGGCGGACCTTGCGAGGGCGGACGAGACGCGCACTATGCATTTGGCAAGTATGCGGTATATCCGGGCGACAATTTTAAAGAGCACTTAAAGCCGTTTCTGGAGGGCGCTTTTAAATTG
>CAVIRL010000103.1:0-8114 GCA_963645005.1 Prevotella sp. P5-108
AAACGCTCCGCGAGGATGCGCACTCGGCGCAAGGGTAGATGGTTGCTGAAGCAACCGCGCCTCGGCGCGAGAATCCGGCAAGCCGGATTCTATTTTATTTCCCTCTTATCAGTACATGTGCGGATTGCAAATCAAAGGTTTCATATTTAATAAAGGAGAAAAATCATGCAGGATTTAAAAGAGCTGAATGAAGTGATCGCTGCGATCAAAGAAGAGATCCGTCAGGGCGCAGATGCTCTGACCACTTCCAGAAGTGTCTACGAGTTCAAGAAGACCTTTCTGGATAACAAGCAGGGCCGCATTGGTCTGCTGATGAAGGAAATGCGCAATGTGCCGAACGACCAGAAAGCAGAGTTTGGTAAGACCATCAACGGCGCAAAAGAGTGGGCGAACCAGTTTTTCGATGAGCTGGATCAGAAATTAAAAGAGAAAGAGCAGCAGCAGCGCTACGAATCCGAGAAGATCGATATTTCCATGCCGCCGGTAAAGATCCGCTATGGCAATCTGCATCCGGTAACCACCGTGCGCAACCAACTGACTGACATTTTCGCATCCATGGGATTTGAAGTGTACGAGGGCACCGAGATCGAGACGGATTACTATAACTTCACTGCACTGAACACTCCGCAGGACCATCCGGCCCGCGATATGCAGGATACCTTCTACCTGTCTCCGGAATTCTTACTGCGTACCCAGACTTCCGCCGGCCAGGTTCATGTCATGGAAGCCCAGAAGCCGCCGATCAAGGTCGTTTCCCCGGGTAAGGTATTCCGTTCCGATGACGATGCAACCCATTCTCCGATGTTCAGCCAGATGGAGGGCCTGGTTGTGGACGAGGGCATCACCCTCTGCGACTTAAAGGGCATGCTGGACATGTTTGTTCAGAGAATCTTCGGCGAGAGCACCCGCACCAGACTTCGTCCGTCCTACTTCCCGTTCACGGAGCCGTCTGTTGAGGTTGATGTCAGCTGCTTCCAGTGCGGTGGCAAGGGCTGCAGACTGTGCAAGGGCACCGGCTGGATCGAGGTTCTGGGTGCAGGTGTGGTTAACAAGAGGGTGCTGGAGAATTGCGGCATCGATTCCGAGAAATACAGCGGATTTGCTTTCGGCCTTGGTCTGGAGCGTATCGCAATGCTGAAATACGGTATCAACAACATCAAGATGCTTTTTGAGTCTGATCTGCGTGTGCTGGATCAGATCGATGACTGATCAGGACAGGAGGATTAGAAATGCTTGTACCATTAAGCTGGTTAAATGACTATGTAGATATCAATGTTTCCGCAGATGAACTGGAGACCAGACTTTTCGACTGTGGATTTGAAGTAGAAGAAAAATGGCAGGTGGGTAAGGACATCAGCGGGATCGTGGTTGGTTACGTGGAGTCCTGTGAGCCGATCCCGGAGACTCATCTTCATGTGTGCCGGGTCAACGTAGGCGGTCCGGAACTGTTACAGATCTGCTGTGGCGCTGACAATGTTAAGGCAGGCGGCAAGTACCCGGTAGCCATGATTGGCGCACAGGTATACGCAACCGCAAAAGACCACGTCACCATCGAGGGCGTGGCAACCATCAAAAAAGGCAAATTAAGAGGTTATGAGTCCCAGGGCATGCTTTGCTCCGGAACCGAGCTGGGCTTAAACGAAGACCTGTATCCGGGTGCCGGCTACAACGGACTGCTGGTATTGCCGGAGAATGCTGAGATTGGTTCTGATGTCAAAGAACTTACCGGTTTAAATGACTGGATCTTTGATGTTTCCATTACCGCAAACCGTCCAGACTGCCAGAGCATCTTCGGCCTGGCAAGAGAGGTGGCAGCAGCACTGGGCCAGCCACTCAAAACTCCGGCTCTGGATTACACCGAAACTGAGGTGGAGAAAGAGAACTTTGAGGTAACCGTAGACGCACCGGATCTGTGCCCGCGTTACATTGCCCACTATGTATACGATGTCAAGCTGGGCCAGTCCCCGGCATGGATGAGAAGACGTCTGGCTTTAGTCGGCAACAACTCCATTTCCAATATTGTCGATATTACCAACTACATCATGCGGGAGCTGGGACAGCCACTCCACGCCTTTGACTGCGATTATCTGGAGGGCAATGCCATTCAGGTAAGACGCGCAAATGAGGGCGAGAAGATCGTGACCCTGGATGAGAAGGAGTTTACCCTGAACCCAAACAATCTGGTGATCTGCGATGGCAAAAAGCCGGTGGCATTGGCTGGTATCATGGGTGGACTGAACTCCGAGATCCGCGACACCACCACCGAGGTGATGTTTGAGTCTGCAAAGTTTGCCCGCGACAATATCCGCAGAAGCTCCCGTGCCCTGGGTCAGTCCTCTGATGCAAGCCAGAGATACTCCAAGGGTGTCGATGAGTACGCCACCGAGATGGCTATGAAACGTGCTCTGCATCTGGTAGAGGAGCTGGGTGCGGGTAAGGTTTCCGGGACCCACAAGAATGTAAATACCGGAAATTCACTGGAGCCGGTTACCTTCAGGACCAGCATTAAGAAAGTGAACGGCGTTCTGGGCATCACGGTTCCGGATGAGGATATTTTGCGCATCCTGACCGGATTAAACTTCCAGCCGGAGATCAACGGTGACGAGCTGACCCTGCACTTCCCGGCTTATCGTGAGGACATGGAGGACTACCCGGATGTTGCAGAGGAAGTCATCCGTATGTACGGTTACGAGCACATCAAATCCACCTTCCTTCCGACCGCAAAGGTAACCATCGGCGGAAGCAACCTGCGTCAGAAGACCATCCTGAAGGTGAAGAAAGCCCTGTGCAGCGTAGGTGCCTTCGAGGGAATGCATTATTCCTTCTTCTCCCCGTCTGATTTAGATGAGCTGGGATTTGCAGAGGATGCCATGGAGCGCAAGACCATCCGCATTCTGAACCCGATCAACGAGGATCTGTCTCTGATGAGAACCACCCTGGCTCCGCAGATGATCCACGCTATGGGCCGCAATCAGAAGAGAGGCATCTTTGAGGGTCGCATTTATGAGATCGGAAACGCATTTATTCCGAAGTCCCTGCCGTTAACCGAGTACCCGGAGGAGCGCGAGACCCTCTGCATCGGCGTGTTCGGTAAGAATGAGTCCTTCTTCACCTTAAAGGGCATGGCAGAGACTGTTGCAGATGTCCTGCACGTTTCATTTACCTACGAAAAGGCAGAAAAGCCGTTCCTGCATCCGTACCAGACTGCGTCAATCTTCTGCGAGGGCGAGGAGATCGGTTACCTTGGCAAGGTGAAATACGAGATTATGAAGGATGAGGCAATGCGCGAGGATGCCTATGTGCTGGAAATCAGCATGAAGGCTCTGGAAAAATGGTATGGCAAGGCTCCTGTATTCGAGACGCTTCCGAAGTTTGCAGAGGAAAAGCGCGATCTGGCCTTGGTTATGAACAAAGACATCACCTGCGGTCAGGTAGAGACTTGCATCCGTGAGGCCTGTGGTTTCGTCAAGGATGTTACGCTGTTCGATGTTTACGAAGGCAGGCAGATTGCTGAGGATAAAAAGTCCATGGCATTCACCGTGCTGTTCACTCCGAAGGAGGAAGCATTCGGCGCAGATACCGTAGACGGATATGTCAAAAAGATCCTCAAACAGCTTGGAAAGACTTACGGAATCGAGTTAAGAAGCTGAAAAAGGTGTCATTTTGTAAGAACCTGCAATAATAAAACGCTTGTGTTTTCAGTTGTCCTATGATAAAATGTCAGTGTTTGACTATTAGGAGGTGCATTTCAATGCTGAAAATGATTTTATCCGTGATCTTCGTTCTTATATGTCTGGCTTTGACCGTGATCGTATTACTTCAGGAGGGCAAGTCTCAGGGTCTTGGCGCTATCGGCGGTATGGCAGAGACCTACTGGGGAAAGAATAAAGGTCGTTCCATGGAAGGTACACTGGAAAAGTTCACGACATTTGCTGCAGTAGCATTTATGGTACTGGCAATCGTATTAAATTTAGTGTAAGCGTATGATAAAGCACTCTTGGAAACAAGGGTGCTTTTCGTTACCATGTATCCGGAAGAAGCTGCAGGCGGCGGGTTCCGGAGGTGTAAGAGAGGACTTATGACAGAAGAATTATTAAAAGAAAGAAAAGAAGCAATGCTGGCTCTGATCCATGATCCGACCTATGTGCCCATGAAGATCAAAGAGCTGGCCATGCTGTTAGATGTTCCGCGGGAAAAGCGGGATGAGTTAAAAGAGGTTCTGGATGCTCTGGTGGCCGAGGGCAAGGTGGGACTTTCCAAACGCGGAAAATATGGAAAACCGGAGGCCTTCACCCTGACCGGAATATTTTGCGGACATGCCAAGGGCTTCGGTTTTGTAACCGTGGAGGGCATGGACCAGGATGTATTCATTCCGGCGGAGAAGACCAGGGATGCCATGCATGGTGACACTGTGCAGATCACGGCGAGTCCGGCTTCCAGGGGAAAACGCCCGGAAGGCGCAGTCATCAAGGTGATCGGGCGTGCAAACCAGACTCTGGTGGGTTTTTATCAGAAAAACAAGAATTACGGCTTTGTAGTGCCGGATAACCAGAAAATCAACGCCGATGTGTTCATTCCCCAAGGCAAGGATATGGGGGCAGTGACCGGCCATAAGGTCGTAGTGCGCCTGACGGATTTTGGCGGCGAGCGCAAGAATCCGGAGGGTGTCATTACCGAGATCATCGGTCATGTGAATGATCCGGGAACCGATATTTTATCTATCGTGAAAGCTTATGGCATTCCGGACGAATATCCGCCGGAGGTCATGAAGCAGGTGAGCCGCATCCCGGATGAGGTGGAGAAGGAAGATATGGCAGGCCGCAAGGATATCCGCAACTGGCAGACCGTTACCATCGACGGTGAGGATGCCAAGGATCTGGACGATGCCATCACCATCAGCCGGGAAAGCTACGGCTATAAACTGGGGGTACACATTGCGGATGTCAGCCATTATGTGACCGAAGGGAGTCCGTTGGATGAAGAGGCTTTAAACCGGGGCACCAGTGTGTACCTGGTGGACCGGGTTATCCCGATGCTGCCCCATAAGCTTTCCAACGGAATCTGTTCCCTGAATGCAGGTACAGACCGCCTGGCTTTAAGCTGCATTATGGAGATAGATCCCCAGGGTCGTGTGCTGGGCCATGAGATCGCAGAGACCGTGATCCGGGTAGACCGCCGCATGACCTACACGGCGGTGAATGCCATTGTGACAGACCGCGATGAGAAGATGATGGAAGAGTACGCGGATTTTGTGGGGATGTTCGGCCTCATGAAAGAGCTGGCGGACATTCTCCGGGAGAAAAGGCGCCAGCGCGGTTCCATCGACTTTGACTTCCCAGAGTCCAAGATCATCCTGGACGAAAATGGACGCCCGGTGGACATCAAGCCCTACGAGCGGAATGCGGCTACCAGGATCATTGAGGACTTTATGCTGATGGCTAACGAGACCATCGCGGAGGATTATTTCTGGCAGGAGCTTCCGTTCGTGTACCGTACTCACGACAATCCGGATCCGGAGAAGATGAAGCGCCTGGGCGTGTTCATCAATAACTTTGGCTACACCATCCGTACCCATGACGGCGAGGTGCATCCGAAGGAGCTGCAGAAGCTTCTGAAAAAGATCGAGGGAACGGAAGAGGAGGCACTCATCAGCCGCCTGACCCTGCGCTCCATGAAGCAGGCAAAATATATGCCGGTCTGCAGCGGGCATTTCGGCCTGGCTGCGAAATATTACACGCATTTTACCTCTCCGATCCGCCGTTACCCGGATCTGCAGATCCACCGCATCATCAAGGAAAATCTGCGGGGCGGTCTGAGTGATAAGCGCATTGCCCATTACGACAAGATCCTGGCCGGCGTGACCATCCAGTGCTCCGCAACGGAACGGCGCGCGGAAGAGGCAGAGCGGGAGACGATCAAGCTTAAAAAGTGCGAGTACATGTCAAAGCGTGTTGGCGAGATCTTTGACGGTGTCATCTCCGGTGTGACTAACTGGGGCTTTTATGTGGAGCTTCCGAATACCGTGGAAGGCCTGGTACATGTCAATGAATTGTACGGCGACTATTATGTATTCAATGAGGAGCGCATGGAGCTGCGGGGCGAGATGAGCGGAAAAACCTACAAGCTTGGACAGAAGATCCAGGTGGTGGTAACCGGCACCGACCGGCTTACAAAGACAATCGATTTTATCCCGGCAAAGAATATGTAACTTCCGGAGAAAGAAGCATAGGCTGCCATGATTTGCGCAAGTCCGGCAAGCTGTGCGGGAATATGCGCCGGAATTTCTGTAAATGACAGTCAGAAAGCCGGGGAAAAGACAGGAGGTTTTGTTTTGAAAGAAGCAATCAAACTGGTGGCCAACAACAAAAAAGCCTACCATGACTATTTTATTGATGAGAAATTTGAGTGCGGCATTGAGTTGTTCGGAACGGAGGTCAAATCCATCCGCATGGGAAAATGCAGCGTCAAGGAAGCCTTTGTACGGATCGACAAGAATGAGGTCTACATCTATGGCATGCATATCAATCCCTATGAGAAGGGCAACATCTTTAACAAAGACCCGCTTCGGGCAAGAAAGCTTCTGATGCACCGCAGCGAGATCAACAAGCTGGAGGGTAAAATCCGCGAGAAGGGTCTGACCCTGGTGCCGCTGCAGGTTTACTTTAAAGGCAGTCTGGTAAAAGTGGAGATCGGCCTGGCACGAGGCAAGAAGCTTTATGACAAGCGTGAGGACATTGCCAGGAAGGACCAGCGCCGCGAGGTAGAACGGGATTACAAGCAGAAGCTGCGATAGGTGATGGAGTTGCCTGGATCTAGGCGGACTGCGCTCTGTCCGCATGAAAATGTCTGCGAAAAGTTATGAAATAGGACAACATTATAAATCTGGATTATACCTGTTATGAAGCACATGTATAGGGAAATTGAGAATCAACCATTGATTTTCAGAACAGTCGGGACTATAATGTTCATTAATCAGATGATTAAAATCTTCCCGCGGATGACAAACCGGCAAATGCATCAGGATACCGCATCGGGGTCCATGGGAAACCAGAGATGGAGGATAAGACGATGGAAAAGAAAAATCTTGACTGGGGTAATATCGGATTCAGTTATATAACAACCGATTACCGCTATGTATCAAACTATAAAGACGGAAAGTGGGATGAGGGTACCCTTACCGAGGATCCGAACGTAGTCATCAACGAGTGCGCAGGCATCCTGCAGTACTGCCAGGAGTGCTTCGAGGGCTTAAAGGCATACACCACCGAGGATGGCAGCATCGTAACCTTCCGCCCGGACTTAAACGCAGAACGTATGATGGACTCCTGCGCAAGACTTGAGATGCCGCAGTTTTCGAAGGAGCGCTTCATGGATGCTCTGGACCAGGTTGTTAAGGCAAACGAGGCATGGGTACCGCCGTATGGCAGCGGAGCAACTCTTTACATCCGCCCGTACATGTTCGCTTCAGGACCGGTGATCGGTGTAAAACCGTCTAACGAGTATCAGTTCCGTATCCTGGTAACTCCGGTAGGCCCGTACTTCAAGGGCGGCGCAAAGCCAATCACCATCTGCGTCAGCGACTTCGACCGTGCGGCACCTCACGGGACCGGTCATGTAAAAGCTGGTTTAAACTACGCAATGAGCCTGCATGCTCATGAGGTAGCACATGATAACGGATTTGATGAGAACATGTTCCTGGATCCGGCAACCAGAACTTACGTAGAGGAGACCGGCGGTGCAAACTTCCTGTTCGTAACCAAAGACGGCGAGCTTGTAACGCCGAAGTCTGACTCGATTCTGCCGTCCATCACCAGACGTTCCCTGGTATACGTTGCAGAGCATTATCTTGGTCTGAAAGTAACCCAGCGTCCGGTAAAACTGTCTGAGCTTGGTGACTTCGCAGAGTGCGGACTGTGCGGAACCGCAGCAGTTATTTCCCCGGTAGGCAAGGTTGTAGACCACGGCAAGGAAATCTGCTTCCCGAGCGGCATGGAGAAGATGGGTCCGACCATCCAGAAACTGTATGATACCTTAACCGGCATCCAGATGGGTAAGATCGAAGCTCCGGAAGGATGGATCCACAAGATCAAATAATAATTGAGAGATATATAAAG
>CAVIRL010000103.1:8124-9991 GCA_963645005.1 Prevotella sp. P5-108
GATAATATGCCTTCTTTAAATAGTCGCCCCGTTTTTTCATTAGAGTTCTCCTTTGCTTTCGTTTCATATTTCTCACGGCATTTTTTGTTCCGAGAGGTGTTCTGTAATTTAAAGTGTAAAGCATGGAAATAATTTTGTCAATCTGTGCTGTTCTCTTTCCAAGATAAATAACTTTTAGCCCTGCAAATAGGCATAAAATAAGGGAAGTCCCGACTTTTCAAGACTTCCCTTATAGTGGACCTGAGGGGAATCGAACCCCTGTCCGAAAACCAATTCCCTGTTCTTCTACTATCATAGTCTGCTATTTGACATTCCCTCTGCCGCACGGGAACAGACACTCTTGCGGTTTCAGTAGCTTCATGATACGCCCATGCACGCAAAGCTTAATGCATGTCGTTTCTCACATAGTCGATGCCAGATTCTTAATGTGTGAGTGCACTAAGGCTGACAGTAGCCATTAGGCTGCGTATGCTAAATTATCTTCAGCGTTTAATTTTAATTTTGCCGTTTGACGCACCGCATGCGGATAGCTTCACCAGCTGCATGATCCCCGTCGAAACCAGTACAACCCCTTACTGGCTCACCGTGACTTGCCGATGATAGAAACATATGCTATTGTAGCATGCAGCGTGTTGTTTGTCAATGAACGGAAACGGTATTTGAAAATAAGGTATTTAAAAATAATCGAACATACATTCTTGACAAACGTTCCATTTATTGCGAAAATGGGTGGGGATGAATCAAAAATGACAGCAGGAGATACACTATGAGCAGAAAAAAGAATGTATACAATCAGGCGAAGCGCAGTGTGAAGCGCTATAAAAAAGCGAAGGCGGGAAAGAAAGGCAGAGCGGCTCTTTTTGCCGTTGTGGCTATGATCCTGGCAGCGGTGGGAGTCAGCCAGAAGGATATCGGGCATCTGGAGCAGGCAGCAGACAATATTCTGAATGCTTACGAGACTACAGTGGGTGCCGGAGCTTCTCAGGCAGGAGCAGATGGCGGGGCTGCAGAGGCGTCTGCGGGCAGCAGTGTGCCGGACAGTGCGGTATCAGAAACAGCTGGCAGTGAAACACCTGCAGCAGATGGCAGCAGCCAGACCGAATCCGGGGAGTATGGCAGCTATGGCACAGTTCCGTCCGGCACGGAGATCGGTGCCGGGGCGGAGGTTTACGTGGACTTTGCGGCTATCCCGGCTTATTCCGGGGAACCATATGCAGTCGTGAATGGCAATATTCCCTATTTTACGGCCTCAGACCTGACCGGTGAGTCTTTCGAATACTACAGCGATTTGGACGATCTTGGCCGCTGCGGCACAGCCTATTCCAGCGTCGGCACGGATCTGATGCCGACAGAAAAGCGTGGTTCCATCAGCAAGGTGAAGCCTAGCGGCTGGCAGATCGCCAAATATGATTTTGTAGATGGCAAATATCTGTATAACCGCTGTCATCTGATCGGCTACCAGTTGACTGCCGAGAATGCCAATGAGAAGAATCTGATCACCGGTACCCGGTACCTGAATGTGGATGGCATGCTCCCCTTCGAGAATCTGGTGGCAGACTATGTCAAAGAAACAGACAACCATGTGCTTTACCGGGTAACGCCGGTCTTTGAGGGAGATAATCTGGTGGCTTCCGGTGTGCTGATGGAGGCAGAGTCCGTGGAAGATGAGGGTGACGGAGTGGAATACTGTGTTTACGTGTATAATGTTCAGCCGGGGGTTGAGATTGATTATGCTACGGGGGAAAATCACGCTGCAAATGAATAAAATAACACTGAGCACTGTGCGCAGCACTTATGGAAAACGTTTGTATGCAGCTTTGAAAGGTAAAAATAATTCGCACTAAATTCGTAGAAATTAAGGCTATTT
>CAVIRL010000104.1:0-9872 GCA_963645005.1 Prevotella sp. P5-108
GCTTTCCCGTCCCTGAACGGAAATGGAAAGCTGATGCAGACGGAGGAAGCATCTGGAGCGAAAAAAGAGAACCGGCTGGATTACACCGCAATGGGAACTGGTTTGGCCTTTGCTCTGGGATTTTTCACCATCGGCGTGCTGATCAATAAGATCTTCCCGGATGTACATGCCTATGCCTTTATGATCATTGTAGTGGTGATCTGCAAGGTGGCCGGTCTTGTGCCGGAGCGGTATGAGCAGGCAGCAGTCCAGTGGAGCCAGTTTGTTATGAAGAACTTTACCAGCGCGCTGCTGGCGGGAATCGGCATTGCCTTACTGGATTTAAAGGTGCTGGCAGCAGCCATCTCCCCGGAGTTTCTGTTTATCTGCGTGGTGATCATTGTAACGGTTGCGGTGGTTTCCGGTCTGCTTGGAAAGCTGGTGGGATTCTATCCGGTGGAGTCATCCATCACGGCGGGACTCTGCACCAACAGCATGGGCGGAACCGGCAACATTGCGGTACTTTCCGCAGCAGACCGCATGGGCCTGATCCCCTTTGCCCAGATGGCTACCCGCCTGGGCGGCGCCATGGTGCTGATCCTGGCAAGCTTCCTGGTACGCCTGCTGGCGTAAGGATTGTGTGGAATGTGAGAAAAGGGGACCGGCGGCAGCAGTTAGATTGTGCTGTTAGTATGAGGAACAGATAGCGTAAGAAATGTGAATTGGATAGAAAAGGAGAGTGCAGTCATGTCACATATGAAATTTCGGGTAGAGGTATTGGAAAAATTCTGTAAGGATGCGTTTCAGAAGTTTGGTTTTTCAGAGGAAGAGAGCACTCAGATCACGGATGTCCTGTTGCTATCCGATATTTACGGCATCGAATCCCACGGAATGCAGCGTTTGTCCCGCTATCACAAAGGCATTGAAAAAGGGCTCATCAAGGTGGATGCCAAGCCGGAAATCGTGTTTGAGACCCCGGTGTCTGCCGTAATCGACGGACACGATGGCATGGGCCAGTTAAACGGCATCAAGGCGATGAAGCTTGCCATCAAAAAGGCAAAGGAAACCGGTATGGCGGTGGTAACGGTACGCAATTCCAACCATTACGGCATTGCCGGATACTATGCGAAAATGGCCTGCGATGAGGGGCTGATGGGTATGTCCTTCACCAACTCCGAGGCAATCATGGTGCCGACCTTTGCGAGAAAAGCCATGCTGGGAAGCAACCCGATCGCGGTAGCCATGCCGGCTGATCCATACCCATTTTTCTTTGACGCCTCCACCACTGTGGTGACCCGGGGAAAGCTGGAAATGTACCGGAAAGCCGAGAAGCCGCTGCCAGACGGATGGGCTCTGAATAAGGATGGCAAACCGTCCAATGACGCTTCCGATGTGCTGTCCAACATCATCAGCAAGGCAGGCGGCGGAATCATGCCGCTGGGTGGCAGCGAGGAGAAAACCGGAAGCCATAAGGGCTATGGATATGGCATGCTGTGCGAGATTTTCTGCTCTATTCTTTCCATGGGAACCACATCCAACCACACCCATATCGGCAATAAGGGCGGTACCTGCCACGGATTTATTGCCATCAATCCGGCTATGTTCGGTGACCCGGATGAGATCCGGAAACACTTCTCAGTATTCCTTCAGGAGCTGCGGGAAGCACCGAAGGCAGAAGGACAGGAGCGGATCTACACCCACGGCGAAAAAGAAGCACTGGCTACCATCCGTACCTACAAAGAAGGAGTGGCTGTGGATGTGAAGACAGTGCTGGAGATGAAGCAGATGAGTGATTATCTGCACATGGATTTCACGAAATATTTTGGAGATCTGGAGCTGAAGGGAGGTGCGTACGAGAGCGTCTACTAAAGTTACACAAATAGGATACATTCAACCGAATTCAATTTTTGCCAAATTCATTCCTGGTCCAATTTATTTGGAGATAGGCTTCACCGGGATCTGGATCTCGGTCACAAACTGATCTGGATCGCTGGTGATCCCGTCGTCAATCAGGGTGGTCTCTCTGGAAAAACCGGAGGGAACCATCCTGTTTTTGTTGATCCAGGAAAGCAGTTTTTCGTACTGCTCCGGGGCGTCTTTGTGGCTGCCGCAGAAGCGCAGGCAGGCACATTCGGCAGCAGGCCAGATCTCGGTAGTACCGGCGTAAGGTTCATCCTCGTCCAGAACCAGAAAGACCATGTCATAGACGGAAAACCGGTGGGAAAGAAGCTGGTTTAAGGCAATTCCAACGCCGATTTTTCCCAGCCATCCGCCTGCTTCCCGGTCACCCGGCTCTAACTGGCGGATGGAAGTTTCCAGGTCAAAATAGTGGTGCGGGGAGATGGAATTTTTCAGCCAGGCCACCCGCTTTTGCGGAATATTCCGGATAGAAATGGTACCTAGCTCCGAGTGGACGGCATCGTCGATCAGGGCAAGCTGTTGACTGATCTTTCGTTCAATCAGCTCCAGTTCCCGCTTTTTTTGCAGGATAACTTCTTTTTGGGAAAGGAGCATATGCTGCATTTTATCGATTTCCCGGTTGTTCAGAAAGTCGCAGATCTGAGCCAGAGGCATATCCAGAATCCGAAGAAAACGGATCGTGGTCAGTACCTCAAACTGCCGGGTGCTGTAGTAGCGGTAGCCGCTTTGGGGATCGGTATATTCCGGTTTTAAAAGTCCGCAGGCTTCGTAGTGACGCAGGGATCCAACGCTTACGTGAAATAACCGGGCCACCTCTCCGATGGAAAATAAGTTTGCCTTGTTCATTCAGGATACCTCATTTTGCTGACTGGGTGGATGATGTACTGGTCTGCGAAAGAATGGCATGTTTTTTCATCCAGGCGAATGCAATGACACAGATCAATACGGATAAAAAAGAACCCATCGGAGCGGCAAACCCCATAGGAAACAGGGTCTCCGGATAGTATTTCGATGCCAGGTACGCAATTGGAATGCGGGCGCACAGCACGGAAATGATGTTATGCAAAAAGGAAAATCCGGACTGTCCATAAGCGCAGAAATACCCACTGAAGCAGAAGTGAATTCCGGCGAAAACACAGTCCCAGATATAGCTGTGCAGATATTGGGTGCCCAGGCGGATAACATCGGCATCACTGGAAAACAGGCTGACGGCATTGTGCCCGGCAAATTGCATGAGGATGGAAATTACAATTCCGTAGGACACGGCAATGGTGGTGGCACAGACCAGTGTCCGGCTTGCGCGTTCGTGCTTTCCGGCACCAATATTCTGGGCGCACATGGCAGAAACCGTCGATAACATGGAGGAAGAAACCAGGAAAAACAGACTGATCATCTTCTCCACGATTCCGACTGCAGCTGCATCATTTAAGCCGCGGCGGTTGGCAATGATGGTGATGACAATGAAGGCAATCTGGATGAATCCATCCTGCATGGCAATTGGGAATCCGATCTTTAAAAGCCCGGTCATCACAGCGCGGACCGGCTTCAAATCCGGAATATGAAAGCCTGGGATCATCTTTTTCCGGCACACCATGGTTAGGGAAATCAACACGCTGATGGTCTGGGAAAGAGTGGTCCCCAGGGCCGCTCCGGCGGGTCCAAGATTCAGTACGCCGATAAAAAGATAGTCCAGGGCAATGTTAAAAGCGCAGGCTATGGCAATGAAATACATGGGGCTTTTGGAATCCCCCATGCCGCGGAATATGGAGCTGATGATGTTGTAGGCCGTAATAAACGGAATACCGATAAAGCAGATGGTCAGGTAGGTGATGGTGCCGTTCACCGCTTCCTCCGGCGTAGACATAATAGCTACAATGGGCTTTACAAAGCACAGCAGGAGCGTGGTCAGGACAACAGACAGCAGCATGAACAGAGATGCTGTGTTGCCGACAGCCAGGTTCACCTGCCTGCGGTCCTGTGCACCGACGGCGCGTCCGATCATGACGGTGGTACCCATGGCAAGTCCGACGATCATAACCGTCAGCATGTGCATGACCTGGCTTCCGATGGAGACAGCGGTGGTGCTGTCTACTCCGTTAAACTGACCGATGATGAACAGGTCCGCAGTACCGTAAAGGGTCTGCAGAAAATAAGAAAGAAAATAGGGCAGTGAGAAATAGAAAATGGTTTTTGGGACACTGCCGGTGGTTAAATTGCGTTCCATGTGTAGGGCTCCTTTTGTTGGTTTCATATTTTATTATAATGAAAAACAGTATAAAGTCTACAATGATTGTAGAGTCAAGAAAATTTCTTGACAGTTTCCCCTGCATGCCTTAAGATATCTTACGGAATAAGTGTCGGCCGTTCGGGGTCGGTGAAAAGGGAAACGGGTGTGAATCCTGTGCGGTGCCGCCGCTGTAAGCGCATTTAAGGCAGTCTGATTTCACTGTTTTGTATTATCATAGTGGAAATGGGAAGAAACCAGACAACATTGCTGCGCAAGCCAGAAGACCTGCTTATGTTCCGCTTTTGCTGTCACGGTCCATGACAAGGCAAGGGAAACAAGGGTGAAGTATACCCTCGATGCAAAAATACGGTGCATCATCTGGTCTGCTACTTGCAGGTTGGATGGTGCTTTTTTATTTCATAGGGAAATGCGTCCTATGAAACAAAAACGCTCCGCATTGATGAGGCACCGGTGGTATGTCCGCTGATTTTGCCGACAGCGTGGCGTTGACCATATTTATGCATCCTGTTTCTGCATGGGTGATACGAAAAAGAATCATTTTCGTAACTGTTTAGTACCATCACAGTTACCATTTTTTAACATCAGGAGGAAAACAATTATGAGAAACAAGAAACTGGTAATCTTAACAATGGCTGCCTGCATGACCACAGGTCTGTTAGCCGGATGCGGCGCAAAGAGTGCAGATACCGCAACCACAGCTGAGTCTGCTGCAGAGAGCACCGCAGCAGACTCTGAGGAGAGCAGCGCAGAGGAGACCGAAGCAACTGCCGATTCCGCAGCAGATGAGGCCTATGAGCCGGTTACCATTACCTTAAACCTGGAGCGTTCCGGTCTGGGCGAGAATGTAGAATATACCTTTACCGAAAAGCCGTCTGCAGTTGTTGCTTCCGGTGATCAGATGGCAGATTTCTTCTTTGATCTCGGTCTGGAAGACCAGATGGCTGGCTACACCAAGGGAAGCTGCTGGAGCACTGTTTCCCAGTATCCGGCAAGAGACAAGGTGCCGCAGCTGTTGGAGGCAGGAAAAAACCTTTCCAACCTCTCCAAGGAGGAGCTGGCAGCAACAGGATGTGATTTCCTGATGGGCTGGGACTCCGTATTCTCCGATAAAAACTTCGGAAAAGAGTTCTGCGATGCTAACGGAATTGCCATGTATTTCCCATATGTATGCTCTGACAAAGCAACTTTTGAAGACCTTTACAAGGACTACGAAACCCTTGGAAAAATCTTTAAAGTAGAGGATGTGGCATCTGAGAAGATCCAGGCTATGAAGGATACTCTTCAGGAGGTAAAAGATACGCTGGGCGATGATGTTTACCAGAATCCGGTTACCGTTTTCGCATACGATTCCGGTGAGGATGCACCGTTTACCGCATGTCAGGGTATGCCGGGCGACATCATCAAGCTGGCTGGCGGTATCTCCATTTTCGATGATATCGAGGCAGGCTGGGCTACTCCGTCCTGGGAGGAAGTCGTAGAGCGTGACCCGGATGTGATCCTGATTCTGGACTATACCGGTGACATTTCCGAGAAGAAAAACTTCCTGGAGACCAATGAGTTCACCAAGGATTTAAGAGCAGTCAAAGAGGGCAGAATCTATTCTGCATGCTGCAGTGATATGCAGGGTTCTGCAGGTTCCGCAGAGGCTGTTAAGGAGATTGCGAAGCAGCTGTATCCGGATAAATTCTAATCAGAAATTGAGATGAAGCATAAGGGATTTCCCGCAAGGGAAATCCCTGTTTTTGGAGAAAAAACAAATATGAAATCAAAAATCGGTAAAAAAAATGACCGGGAAACAGGCCGTTTTATGCTCACGCTTTTGATGGTTCTGCTTCTGATCGCGGCAGTAACAACCATCTCTGTGACGCTGGGCGCGATCCATGTGTCACCGGATGAAATCGTGAAAATACTGGTCAATAAGACATCGGGAAAAGCTGTTTTTGCAGTCTCCTGGGAGCAGAAAACGGAAAATATCATCTGGAATATCCGGTTTCCCAGAGTCATTATGGCATTCATTGTGGGAGCCGGTCTTTCCCTTTGCGGAGTCCTGATGCAGGCCCTCACCAAGAACCCACTGGCAGATCCCTATGTTCTGGGAATTTCCTCCGGTGCCTCTGCCGGAGCAGTCAGCGTTATCATTCTGGGAATCTTCAGTTTTCTGGGCGGCTATTCCGTGATCTTCGGAGCTACCCTGGGTGCTGCAGTGGCCATCAGCCTGTCCTTAAGCATTGCATCCTTAAAAGGGAGGATCACCTCCACCCAGCTTGTCCTGGCCGGAATTGCAACCTCCGCGCTGTTTTCTGCGATTACAAACCTGATCGTTTACGGGTTCAACAATGGATCGGATAAGACAAAGATGGCCCTCTACTGGATGGTTGGTTCCTTAAGCGGAGCTACCTGGAGCCGGGTAAAATATGTGTTTATCGTGTCCGTCGTTATGATGGCGATTATTCTTTTGTTTGCGCGGGAACTGGACATCCTCCTTCTGGGAGATGATGTGGCAGAGACGCTGGGAGCAGATACCCGACGTATCAAACTGCTGATCATTCTGGCCTCCACCGTGCTGACCGGCGTGGTGGTTTCCGTCAGCGGTGTCATTGGGTTTGTAGGCCTCGTGGTACCTCATGTGATGCGTGGATTTGTGGGTTCCGGCCATAAACGGCTGATCCCGATGGCCATTCTGGGAGGCGGACTGTTTGCCATGATCGCAGACCTGATCTCCCGTATCATCATTGCACCGGAAGAACTTCCCATCGGTGTCATTGCGGCATTTTTCGGAGCTCCGTTCTTCCTGTATTTAATTCGGAAAGGAAGTGTGGGCCGATGAGTTTAACCGTAAGACATCTGGATTATGAAATCGGAAATGACCGGATTCTGGATCAGATCTCCCTGGAAATCAAGGATGGAGAATTTGTAGGATTGGTAGGACCAAACGGCTGTGGCAAGTCCACATTACTCAAGCACATCTATCGGACTTATAAACCAAAGGGGCAGACCGTTTTTCTGGATGGAAAAGATATCGTGGAGTTTTCCTCAAAAAAACTGGCGGGTGCCCTGGCGGTTATGGCGCAGGAAAACCAGATGGAATTTGATTTTTCTGTGCGGGATATGGTCATGTTCGGACGCTACGCCCACAAGAAGTTCCTGGAAGGAGATACCGCAAAAGACCGGGAACTCTGCGGGAAATGCCTGCAGGAAGTAGGGCTGACTGGCTATGAGACACGTTCTTATTTAAGCCTGTCCGGCGGCGAAAAACAACGAGTCCTTCTGGCTCGGGTGTTGATGCAGGAAAGCCGCTATATCGTTCTGGACGAGCCAACCAATCATCTGGACGTCAGCTACCAGTACCAGATCATGGACATTTTGAGAAATCAGGATGTCACCGTATTTTCCTCCATCCATGATTTGAATCTGGCCTCCATGTACTGTGATCGCGTCATTTTTCTGTACCAGGGAAAAATTGTAGACCGCGGCACACCGGAGGAGGTACTGACAAAAGAAAATATCCGGAAATACTTCGGCATCGAAGCTCAGGTAACGAGAAATGAGGCCACAGGAAGAATGCAGATTTATTATCTGCCGGGGTGGATGAAGGGAAAATTAAGAAGGCCGTAGCAAATTTTATGCAGAAAATCAGCGGCCTGGAGAATGCTTATGGATATTCAGTACAGGATGTTTTGAAATTCCGTCAGAGAACGACAGAAAAATCTGAACAGATTAAGAAATTGTCCGACGCATTTGCTAAAGCAATTGGAGATGATGATTTTGCAGAGGCACAAAGACAGATCGATCAAATGGAGAAAATTCCAGGAACAGAGCATGCAGATGTTCGTGCAGCTAAGGAAGAGTTGCAGTTGAACCGTTGGCAGGAGAAAAAGTATGATCGTAATGGTATGTGTAGATGATAAAATGGGAATGATGTTCAACAAACGCCGCCAGAGCCAGGATCGTGTGCTGCGTCAGCGCATGCTGGAACTGGCGGGGGATAAGAAACTGTGGATGAACGCCTACAGCCGCAGACAGTTTTCAGAAGGAGAGGCGAGCCATATCGCAGTTGCGGAAGATGGATTTCAGAATATCCAGCCAGGGGAATCCTGCTTTCTGGAAGAGGAGGATCCGGCAAAGTACAAGGACCAGATTGAAGTGCTGATCCTTTTTCGATGGAATCGCAGTTATCCGGCAGATTTGTACTGTACGTTAGATCTGTCCGGTTGGAAGCTGATGGGAACGGAAGACTTCGCAGGTTATTCTCATGAGAAGATCACCGAGGAGCGGTATGAGAGAAGATAAAAGATCTTGTCAGAACTTAATCTCTTTTCCTTCCAGTCTCCACTGACGGAACTCCGCGGATGCGGACAGCAGCAGGTCAGAGGAGGAGTTTAATGCGGTCTCTACGGAATCCTGGATGACTCCGATGATGAATCCGACACCGACTACCTGCATGGCAATGTCATTCGGAACCCCAAACAGGGAACATGCCATCGGGATCAGCAGCAGGGAACCGCCGGCTACACCGGATGCGCCGCAGGCGGACAGGGCAGCCAGGACACTTAAGATGATGGCGCTTGGAATATCCACTGCAATGCCAAGGGTGTGGGCGGTGGCCAGAGTCATAACGGTGATGGTGATGGCTGCACCGTCCATGTTGATGGTGGCGCCCAGCGGGATGGTTACAGAGTAGGTATCCTTATCCAGTCCCATTTCCTCGCAGACCTCCATGTTGATCGGAATGTTGGCTGCGGAGCTCCGGGTGAAGAATGCGGTGATGGCGCTTCTCTTTAAGCACTTAAAGATGAGCGGATACGGATTCTTGCGGATGCACCAGAATACCAGGATCGGGTTGGTGACAAAATAAATGAACAGCATGGAGCCGACTAAAACAGCCAGCAGCTTTCCGTACTCGGTGAAGATGGAAAGGCCATTTTCAGAAACGGTGCTGAACACCAGGCCCATGATGCCGAAAGGGGCGAAGCTGATGATCCAGGTAACAACCTTTGCAAGGCCACCGGAAATCTCGTCAAACATGGTTTTTGTGGTCTCGCTGGCACCGCGCAGGCCGATGCCGAAGAGTACAGCCCAAACCAGAACACCGATGTAGTTGGCGTTTGCAATAGACTGAACCGGGTTGCCCACCATATTTAGAAGCAGGGAACTTAATACCTCCACGATGCCTTCCGGTGCAGCCAGGTCAGATGTGCCCTCAGCCAGCGTCAGGGTGATGGGGAACATCATGCTGACAATTACTGCAATAACAGCGGCCAGGAAAGTACTGAACATATACAAAATGATAACGGTACGGATGACACCGCCGTGGCTCTTGCCGGAGTGGCACAGAGAACTGATGACAAGGAAGAACACCAGAAGTGGAGCAACCGCTTTTAAGGCACCCACGAAAACACTGCCGAGAATGGCAATGCCGGTAAACTGCGGAACTGCGATACCCAGGATGGCGCCGATGATCAGGCCGGCAACAATCCGTTTGACAAGACTGATGCCGCACCAGGTTTCAAAAAGCTTTTTCATATGATTTCCTCTTTCTTTTGTTAATTGCGTAATGGACGAAAGTCCGAATGTCATTATACACAATGTGCACAAGAAATACAAATGTTATTTACAGACGGACATTCTGCGGAATATGTATTTTCGTAGTAACTGTTCAGCAGATCTGCGCACTTGCTGCGCGGACCTACTGAACAGTTACTTTTCGTGAATGCTCTGTTTCTGC
>CAVIRL010000105.1:0-9831 GCA_963645005.1 Prevotella sp. P5-108
GTGGAAGAGCAGAAGCCGGACGAAGCTGCTGAGAAGCAGGAGAAGCAAGCGGAAGAACAGAAGCAAGATGAAGCTGCCGAGGAGCAGAAGGAGCCGATGGAAGAGCAGACGCCGGACGAAGTCGCTGAGGAGCCGGAGAAGCAACCGGAAGAGCAGAAGCAGACCGAAGTTGTTGCAGAGCCGAAGCAAGACGAAGCCGCCAAGGAGCCGGAGAAGCAACCGGAAGTACCCGAAGTACCCGAAGTACCCTTCCAGCCTGCCTATAATGAGGAAATGGAACGCGAATTCCAGCAGATGTCCCGTGAGGAGCGTTCTCTGATCAAGGAGCAAAACGGAAATGCAGAATTTTTCCGGGAATATGACGACTTTGTCCTGAAACATCCTAATCGGCTGGAGGACTTCAATTCCAACGACATCTCCGTGCTGAAAAAACTGAACCAGGATCTTGGTAAGACTGTTCCTGGTCTGGACGTCTACCTGGAACGGCGCATGAAGAACCTGCAGCAGATCAATCAGTTAGAGGCAAAATCGGAACAGAACTTCAAACAGAGACAGACTCAGACGCCGTTGATAGAAAAAAATAACAACGGGGAAACGACTCGGGTAATCTTACCGGATGTAACACAACCGCAGCTTCAGCATACTCTGGCCGGCTGCTGGTCTGTGGCACTTTCTTCCATGCTCCGGCAGAAGGGTGTGGAAATGGATCAGGAAATTATCCGTTCTTTCCGTCCGGACAACAAGATGGGTTCACCGCGTGATATGCGCTTTGCAAACGGAGACATATGCAATTCCATCGATATGTCCCGGGAGCTGATCATGAAGGTGCTTCCGGATACTGCACTGAATTCGGTTCAGCCGGACATTGCTAACTATTATTTAGATGATAGCTTCAAGCTGTGGGATGAGCAGAAGAAAAACGAAAACCGGAACGAATTTAAGAATCAGATCAGGGCGGTTCTCAAACGCAGCCTGGAAACAGACCAGGGTTCGCTGGCCATCCTGATGAAGGATCACTATCAGACTGTCTATGGCTATGAAAAAGTCGAAAAAGACGGGAAGACGGAAGAATATGTATACATTCATGATCCCAATAATCCGGCTAAGAATAAGCTGACATTGGATGAACTGGCAGACGAAGGCTATAAAGTGGAAAAAGATCTGAATACAGGAAATATCATAACAGAGCATTATTCCTTTGATGCGCAATGGCTACAGAATCTGACCGATGACAGAGGAGAGCTTACCCTTGATGCAGGTCTGAAAAAGAAGGGTGTCAGCTATCAGGATCACGAACTGAAATGTGATCATCTGGTGAAGTTTTGTAATGGGGCAGATGTCAACACGAACTGGAAGGCGGTCAGTCACAAGCTGGATCAGAATGTGGACATGAAGACCTTTCTTCCTGTCCGGGTGAAAAATCTCGCAAAAACCCGGATCAAGGACTCCATCAGGTCGTCGGAGCTTCACCACAGTGAGAGGAGGCTTACCCATTCGGAGAACAACAGACGCACAATTCAGAAACAAAATCCGGAACGGCGGGCAATAAAGCAGACACAGAATCTGCAACCAAAACCAAGAGGATTAGGATGATTGACATAATGCTTGATATAAAATTTGACACACGAGACAAAAAGCCAAAAATCTGGAATATTGCGATTCTTACGGCTGTGACAGGGGCTCTTCTCGGAGTCCTTGTCATGACCGGAGCAGAGGAACATGTGCTGCCGATCGGTGTGATTCTGGCGGCCTTTTTCCTTATTACGGTTTGTCTGCTGCTTTACGCCTTCAAAGAACAGCTCCGGTATAACCCCTATTCCTATAATACCGTCTACTATATGGGCTTTGCCCTGTTTCTGGTGTCCGTCCTGATCGATCATCTCCGGCTGATGCTCCGGCTGTTCTCCTCTGCCCGGCAGGGAAAACCGGCCATAGAGCAGATCATCAGCCTGTTAAATACCTCCGCCAGAACCTATATGCTGCTCACAAGTCCCTTTGTGCTGCTGGTGTCCGCTGCCCTGTGTATTTCCAATATCGCCCTGATCCGTCATGAAGGGAAGCGGTTTGTGAATGTTCTGGGGATCATATTGGCGTTTTTACTGACGGCTGGGGAGGCGTTTATGATCCTGACGGATACCAGGCTGGCCGGATTCATACGGTTTCCGCATCTTCATGAGCTCATTGTCAATCTCTTTACCGCCGGATATCTGTATTTTGAATGTATGATGATCGGCCTGATGATCGCGAACCTCATCACGGCGCGGTATCAGCCGGACTGTGATAAGGATTATATGATCATTTTAGGCTGCGGCATCCGCAGGGACGGTACGCCGTGTCCGCTTTTGCGGGGGCGGATCGACCGTGCCCTTGCATTCCGGGACAGGCAATTGAAAAAGACCGGGAAGGATCTGATTTTTGTAACCTCCGGCGGTCAGGGAAGCAATGAGGTCATATCCGAAAGCGAATCCATGAAGCGGTATCTGATTAGCCGGGGAATCCCGGAAGACCGCATCCTCAAGGAGGACCGCTCCACCAGTACCTATGAAAATATGAAATTTTCCAGGGAAAAGATCCTGGAACAGGCTCCGGATGCAAAAATTGCATTTTCCACTAGCAATTACCATGTATTTCGCAGCGGTCTTTTTGCCCGGAGAGTAAAAATGCGGGCCGTCGGCATGGGCGCAGACGCAAAATGGTACTTCTGGCCCAATGCCCTGGTCCGGGAGTTTATCGGACTGCTCACCGAGCACAGAGGCAAACAGGTGCTGATCCTCACTGGCCTGGTGGTGATCCATACCGTGCTGACTCTTTTACACGGAATGTAATCGTTCTATATTTTACCGTTATGACGAAACATGTTGCATCGGAAGCTTGAAAAAGGAGATGGAGATTATGACATTTGAACAGTTACAGGAGCTTTGGAATGAATTCAGGGATCGTTATCAGCAGGATTTCGGTACAGAGCTGGTGTCCTTTCAGGACATGCTGTCTGTGTATGCATATCAACTGCATGGAAAAGCCGGGCATTACCCGTTCATTCAGGTACTGAAACAGGTGACGCCGGGCGAACGGCAGGCGAAAGGCCTGCTAGGCTATTTTAAGAAGGAAACAGGATGTTCTGCTGTGGCTCTGACCGGTTTGATGCGTCCTGTTTTTAACGGATGGTATTCTTCCATTACGGATCAGAAAGAAAGAGACCGGATCGTACAGGCCGGAGAAAAGCTTTATCAGAGGTATAAGAATATCCAGGAGGGTCGCGAAGTTGAGATTCCGGTGCAGGAAAACGCAAGCCGCGAGAAGATCGGACTCGAAGGTCTGAAGAAAGCAGAAGAGAACAGAAAACCGTCTGAGCCTGCTCCGGGAAAAGAAGCTGTCAATCAGAAGCAGGAAAAGCAGGTGCCGGAAAAAGCCGCCAAGCAGGTGCCGGAAAAAGCCGCCAAGCAGGTTCATGAAAAAGCTGCCAAGCAGGTTCAGGAAAAAGCTGACAACCAGATTCAGGAAAAAGCTGCCAACCAGGTGCCGGAAAAAACCGCTAACCAGGTGCCGTTGCAAGAGCCGGATCCGTTGGATCCGTCCCGCCGGTCCATCCTGGAGGCCTTTGATGCCATCCGGGAAACGGGCGTAAGCTCCTTCGGTACCAGACATGATTCGGAATTTGATGCGGTCTGGGATGCGGTAAGCGAATACGAAACGGCGGCTTATAAGGCCAGTCTCGATAAAAAGGAGATTGCTCCGGAAATCGGGGAAAAGCTCTACAATGCATGCAGAGATTATCTGACGCTCCACCTGAAATCGAAGAGGGGCGTGCAGAGTCTTGACGGGCAGGGCACTCCGGATGGGCGTCTCCGCAAGCAGGCAATCGTAAGCATGCTTGAGAAGATGGAGCACGGCGAGGGCCTTACGGAATTTCACCGCGCCGCGGATAAGTATGCAGAAGTGCAGACGGATATCAGAAAGAAACTGCCTCTGAATTTTGATCAGTTGAAAAGAAGCCTGGCCAAAAAGTCAAAGCTCAGCCGTGTACCTCTGGCCCAGAGAGCATATGCTGAACTGGAGCAGAAAAAGGCAAATCTGAAGCGGAAAAAACAGAATGAGGCTGCGGAGTTTCAGGCAATGTCTCTGCAGGACCGGGAGAAAGTGATGAGGAAGCATTCCGGACAGGAATTTTATAAGGATTACAGCAATTTCATGAATCAGTATCCGGATGTTTTACGGCAGGCGATGCGGAACCGTCTGAATTCTAACAATATCTCGACCCTTCTGGATGTGAAAAAACAGTTTGGCCAGGATAATGAAGTGCTAAAGAAGTATCTGGAGCACCGCATCCGGAATCTGCAGATCATAGACCGGACGGCTGACCGTGCTTTGCAGAACCTGCAGAACAGAAAAACCGAGGAACCGGAGGTCATCCGGAAGGAGGATGGCAGCATTTCAGCAATCCGGATAAAAAACGTAGAACAGCCGATGATGCAGAAAACCTTCAACGGCTGCTGGTCCGTCGCCCTGGCCTCTCTGCTAAAGTACCGTGGTGTCGATCTGGATCAGACAACCCTTCGTGCTTTCCGCCCGGCGAGGGATTGTGCCTACGCCAACCGGGACATTCCGAACAGTATCACGAGCTATACCGATCTGATCCAGAAGGTCATGCCGAATGCAGCCGTAAACGAGGTGGAAGTGTACCAGCAGAACATAGATGGTGTGAAATGGACTGACGAAGAGAAGCTTGCCCAGAAGGAACAGGCAAAGCAGAAGCTTAAGACATCGCTCCTGTATGCTCTCGATGCAGACAAGGGCCCGGTTGCTTTTCTCTGCGGCTCGCATTACCGGACTGTCCTTGGCTTTGAAGAAAGAGAGATCAACGGGGTAAAAACAGAGTGCGTCACCCTGTGTGATCCTCTGCGGGCAGAGCCGATGACCTTAACGCTGGATGAGCTGACCGAGCAAAGCTACAAGAGCGGAAAGCTCTTAACGGCTCAGGATTACACCGGACAGCTCGTAACCCAGTGGATGGGAGAGGGTTATTCCTTTACGATGCAGTGGCTGAAGGATTTGACTGACAGCAAGGGAAATCTGCTTCCGGATCAGAAGCTGGCGTCCAAGGGGGTTACCTATGATGAGAACGGCATGCTTCACACCAATGCAAAAGTGATCAACAACAATGCCAGCACCGATGACTACAAGGCCGTGAGCTGGGCGCTGAATGCGGATGTCGATGTCCGGAGCTACCTTCCGGCCCGTATGAGCCTGCTGCAGAAAAATAAGCAGAAAGAAGCAGTCGGAAATGCAGAACGGGAGAAGATCCAGATCCTGCCGGAAGATAATAACAAGATGGCAGTGAGTCACGGCAATCCGAAGTCAAATAAACAACCGGAGAAACAGCCGGAACTGATCCAGCCGGGACCAAAGCACTAATACACAAATACAGCCGGAAGCAACAAAAAAGTTGAAGTTCATATGGTTTATGAACTTCAACTTTTTTTGTCTCTGATGATGGTAATCACGGGCGGAAGGCACGGTCAATGTCTGTGATCTTGCCATCCTCCACGGTGATCGTGGTGTCGAACTCGGTGAAGCCCGGATTCTCCTTGCCGGATGCGAGATCCTCTAATGTAAGGGTTTTGTCCTCCATCAGAGAGTTGTCATGGATCACGCAGTTGTCAGCGACCGGCAGCGTGTTTTCGCCAAGCTTTGCATAGGTTCCCACGTCATCCAGACCGACGGAATAATATACGGTATCTCCGTCTGTGCAAAAGGCATATCCGCCGTCATCGATCTCTCCGTTGATCTTGTAGATGCCGTTGTCTGTAAGCTCAATGGTATCAATCAGCACATCCTTTCCGCCGATGACAATGGTATCGCCCGGGCGCAGCAGATGCATGTCAACCATGTCATATTCCTCCCGGTAAAAGGCTTTAAAATGCAGCTTGTATCCGTCACTGTCCTTCGTCAGATCCGTTTTGGGATCGAAGGAAGCGGAAAAGGAAGCATCCATATCTCCGTCAATGGATAAGCTGTTGCCATAGGGTACCACTGTGATCGGCTCATCGGTACGGAGATGAGCAGCTCCGTCCTCATAGGTTTCCTCCTCAGAGTTCTCCTCTTCAGAACTCGCGGTTTCCGTCTCTGCGGCGGTTGATCCTGCGGCCTCCGTACCGGATTCTGTACTGGCTTCTGTCTGAGCCTCAGCACTGGTGTTTGTAGCAGTCTTGCCTGCGCAGGCCGTCACGCCCAGCATCAGCACTCCTGCAGCGGCCAGGACGGCGCATCTCATGTTCTGGTTTTTTCTCATAATCGTCACTCCTCAAATTTAATTTTTATTTTTATGTTTTACAGCTTCAGACCGGGCATTCCGTATCTCTGCCCTTCCCAAACCCTGCCCCCATTATACCAGACCATGCAGGACAAAGGTAGGAAAGATTCCAGTCGGTTTCTTACATTTTTCTGAACCAATATTTCCCCGATCCGAAAATTTTGTCCCACATTTGTCCACCCTCTTATGGTATACTGTGACCAGGAGCAAGAGTCAACGAATCTAAAAACAGAGCTGCAGTGCGGGAGGAGGAACGGTATGAGATATAAGATCCCTGAAAATAAAGTGGAATTGGAGCAGGAACAGCGGAATATGGTGCTTTCGGCACCGGACCGCGAAGCAGCCCGGATCCAGAAGGCCTTAAGCTTCGTGGCAGATTATGCAGGCAGCAAGGAAAAATATCAGGCTTCTCCGCAGAACGCCTACCGTGCTTTGCACCGGATTTATACAGAGCTTCAGCTCGGGGAGGATGCTTCTCTGGATGTTATGTTTCCGGAGGGCGACCGCAGCGCAGAACATTTTAAGGCAGAGCTGGAAAAGCTGTGGCGGGTGATGGAGCTGCAATCCCTGTTAAACGAACAGGAGCCGGAGCAGTCAAAAAAGGTAACGCTGGCCGAGACCTGGAAAAAATATCAGAGAGATCCGGAACAGTATGACAGGCAGCTTCGTGAGAAAGAAGCAGAAGAACCGGAGCTTCCGCTGCAGCATTCAAACCGGAATCTTCTGTTCACTCCGATCGATCCAAAATCACCCTATTATGAGTTCGTTTCCGGTACGGCCTACATGGAATTGCAGGAGAGCTGGCAGGCACTGGAAAAGAAGTCCTCCGTTCCCGGGTTTGAGCAGGATATGGAATCGCTGTTAGCAGCCATGCAGCTTCATTACGTCCGGCGAAGCAGCACCGGAACCATGCTTCCCATGACCGGGGAGGAATATAAGGAGATCCGCAGCCTGTACCGGAACTGCATGGATGATCTGAGAAAATTCAGCAAAAGGGAGAAGGAAAGGCCGGAGTATCAGGCTCTGCGTTCCCTGATCGCCCGGAACCGGAAGGAGCTGGACAGTCTTTCCGCCGATGACCTGCCGCCTCTGGGCGATGTGCTCCACGGCGCAAAGGATCCGGTCATCCATCTGCAGGAGGGAGCGAGCCATACCGTCGGCAGATCCATGAGCAGCCGGGAAACCGTGGAATATATCGATGAAAACGGAAAGCTGCGTCAGGGGTTATTCACACCGGAGAAGAAGCTGGCCAGATGGGATCAGGAGTCGAAGGAGCTTCTGGATCGTTTTATCCGAACCTATCCGAAATATGAAGGCTATTTTAAACGAATCCGAAAGGATCAGGATGTTTACGACCGGATCGAGCGGGCAGCCCAGAACGACCGGATCTATGGAAACGGACGCTACCTGCGGTCAGAGCTGAAATCCATCCGCTGGATCAAGCCGGAGGATAAGAAATCACCGGAATTCACGAAAATCTTTCTGGAGCTTGGAGCCGGAATCGAGAGAATCCGGAATATCCATACCGTATTAAGCGAGGCGGGGATCCAGGTTGGAGACAATCTGGCAAAGCGCTCCAGTGCGATGAGTGACGTGGCCGGTGCCCTGGGCTTTCCGGAGCTGCTGGTCAAAAGCCGCAATGTTACTGTAAAGCGGGGCGATACGGAAATACCGGGCGTCATGATGGATGCGGCAGGACCGGATACCGTGGATCCGGCAAGGCTGACCGACCGGCATCCGTTTTTCAATACGAACGCCGCTGAGTTTGACCGTAAGGAACTGCTGAGTTCCCTGGCCGATCTCCAGATCCTGGATTATCTGTGCGGCAACACAGACCGTCACGCCAATAACTTTTTCTTCAAAATGGATTTTTCTGACCCCAGAAATCCAAAGCTTCTGGGAGTTCAGGGCATTGATAATGACAACTCCTTCGGATCCCTCACAGAGGGCAACGTATTAAAGCTGACGGGCGCAGAAAACCTGAAGGTGGTAACCGGCAAAATGGCCCAGGCCATTCAGAAGCTGAAGCCCAGAAAGCTGGAGGAGCTTCTGCAGCCCTATGGCTTCAGCGAGGATCAGGTCCTTGCGGCACAAAAGCGTCTGGAAACCCTGCAGGGCATGATCAAAAAGCAGCGAAAAAAAGGGAACCCCAAAACCATCCGGGAGAATAAGCTGCTGAATGAACATGGGACGATCTATATTGCGGAAACAGACAAAGACTGGGAAAATCTGAGCATGGACGCACTGATCCCTGGGGCGGTTGAGCCGGAACCGGGAATGGATGAAATTCCCGGCAACCTCTTTTATCTGGCGGAAACCCACCGGGATAAGCTGAAGGACTATCAGGCGGATATGGAGAAGGATAAACGACGAAAACCGGAAGTCGCACCGGTTCTGAATGACAAAGCTCTGAAGACACCGATCCACTATGATCCGCATGGGATAAAGGAGCCTGATCCGAAAACCCTTAAGAATCTGGACAGCCTTCTGGCAAAGGAGAGCAAGCTCCTTCGTAGTGCCCGGACGCTCTTTGAAGAAAACGGTGGGCTGGATCAGCAGCACCGCACCCGGGAATACAAGACCATGAGCAGTGCCCTCGACCGCTATATCCACGCCTATGAAAAGCTGGGAACGCTTCAGCAGACCATGAGGACTCAGACAGAAAAGAAAAAATCTGATGAGAAGACCATTGCCGATGCCTACCGTTCCCTGGAGGAGGCCAGAAAGAACCTCGATCAATCGATCCAAAATTATGACAAAAAGAAGCATATCTTATTCCTGAAGGAGGACGCATCGACGCGCCTGGCCATTGCGCGCAAGCTCCGTCAGATGATCCGGGAAAAGCCGGAGAGTGTAAAGCTATATGAAAGCATCACAAAGCTGCAGGATCAGCACAGGAAGACCATGGATGAAAAACCGGATTCCAGATTGGCCGCCTACTTATCAGAGCAGATCGGCAGCAAAATGAATCTCGCCCTGCAGAACAATCTGAACCGCTTGAGGGAGGATGACCCGGTGCGGGTTCAGGGAATTAAAGCCCTGCAGGCACAGAAACGTCTCTGGGATTACTGCCAGAATGCCATCTCCGAGGGGATGCTGTCAGTCAAAAACATAGAGGGCGAGGGAGAAAAGGCCAAAAGACAGCTCATCTCCATGAAGCTCATGCAGTACGAGATCCGGAAAAAAATGATAGAAAAACCAGATCAGAAGCAGATTTATGAGGACATCAAAACCATACAGGACTACGTGGAAGCCCGGAAAACAAAGGAAGAAAAACGCATCGCCGCAATTGAGGAGAAACTCGCGGACGCTCCCAGGAAGCAGGACGACCCGAAAAAGCTTGTGGCGATGCAGCAGCAGGCGGGCGAGCGGCTGGCAAAGAGCAGGGAGCTGGGAATGCGGATTGAAGGATTGATGCAGCCGGAAGAAAAGTTTGGAAGTAAACTTCCAAACTTGATTGGTGATTCAAATACGGGTTCGTGCGAGCACGACCCGTGCTTGAATCAGGAGGACAAAAATGA
>CAVIRL010000106.1:0-4215 GCA_963645005.1 Prevotella sp. P5-108
TTTCTTTCTCCTCTTACTGGTGAAATGCTAAATGATCTTCATTAAGAACAGGATAGCATAGAAAATGTCAGATTTCCAGTAAAACAGGAATGGATATGCGCTGACAGAATGGAGAAAATAATTTGTCGAAATGCTTGTTTTTGCCGAAAAAATAAGTATAATGGAAAAACCGGAATCTCCATTAAGCATGTGGAGGAAAACTAAGAAAATCAGAATGGGAGCATTTTAATATGGAAACAAAACTTGTACTTCTCGGCACGGGCACCCCGAATGCGTGCCCGAATGCCAGTGGCCCCGCTACTGCGGTGGTAGTAGGAGACCGGTCTTATCTTGTGGATTTCGGACCAGGTGTGGTGCGTCAGGCGGCAAAAGCCTACCGGAAAGGAATCGACGCGCTGCGTCCGGACCGTCTGACGGTGGCCTTCTGTACCCATCTGCACACGGACCATACGGCAGGCTATTCTGACCTGATCTTTACTCCATGGGTACTGGAGCGCAAAGAACCGCTCAAAGTCTTTGGGCCGAAGGGCATCCGGGAGATGACAGACTACATTGAAAAAGCCTATGCGGTGGATATTGACTTTCGCATCCACGGTTTTGAGAAGGCCAATGAGGAAGGGTACAAGGTAGAGGCAAAAGAAATCCAGACCGGCATCATTTACCAGGACGACCGGGTGACGGTAGAGGCCTTTCCGGTCAGCCATGGCACGCTGGAAAGCTACGGCTTTAAGTTTGTCACACCGGATAAGATCATCGTCATCAGCGGAGATACTGCGCCGCTGGAGATCGTGGCAGAAAAGGCAAAGGACTGTGATATCCTGCTTCACGAGGTAGAGTACACGGCCGGACTTTCCGCCAGAGAGCCAAAGTGGCAGAAGTATCACCAGGAGGTTCACACCTTAAGTGTGGATCTTGCAAAGATCGCCCGGAAGGCACAGCCGAAGCTTTTAGTTACTTATCATCGCATTTATCATATGGAAATTCAGGATAATACCGTAGATGTGGAAGCTGAGATGGCACGCCGCAATGAAGTAATCCTGCAGGAAATCAAGGATGCAGGCTACAGCGGACCGACCGTAAACGGGCAGGATCTGGACATTTTTTGATACTTCCCATCGTGTACTTCCAAAGCCTCCGTCACGGATCTGCTCAACGAGGCAGAGAGGAAGATGTATGGGCGAAGATCAGAATGAAATCAGAACGGAATGAGCCGCGCAGGCTTAAATAAGGAAAAGCCATCTGCGCACCGGAAAAGCCACCGAAGCATAAACTATCATAAGAAAGCTTCAGGGTGGCTTTTTTTGCAGACATTTCCAAAGCCGTTGACACCTGGAGAGGAACGGGCCTGCCTGGAACGCTTACAGGAGGGTGACCGGGAGGCACGCGATATCCTGATTGAACGGAATCTGAGGCTGGTGGCGCACGTGGCTAAGAAATATCAGGGGGCAGACTATGAACAGGATGATTTGCTGTCGGTGGGGACCATTGGCCTGATCAAGGCGGTGAATACCTTTCACCCGGAGCGGGGCAGCCGCCTGGCAACCTACGCGGCAAAGTGCATCGAGAACGAGATTCTTATGATGTTCCGTGCCGGGAAGAAATACAGCCGGGAGGTGTCGTTGTTTGAGCCGATTGGAGTAGACAAAGACGGGGAATCTGTCAGCCTGGTGGATGTCATTGAACTGGAAACCAGAGAGGTTCTGGAGGATCTGATCCTGGTTCAGGATATCCGGGAGCTGTATGAGGCTTTTTCTTACTGTTTAAAACCCCAGGAGCAGTCGGTGGTGAAGCTTCGCTACGGCCTTTTCGGGATGAAACCCCGCACCCAGCGGGAAATTGCGAAGCAGCTGGGTATTTCCCGCTCCTATGTGTCCCGGATCGAAAAGCGGGCATTGAAAAAACTGGGCGAACATTTAAAACTGGAATGAATTCACATAGATCATAAGAAAATTCGTACCTGTTCAGTAGGTCTGCGCATTTGTTGCGCTGACCGTACGAAAACATGGGATTTTTGCCCATGACTGTGAAGGTAATGAACAGTTACGAAAATTTCATTGTTTTCAGACGCTTTCCCATATATAATGTATGGGAAAGCATTTTATTTCCGAATCAAAGGAGGGCTATATTATGTCTACAATCTTAGTAACAGGCGGTGCTGGTTATATCGGAAGCCACACCTGTGTTGAACTTTTAAATGCCGGCTATGATGTGGTTGTTGTGGACAACCTGTGCAATTCCTGCAGAGAATCCTTAAAACGCGTGGAGGAGATCACCGGAAAGAAGCTGACCTTTTATGAGGTGGATCTTCTGGATGAACCGGCGCTGGATTCCGTATTCCAGAACGAGAAAATTGATGCGGTTATCCATTTTGCAGGCTTAAAGGCGGTTGGTGAGTCGGTATACAAGCCGCTGGAATATTATCACAACAACATTACCGGAACCCTGATCCTGTGCGATGTCATGCGCCGTCACGGCTGCAAGAGCATTGTGTTCAGCTCTTCTGCAACGGTATACGGCAATCCGGCCTTCGTGCCGATCACCGAGGAGTGCCCGAAGGGCGAAATCACCAATCCCTACGGCCACACCAAGGGCATGCTGGAGCAGATCTTAACGGATCTTCACACTGCGGATCCGGACTGGAAGGTTATGCTGCTTCGTTACTTTAATCCGATCGGAGCTCACAAGTCCGGCCGTATCGGTGAGAACCCGAAGGGCATCCCGAACAATCTGCTTCCTTACATAACCCAGGTGGCAGTGGGCAAGCTGGTGTGTCTTGGCGTATTCGGCAACGACTATGACACGCCGGATGGAACCTGTGTCCGCGACTACATCCACGTCGTAGACCTGGCTGACGGCCATGTCAAGGCTCTGGACAAGCTGGCCAGGGAACAGGGCGGCGTCTGGATCTACAATCTGGGAACCGGTGTTGGCTACAGCGTTCTCGATGTCATCAATGCCTTTGAGGAGGCCAATGATTTAAAGATCAATTACGTGTTCAAGGAGCGCCGCGCGGGCGATGTGCCGCAGTGCTACGCAGATTCCTCCAAGGCAGAGAGAGAGCTTGGCTGGAAAGCAAAGTATGGCATTCGGGAGATGTGCGAGGATTCCTGGAGATGGCAGAAGAACAATCCGAACGGATACGACGGGAAATAATCAAAACAGAAAAGAAGAGGGGGCCGGTCAGGTCTCCTCTTCACTCATTAACGACTTCATGATGAAGGAATAAATCTCTTTGCTTTTTTGTTCCCACCGGGCACTCATGGCGGAAGCCTGGTCACGGTCCGGAACGGATAAGTTCAGCTCGATGAGAGGCGAGCGGCCTTCCCGCACCTCACAGTGGACAATGTAATCCTGGCTGGTGGATTTGTAATAATCGGAAACCAGACTGACTTCGTTGCGCAGGCGCAGGCGGTTTTCCTTCAGATAGGTGTCCATGTCTTCGATGATGGCGGGGGAAATGTTGTTCTCAAAGAAGTTCAGAGTCTCCTCGCCCTCTTTTGTGATCTCATAGCGGGTAGTGCTGTGGGTGGACTCGGCGTGGATGAGCCCGGAGTCCTTCAGTTCACCGAGAGCCTGCTGGAGCGTGAAGTAGCTGGCGTATTCGTGCTGCAGGAAAAAATCCGTCAGTTGCGCGTTGGTCAGCGGAAAATTCACTTTTTTGAGCATATATAAATTCATCAGTTTGTACAGTGTCATCGGTTCAGACAACATGGAAGCAGGCCTCTTTCATCAACAAAGTTTTTCTTAATCATACCAATTTAAATCTTTTAAATCAAGTGGAATTATGCTAAACTAATGCCATATATAACGAAAGTGTGACAGAGGATACTATGAGAGAAAGAATTAACCGACTGGCAAAAGGCATCGTGGATGCGGAAGCTCCGGAGGTCCTTGTTCTTCCGGAAACCTGTGAAGGCACGGTGACAGCTGGCCAGGTATGCAGAAAAGAACTTTATGTGGCGGACCGCTATGGCTGTTTTGTGAAGGGCCTGGTGTATTCGTCCTATCCGTGTGTACGGGTGCTGGGAACCTCCTTCGGAGGAAACCGGAACCGTATTTTTTATGAGGTTGACTGCCGTACCCTGTCAGACGGAGACAAAATCGAGGGAGTATTTCATCTGGTGACCAATGGCGGCGAGGAAAAGCTGCCATATTCTTTTGTTGTGGAACCAGATGCGGTAGGGAAAGTCCTGGCCGGGTTAAAAGACCCGGAAG
>CAVIRL010000106.1:4225-9749 GCA_963645005.1 Prevotella sp. P5-108
CCCGGAAGCCTTTGCAAAGCTGGTCCGGTACGACGGCGAGTTTGCGAAACGCCTGTTTGAGTACCGTGACTTTACAGAGGCTCCGTTTTTGCAGGACCTTCATGTCCGCGCTCTGTACGATGGCTTAAAGGGACGTCCGAACCGTCAGAACGGGCTGGAAGAATTTCTGGTTGGCCTGCGGGTGAAGGACCCGGTAGAGCTGAAGACCGATACATCTTCCCGCAGCTTTGAGAATCCGGAAGCGGGCCATGGGGATGTGATCCGTGTGGAGAGCAGTACCTGGGGATATGTGCGTTTCGAGGTCTATGGGGACGGAGAGTTTATTTCCCTGCCCCAGACGGTGTTCACGGATGCGGATCTGAAGGATGGAGTATGTGAAATCCCTTACCGGATCGATCAGGCCCATCTGCATCAGGGGAAGAACCTCGGCGCGGTGTGGATCGTCAGCCAGCGCCAGAGGATCTGTGTGCCGGTGGAAGTCCTGGCGGGTGAGGAACCAAAAGGCAGACCGGCAGGCAGCAGGAGGGAGGCCTTCGGCCGTTACCTGGAGCTGCGTCTGGAATATGAGCTCGGCCTTTATGGTGAAGCCCTGATGCTGAACCAGTTAAAGCAGCAGCTGGAAGCAATCCGCAGCCAGTACGGCGAGAGCCTTGTGGTGAACCTGTATCAGGCAGATCTTCTGATCCTGGAGGGAGATACCGAGGGCGCGAAGGAACTTCTGGAAAGCTGTAGGGAGGAGGCTGCTTCTGCTCGGAAATACCGTCCGGAGTATGAAGAGCTCCACCGTTATCTGATGCGCCAGCTAAGCGAAGAAAACGTGGAGGATCCGGAGACCGGGGAAGAGTCCCTGACAAGCCTTAAGGCTGAGTTTGAGAGAGGAAGCCGCAGCCCGTATCTGTATGTCCGGGTGTGGAACCTGTATCAGAGGGATCCGCAGCTTCTCACAGGTCTTTCTGACTTTGAACTGCAGGTTCTGATGTTTGCGGCGAAGCGCAGGCTGATGGATGAGGCATTCGCGGAGCGCGCGGCAGAGCTGGCGGCGGTCAGAAAGCATGGAGGAAAGCTGCTTCTGCGCTTGTTTGTCATGCTGTACCGGCAGTATCCGAACACGAAGCTCCTGAACGCAGTCTGCAGTATTCTGATCAAGGCAGACTGCCGTGAAAAAAAATATTTCAAATGGTATCAGAAAGCGCTGGAGGAGGGCGTCGGCCTGACCAGGCTTTACGAGTATTATCTGTATGCCCTTCCGGAGGATTATCCGTATCTGCTTCCGAAGGAAGTGTTGTTATATTTTTCCTACGAGAAGTCCATGAACGCGGAAAACCGGGAAGTGCTTTACAGCAACATCGTAAGATTTATGAACCCGGATTCCTCCCTGTACCGCCAGTATGAGCGCGATATTGAGCAGTTTGCCATGGAACAGCTCCTGCGTTCCCGGGTAAACAATCGGCTGGTTGTCCTGTACCGCCATGTGCTTTACAAAGAAATGATCGATGAGCAGGTGGCAAAGGTGCTTCCTGCGATCCTGCGGTCCTACCGCATCAGTGTATCCAACCGGAAAATCCGCTCTCTGGTCGTATGCTATGAGGAACTGGAGCACGAGGATGTCTTTGCCGTGAAAGACGGAGTGGCCTACGCGCCGCTGTTTTCCGGCCATCCGGTTCTGCTATTTGAAGATGAATACGGGAACCGTTACACCAACGTTTCCTACCGCAAACAGCAGGCCATGATGGGAAGCAGCAGGGAACTGGAGGACCGCTGCTATGAGATCTGTCCGGAGCAGCCCATGCTTCTTCTGGAACGCTGCAGCGCCATTGTCCGGGATGGCATGAAGGATGCCATAGACCGCCGTATTTTAAAGCGTGCGCTGACAGAACTGAAGCTGCATCCGCTGTTCCGGGAGAAGGTGCTGGAGAGTCTGATCCGCTATGACAGCAGGCGCCGGAGCGCGGATGAAGGCACTGCCGGTGTGCTGGATTATCTGGATCAGGTAAATCCGGCCTCTTTGTGCCGGGAAGACCGCGCGAAGCTCGTCCGGATGCTGACTGCCCAGGGCAGCTGCGGGGAGGCATTTTCCATGGTGCGGGATTATGGCTGGCAGGGCATCGGAGAGGACACTCTTCTGGAGCTTTGCAGCCAGATGATCTTAAAACAGATGCCGGAGTCGGAGAATACGCTGTTAAAGCTTTCCTGGAAGCTGTTTGAACAGAAGTGTTGGGATGGAGCAGTGCTGGATTATCTGTGTGAGCATTTTAATGGCACATCAGAGCAGATGTATGAACTCTTCCAGAGGAGCGGGGATGAACATGTGGAGCTTTACGACCTGCCGGAGCGTCTTCTGGCCCAGATGATGTTCAGCGGTGAGACGGAGCACATCGATCCGGTCTTTGACTGTTACCGGAGTGGGAAACAGGCCAGTGACCTGGTGTCCAGAGCTTATTTCACCATGAAATCCGCAGATTACTTCCTGAAGAACCGTCCTACCAGGGCTTCTGTCTTCACCTATCTGGAGGATGCGGTGCGGGAGTTCACAGACCGGAAACGGATCCCTACGATCTATATGCTGGCGCTGACGCTGTGGTACAGCCGTCAGGAGACTCTGACCGGAGAACAGAAGGAACTGGCAGAAACCATGACGGAGCAGCTTATGGAGGAAGGACGGGTCTTTGCCTACTTCCATCAGCTGGGAAGGCATATTCCGATGCCAGATTCCGTGATGGACCAGATCACTATCGAGTACCGGGGTAGCAGGGAACTCCGGCCGGAGCTGAAGATCCGGGTACTCCCGGGAGAAGAAAGTAGCCACAACGCGGAGTTTGTGAAGGTATATCCGGGCATTTATATTCATCAGCATGTCCTGTTTGAGGGGGAGGTGCTGGAATATGAGGTGTATGAGAGCGGAACAGAGGGAAGAAAGAAGACCGAGGAAGGCCGTCTTTCTTACGATGGCACCCGGCACGGCAGCCAGATGAGCCGCTTTGCGGCCCTCAATGACATGAGCCGGTGCCTTGCTGAGAAGGATGGGCAGAAGCTGAAAGAAAAGATGGAGAAATACATGACCGATCATGCGGCCATGGAATCTCTGTTTACATTAATATAGAGGAATGATAACTGTTCAGCAGGTCTGCGCATTTGCTGCGCTGACCGTACGAAAACATAGGCTGGAAAGCAAAAATCCCATTGCCGAAGGCAATTTTAAATGGATTTTTGCTCGTGACTGTGAAGGTACTGAACAGTTACGAGGAATGGTATGAATGAATTGGTAGCAGGCATAGACCTGTGCGATGAATATACGCAGGTGAACTGCACAGATGAAGAAAAAACCTGGAACTTTCCCACGGTACTCTGCCGCTGCAAGTCGGCAGGAACCTGGTCAGTAGGAGAAGATGCCTATGCACAGGTCTTAAGAGGTGAGGGCAGTCTGACGGATAAGCTGGTGACGCTGGTTTTAAAAGAAGGGACCGCGACACTGGACGGAATCCGTTATACGGCTGCGGAGCTTCTGGAACAGTTTTTGAAGCAGGTGCTTTTGCAGGTGAAGAAAAATCTGGGCGCGGAAACCGGATTTCAGGAGCTGGTGTTTACGGTACGGATCCTGGATGAACGCCTGACGGATGTTTTGTACTCCTGCGGGGAAAGCCTTGGCGTGGACCGGGAACATGTCCGCGTCATCGGACATTCGGAGGGGCTTATTTACTATATGCTCAGCCAGAAAAAGGAAATCTGGAGCGGAACCGTGGGAATGTTTGATCTGTCGGAGCAGGAACTGCGCTATTATGAGATGAAGGTCCAGCGGGGGGTAAAGAAAAACGCGGTGCTGGCCGAGTACGAACGGATGGAGGAAAGCTTCAGCCTGGATATCCTGGAAACTCCGTCAGGGGCAAAGCTGGGAGACAAGATTCTCTGTACCTGTGCGGACCGGCTGATGCAGCGGAAACTGTATTCGGCTGTCTTTCTGATGGGAAAAGGATTTGAAAAGCGGGAGTGGGCGGAGGATTTCATGAAGCTGCTCTGCACGAAGCGCCGTGTCTACATGGAGACGGCGGTATTTGCCAAGGGAGCTGCCATGTATGCTGCGGACCGGCTGCGGCCGCAGACTTCCTACCCTTATGCCATGATCTGCGAGGGACGCCTGAAATCCTCCGTTACAATGGATGTAGTACATAAGGGGCAGGAACTTTCCATAACGCTGGCGGCAGCAGGAGACAGCTGGAAAGACACCGGCGCAATACTGGAGGTCATTCCGGAAAAGCAGAACACAGTGGAACTGGAGATCACACCCTTTGACTCCAAAAAGAAAAGGGCAGTCACGCTGATGCTGGAGGGCTTTCCGAAACGCCAGGAAAAGACCACGAAGGTCCGGGTGGAGGTATCCTTCCTGGATGAGAAAACCATGCGCGTTGTCCTGACAGACCGGGGATTCGGCGAACTTTTTCCAGCCACAGATGCCAGAGTTGTACAAGAGGTTATGCTATGAGTTTGAGATTATGCAGATCAGAAAAAGTGAAAAATCCATATTATGTAAGTTTTCTGGGCGTGCACCTGTATTCTTCCCAGGAGCTGGCCTATGTGATCTATCATTATCCGCTCCTGGTGATGGATCAACCGGTAGATGACCGCCTCCTGGATTTTCTGCGGGAGGAGCTGAATCTGGGATTTCTGGCCCTGAAGCTGGATAACTGGAGAAAAAGCGGGGAGGATCCGGATGAAATGCTGGTATTCCTGCTCCAGGAGAGTGATTATTATACTCAGAACGAGATCTCGGAATACCGCCAGACGATATCCGGTTACCGGAAAATGCCGGATTCAGAACGGAAAAAACTCCGCGCGGATGCTCTGTTTGGCATGCGCCAGTACGGTAAGGCTGTGACCATGTACCGGGAGCTCCTGGATGAGCCATCAGACGGGAACGAAGATCCTCAGTTTGCAGCCGGCGTATGGAATAACCTGGGGGCCTGCTATGGGCGCATGTTTCTTCTCGACAGGGCGGCAGAAGCCTTTGAGAAGGCTTACAACCGCGGCGGAAACCGCGAAAGCCTGCGAAGCCTTTACTGGATCGGAAAGCTGGACAGCCGTATCATGCCGGGAGAACGTTTTATTTCCGCGATCACACAAGAGGAGAAAACGCAGTGGGACGCTGCCTTCAATGATGCAAGAGCGCAGGCGGCTCAGTCAGATCTGGTAAAGCAGGTGGATGCCTGGTTTCAGGACGGCGCAGAGGATGGCGAAAAGAAAGCCCGGGAGCTGGTGGAAACCTGGAAAAGTGAATACCGTGCCATGGCTTAAGCAAAAAATAAAAAGAAATAAAAAATAATGCTTGACATATCTGGAAAAACACGGTAAACTATCGGAGCAGTCACAAGTGAGATACCTTGCGACAAGAATATGGGGTCTTAGCTCAGCTGGGAGAGCATCTGCCTTACAAGCAGAGGGTCATAGGTTCGAGCCCTATAGGCCCCATATAAACCGAATATGGCGAGATAGCTCAGTTGGCTAGAGCACACGGTTCATACCCGTGGTGTCG
>CAVIRL010000107.1:0-3810 GCA_963645005.1 Prevotella sp. P5-108
TGCGCTGACCGTAAGAAAACATGGGCTGGCAGGCAAAAATCCCATTGCCGTAGGTAATTTTCAATGGATTTTTGCCCGTGACTGTGAAGGTACTGAACAGTTCAGATCTTGCAATTCTGCACAGCGGCAGAGTGAGGAGATCAGTGTGAAAGAAAGTAACACTTTCATTACTATTTGTGCCGCCGGCCTAAGGCGGCGGAATGGAGATTTTTATGGAAAAGGTTTATAAAACCATGCAGCGCACCGGAGCGTGCAGTGTTGCACTGGGAATCATTGTTCTCGTGACCGGCGTGACCGTGGGCATTATGTCTATTGTCTGCGGCGGATTGCTGTTAAAGCGCAAGGGCGAGATCACATTCTAGGATTGACAGGGGGCTGGGGATGCCTGCAGGGCGGGCAGTCCGGGCAGCCGGTTACGAAAAAGATACAGGGGCGGCAGTTTCTGCAACAGATCAGGCGGAGACTGCCCTCTTTGCTTGATGGAACAAGGCACATGTTTTCGAAGTGCATGTGCATTGCCTGCACAAAAAAGGGCTTGTGCGGGAACAGGATTTTGAAAAAGGAGTTTTGTCGGAAAATATGATCAGGAATACGACCAGGAATCAGAAGCTGGGATGGGTGCTTTTCATCGCTTACCTGGCCTTGCTGGTTTATTTTATGTTTTTTGCGGAATCCTTTGGGCGCAATCCGGATCTGCGGGAGTATTCCTACAATCTGGAACTGTTCAAGGAAATCCGGCGTTTTTATAAATATCGAGAACAACTGGGAATGGAAGCATTCCTTTTAAATATTGTAGGCAATGTTGTAGGTTTCATGCCGTGCGGTTTCTTTCTGCCAATTGTCAGCCGCAGAAGCAAAAAGTTCTGCAACACCTTTCTGTTCAGTTTTTGTTTAAGTCTCTGTATTGAAACGACCCAGCTGGTTTTCCGGGTGGGAAGCTTTGATGTAGATGATCTGTTTTTAAATACTCTGGGCGGCGTGCTGGGCTTTTTATGTCACTGGATTGTGCAGAAAATCCGGATCAGAAGGAGAAAACGGAAGCGATGAAAAATAAGAAAAAACGCATATCCTATATTCGTAGGCCAATGCCGAAGCAGAGCTTTTTCTGCCTGGGATTTGCCGCAGTGGGCTTTTTCTGCTTTTGCTTCAGCCTGGGGCGCAGTATTGTAAATCAGGGAAGCGGCGGACCGGATGTGGCAGCCTGGGCGCTGACCAGTGTTCTGTTTTCTGTGGAGGCTGTGATCTGCGGCGTGAAGACCCTGAAAATGAAAGAAGTCAATTACATTCTGGCCCGGATCGGGACGATCGTGGGCGGAGTTTTGCTGTTCTGCCTGCTGGGCCTGCTGGTGATTGGTGTACTAAGTGTGATTTAGCGGCCTGTTTTTGTGGATTGATGAGCCGAAAATGTGATTGCCTGTGGATTGCGCCTGTGGATAGTTGGATCTTTGGAAAGCAGGGAGAGAAAACCGCCATCTGTGGATGGTGCAGACACAGTGAATTTTTTGAAGCAGGAAGAGAGCATCTGTTTCAGGAAAGGATGATAGTATATGGTGAAATATCAGGAATTATGGAACGAGGAAAATACAAATATCAGAGAGCGGTATGATCTCGCCATGGAGCGGATCCTGGAAATCCCTTTCGAGGAGCGGGTGGCAGAGCCGTACCGCAGCTATTTTAACCAGATGGCGGCATTTACCGCTCAGATCGAGGAGCTGGCAAGACTGCAGCTGCGGGAGGATTTAGACGGGCTCACGCTGGAGGAACTGCAGCAGTTAAACCGGAAGCTTTATGCAGACATTCTGCCGGAGCATTACCCGGAGAGCTATGCTGATCCGGCCTGTGCGGTGCGGATGCTGGGAGCTAATCTTGGTCCGCTGCTTTCTGCCTTTTACGCCCAGTTCCGGGCGGCTATCGTCTTTGCCTACGAGTGCAGACTGACCGACATTACCATTCTGTGTGAGACTCTGATCGAAATCTACAATATGTTTGAGGAGGGTGTGCCCCAGGCCCGGGCGGTCCGGGAGGTGCTGTACTGGTTTTTCAGTGACTACACCGATGTGACGCTGACTTACCGCATCCGGGAACAACTGGATCCGGGATTAAGCTTTGCGAAGGACATTATCATGGAATCTGACTTAAAGGACCTTCGCTATCTTTACCGCTTTGGTGAGTATATTTCTGATTCCGAATTAAAGATCGCGTCCTACTTAAATTCCCTGCCGGAGGAGACCATTGAGAAGATGGCTTTCACCTACACGGAGGGATACCGCAAGGGCTTTGAGGTGATGGGGCGCGACCTGTCAAAGAAAAAGACCGTGTCCATCCGCTATGAGCTGGGCTTCGAGCGCATGATCCGCGCTGCCATCCGTCAATTCGGGGAGATGGGGCTGAAAGTGATTTTATACCGTGCGGCAGTCTGGTCCGTGACCATGAGTCCGAACCGCAAGATCGGTTACCACGGCACTTCCGCCAATATGCAGTTTGACTACGATCACCGCTATGACCAGGCCATCTATCTGGACAAGGCCTTCAAGGAGCGGAAGCTGGCAGTGCTGCGCACCGCTTATGAGAACTGCAGGAAGCAGGCAGCAGAGTATGCCGGACCAGCGGTGGTTGAGACCTTTGGCGAGGATGGCTTTGAGCCGGTGAACAAGCCGGAGGCTTATGCGTTGAGCGAAAAACAGGAGGAATTGCAGATCGCTTATTCGAACGAGGCTATGCCGGTGGTGAACCAGTATATTCCGGGGGATGAGACCAGCTTCACCATTATTGCCTTTCCGGTACCAGCCATTGGCAAGGATTTTGCAGAAATCTTCCATGAGACCATCCGCATCAATACCCTGGATTACGAAGAGTACAAAAAGATCCAGCAGAACCTGGTGGATGTGCTGGATCAGGCAGAATATGTGACGGTAACAGGAAATGCGGAGGCAGGAAATGAAACTCAGATGCGGATTTCCCTGCACACCCTGACAGATCCAGCCCGGCAGACCAATTTTGAGAACTGCGTGGCAGACGTGAATATCCCGGTTGGTGAAGTATTTACCTCTCCGGTTCTGGCCGGAACGGAAGGCCTGCTTCATGTGAGTCAGGTTTACATCGGAGATTTCCAGTTTAAGAATTTCCGTATGGAGTTTAAAGACGGTAAAATCACGAATTACTCCTGTGATAATTTTGCAGATCTGGAGGAGGGAAAAAAGCTGATCCGCCAGCAGATCTTAAAGAACCATGACACCCTGCCCATGGGCGAGTTTGCCATCGGAACCAACACCACAGCCTATGCGGTGGCGCAGAAGTATGGCATCATGGACAAATTCCCGATCCTGATCGCAGAGAAGACCGGCCCGCATTTTGCGGTAGGTGACACCTGCTACAGCTGGAGTGAGGAGTCGGCGGTATACAACCCGGATGGCAAGGAGATCATTGCAAGAGACAACGAGATCTCTTTATTAAGAAAAGAAGATGTCTCCAGGGCATACTTTGGATGCCACACGGACATTACTATTCCATACTCGGAACTGGGGGATATCACGGCAGTGTGCAGCGACGGAAGAAAGCTTCCGCTGATCCGGGACGGACGGTTTGTGGCTGCGGGAACGGAAAAACTGAATGAAGAGCTGGAGGGCTGATTTTATAATGCAGTTTGTTGCGGTTTGCGCGGTGCGTAGCTGCAACAAACTGCATTTTGTATATTGACTGCCTATGGAAAATCAGTTATCATGTTAATAAGCAATGCTTTAAACAACATAATCACTTATTAGTAAAAATGATAAACTAAAAAGGAGATCTTACAATGGCAAAAGTAGGAAT
>CAVIRL010000107.1:3870-9522 GCA_963645005.1 Prevotella sp. P5-108
TTGTAATGGGCAGTGATTCAGATATGCCAGTTATGGCAAAGGCAGCAGAGATTCTGGATAAGTTCGGAATTGATTATGAGATGACGATCATTTCCGCGCACCGCGAGCCGGATATCTTTTTTGATTGGGCCAAGAGCGCAGAGGAAAAGGGCATCAAGGTGATCATTGCAGGCGCCGGAAAGGCAGCACATCTGCCGGGCATGTGCGCAGCGCTGTTCCCGATGCCGGTTGTAGGAATCCCGATGAAGACTTCAGACCTGGGCGGTGTAGATTCCCTCTATTCCATCGTGCAGATGCCCTCCGGAATCCCGGTGGCTACCGTAGCCATCAACGGTGGTGCCAACGCAGGCATTCTGGCAGCAAAGATCCTGGCAACCTCTGATGCGGAGCTGCTTGAGAAACTGAAAAACTACAGCGAAGAGATGAAGAACGATGTGGTGAAGAAGGCGGACAAGCTGGAGAGCATCGGATATAAGGAATATCTGGCTCAGATGAAATAATGGCTATGGGCTGTTTGCGCAGCGCGTGAAACGTAACGCAGAACGCGCAGCGGACGTCCTGAAAACAGAACACCGAAACAATAACATGTGCGGATACGCGGAGGAAAAGAAGATGGATTACAAGAAAGCCGGAGTAGACATTGAGGCAGGATACAAATCAGTGGAGCTGATGAAGGAACATGTAAAGAAGACCATGCGTGAGGAAGTGTTAGGCGGACTGGGCGGTTTCTCCGGCGCATTCTCCCTGGCTAAAATCAAAAACATGGAGGAGCCGGTTCTCTTATCCGGCACCGATGGCTGCGGCACCAAGGTAAAGCTGGCCATCATCATGGACAAGCATGACACCATCGGCATTGATGCCGTTGCTATGTGTGTGAACGACATTGCCTGCGCAGGTGGCGAGCCGTTGTTTTTCCTGGATTACATTGCCTGCGGCAAGAATTATCCGGAGAAGATCGCAGATATCGTAAAGGGCGTTGCAGAAGGGTGTCTCCAGTCTGAGGCTGCCCTGATCGGCGGCGAGACTGCAGAGCACCCGGGACTGATGCCGGAGGAGGATTACGATCTGGCTGGTTTTGCAGTTGGTGTCTGCGACAAGAAAGAGATGATCACCGGCGAGAATTTAAAGGCTGGCGACGTGCTCATCGGCATGGCCTCCACCGGCGTACATTCCAACGGCTTCTCCCTGGTGCGCAAGGTATTTGAAAAAGAGCTGACGAAAGAAGGCCTGGATACTTATTATGAGGAACTTGGCAAGACCCTGGGTGAGGCACTTCTGGCTCCGACCCGCATCTATGTGAAGGCATTAAAGAGCGTGAAGAACGCAGGCGTGACCGTGAAGGCCTGCAGCCATATCACCGGCGGCGGTTTTTATGAGAATGTTCCGCGTATGTTAAAGGAAGGCACCCGTGCGGTGATCAGGAAAGACAGCTACGAGGTACCGGCTATCTTCAAGATGCTGGCAGAGAAAGGTGACATTGCGGAAGAGATGATGTACAACACCTTCAACATGGGTATTGGCATGATCGTGGCAGTAGATCCTGCTGATGTGGAGAAGACCATGGAAGCAATGAAAGCCACCGGCGATGTTCCGTATGTGATCGGTTCCATCGAGGATGGTGAAAAGGGAGTGACCTTATGTTAAGAGTCGGCGTGATGGTGTCCGGCGGCGGCACCAACTTACAGGCAATTCTGGATGCAGTGGATGCAGGCAAGATCACCAATGCTGAGATCGCGGTGGTCATCAGCAACAACCCGGGCGCTTATGCCCTGGAGCGGGCAAAGAAGCACGGTGTGGAAGCCCTGTGCATTTCCCCGAAGGACTACGAGAGCCGCGATGCCTTTAACGAGGCATTTCTGGCAAAGGTAGATGAGTATCATCTGGATCTGATCGTGCTGGCTGGTTTCCTGGTAAAGATCCCGGCAGCCATGATCGGGAAATATGAGCACAAGATCATCAACATCCATCCGTCCCTGATTCCGTCCTTCTGTGGCGTGGGCTATTATGGCCTGAAAGTGCATGAGGCAGCTCTGGCAAGAGGCGTGAAGGTGACCGGCGCGACCGTTCACTTCGTGGACAGCGGTATGGACACCGGACCGATCATTTTACAGAAAGCGGTAGAGGTACAGGAGGGCGACACCCCGGAGGTACTGCAGTGCAGAGTCATGGAGCAGGCCGAGTGGAAGCTGCTTCCCCAGGCTATTGATATGATCGCGAACGGAAAGATTAAATAGAGAATAGAAATCGGCAGACCGGTGGGATTCCGGTCTGTCTGTGGTGTAAGGAGGAACAGGCAGATGAAAATTTTAATCGTGGGCGGCGGTGGAAGAGAGCACGCCATCGCATGGAAACTGGCAAAGAGCCAGAAGGTAGAGAAACTGTACTGCGCACCGGGCAATGCAGGCATTGCGGAGGTGGCAGAGTGCGTGAACATTGGCGTGATGGAATTTGACAAGCTAGTGGCTTTTGCAAAAGAGCATGAGATCGACTTAACGGTGGTAGCGCCGGATGATCCGCTGGCAGCAGGTGCCGTGGATGCCTTTGAGGCAGCAGGCCTGCGCGCCTTTGGCCCGAGAGCCAACGCAGCAATCCTGGAGGGTTCCAAGGCATTCTCCAAGGATCTGATGAAAAAGTACGGTATCCCGACAGCAGCCTATGAGACCTTTGATGACCCGGAAAAGGCACTGGCTTATCTGGAGATCGCAAAGATGCCGATCGTGTTAAAGGCAGACGGCCTGGCCCTGGGTAAGGGCGTTCTGATCTGTAAGGATCTGGAGGAGGCAAAAGCAGGCGTTAAGACCCTGATGATGGACAAGCAGTTTGGCTCCGCCGGTGATGAAATCGTTATCGAGGAGTTCATGACCGGCCGTGAGGTCTCTGTTTTATCTTTTGTAGACGGAAAGACCATCAAGATCATGACTTCTGCCCAGGATCACAAGCGTGCAAAAGACGGCGATCAGGGACTGAACACCGGCGGCATGGGAACCTTCTCCCCGAGCCCCTTCTACACCCCGGAGGTGGATGCGTTCTGTAAGGAGCACATTTACCAGAAGACTGTGGATGCCATGAAGGCAGAGGGCAGAGAGTTTAAGGGTATCATCTTCGTTGGCCTGATGCTGACCCCGGACGGCCCGAAGGTACTGGAGTACAACGCCAGATTCGGAGACCCGGAGACTCAGGTGGTGCTTCCGCGCATGAAGAACGATCTGGCAGACCTGTTTGAGGCCTGCATCGACGGCACCCTGGACCAGATTGATCTGGAGTTTGAGGATAACGCAGCAGTCTGTGTTGTACTGGCATCCGACGGCTATCCGGAGCATTACGAGAAAGGCTTTGAGATCCGCGGCCTGGAAAACTTCAAGGACAAAGACGGCTACTATGTGTTCCACGCAGGCAGCAAGTTTGACGACCAGGGCCGCGTGGTAACCAACGGCGGCCGTGTGCTGGGAGTAACCGCCACCGGCAGCAACTTAAAAGAAGCCCGCGCCAATGCCTATAAGGCAACGGAGTGGATTGATTTCGACAACAAATATATGCGCCATGATATCGGAAAGGCGATTGATGAGGCGTAGTAGGAAGATAGAAATTACGGACAAGATATTAACCCTGGTTGCGTCTGTTTCTGAAAAAATCGGTCAGATTACGGCAAGAAATGAATTAGAGGCAAGGCCGCATTTGCGCAGGTGCAGAACCTGTAAAAAACTGAAGAATGAAAAGGTGGTATCTGGATTCACGGCCAGACACTGCCTTTTTTTATAATTATTCTGGACTTATTTGAACAAAATGGTATATACTAATTACATAATTACTAATTAACCAATTAGCAAATATGAGGTGGAAACTATGTTTGTTGGACGATCCAGAGAGCTTGAAAAATTAAATGCACTGTATAACAGCGATCAATTTGAATTTGTCGTTTTTTATGGCAGGAGGCGGGTTGGTAAAACAACACTGATCAATGAGTTTCTTGAGCAAAAGAAATCCGTTTATTATATGGCAGTGGAGGGAACAAAAAAAGAAAATCTCGCAGGTTTATCTAAAGCGTTTCTTCAGAAATCTTCGGTGCCATTATCCCAGTTTAATGAGTATGAAGATCTGCTGGCTTACATTGACCAGCTGGCATTATCTGGGGAACGTTATATCATTGCGATTGATGAGTTCCCGTACCTTGCTGCTTCGTATCCTGTAATCTCATCTTTGATTCAAAAGCATATTGACCAGTGCTGGAAAAACAGCAGGCTTTTTCTTATTTTATGCGGCTCTTCCATGAGTTTTATGGAAGAACAGGTGCTTGGCTACAAAAGCCCGCTGTATGGCAGGAGAACGGCCCAGTTTAAAATTCGTCCCTTTACTTTTTTTGAAGCAAGACAGATGCTGGTTTCCTTTGAGCCGGAAGAACAGGCCATTTTGTATGGAGTTACAGGCGGCATCCCGGAATATCTTTCCAGGATTCATACAAGTCTTTCCCTGGAGCAGAATCTGATCAGTTTATTTTTTGATGAGAGCGGCCGCCTGTTTGAGGAACCAGTGAACTTATTAAAACAGGAACTTCGAGAGCCGGCCACGTATCATTCTATCATTTCTGCAATTGCCGGAGGTGCCAGCCGTTTAAACGAAATAGCCGGAAAAACCGGTCTGGAAACCAGTGGATGCAGCAATCAGATTACATCGCTTATTGCATTAGGCATTATACGTAAAGAAACACCTGTTACAGAACCGTCATCCAGCCGAAAAACAATTTATCGTCTGGAAGACAGTATGTTTTTGTTCTGGTACCGGTTTGTCCGTCCGAATATCAGCGGTATTATCCGGGGCATCGGAGAAACCATTTACAGGCAGATGGTGGCACCTAATATCAGTGATTTTATGGGACATATTTTTGAAGATATCTGTATCCAGTATCTGTATCATCCAAAGATTTATGCTGCATTGCCGTTCCTTCCGGGAAATATTGGAAGATGGTGGGGAAACAATCCAGCTGCGAAACGTCAGGAAGAAATTGATCTTATGGCTATCCAGGATGACCAGGCGTTACTTGGAGAATGTAAGTGGAGAAATGCCGGTATTAATATGGAAATCCTTGACCAGTTATTAGAACGCGGCCAATTGTTCCACTATAAAAAACAATATTATCTGTTATGTTCCAAAACTGGATTTACGAAAGATGTCAGAGCCTACGCAGAACATGCATCGAATTTGAGATTGATTTCGTTTGCGGATATTTGCAGTCTCTGACACGAATCAGCAGGATGTCACGAATCGCACATAAGATTCGTGACATCCTGCTGATCTGCTGTTTTTACCGGTAGAGGTCTTCCAGCGTAAGTAAATGTACTTCGTTGCGTTCCTGAGCCTGAAGAAGTCCATTTGTAAAGCCGCCTTTGGAAAAGATGTAATAGTGGTAGTTGTTGCCTTTTCCAAAGGCAGAAGCGTAATTTTGAATTAACTCAAGCTCATCTAAACCGATTTTTTCGTTTTTGTATTTACACGAACCGATGATATAGTCCCTGCCTTCAACTGGTGTTCCGACGATATCAATCTGTATCTGCTTTTTCTGTTTTGGGTCTGTGCCCCACCATTGGCCAATTTCACTCAATTCAATAGGAAGATTGTCAGAATAATAAAGCAGATAGTCCTGACACATCTTTTCAA
>CAVIRL010000108.1:0-9453 GCA_963645005.1 Prevotella sp. P5-108
CATTCATGTCATATATTACTATCTTTTCTCAATATGTAAAGCTTTTTTCTGGCTTTTTCACAATTTTTTAATTCATTTTTTGAAATGCTATGTCCATTTGGTCTGTTCACTTTTTGTATGATTTTAAATTTTTCAATCTGGTTTTGTCTTCTTTTTAACATTCGCAATTCAGAAAACGTCTGCCCGTGCACAGTTCGTGCTTTGATTCATCTGCCGTATGAATTTTCTCTTCTGTTATGTCACAATCCCCTCTTTGACAGTCAAATTTATCAAAGCACCGCTGATTCCCATCAGACGCATTATTTTGTTATCAAAAAGCACTCCGTGTAAGCATACATCTGAATTGCCTTTTTTGCACAGAATGCAGGGGTTACATTCCGGAGACGTTTATGTTAAGATAATACAATAGAAAAAGTGTAACTGTTCAGTAGGTCTGCGCACTTGCTGCACTGATCGTAAGAAAACATGGACTGGCAGGCAAAAATCCCATTGCCGCAGGCAATTTTCAATGGATCTTTGCCCATGACTTTGAATGTACTGAAGAGTTACGAAAAAGTTCACGATACGCTGCAGAAGAAGGGAAGTGTTCACATGCCATTATTAAAAAATCATTATACATCAGAGGATTACTGGAATCTGCCTGAAGGAGAACGCGCTGAACTCATCGATGGAAAATTTTACGACATGGCACCGCCCAGCCGGATTCATCAGAGACTGGTTATGGAACTTTCCGCAACCATCCGGGATTATATAAAACAGAGGCACGGGAACTGTCAGGTTTACCCCGCCCCCTTTGCCGTCAATCTCGATGCAAATGATCAGGACTGGGTAGAACCCGATATTTCTGTAATCTGCGATCCAGACAAATTGACGCACCGCGGATGTTCCGGAACACCCGATCTCATTTTTGAGATTGTCTCCCCTTCCAGCAGACGCATGGATTATAACATCAAAAATGGCATTTACGCCCAGGCCGGAGTCCGGGAATACTGGATCGTAGACCCGGTAAAGGAACGGGTTACCACGTACCACTATGAAGTGGATGCTGCCCCTGTCATCCATACCTTTGATCAGGTTATTCCTGTTGGAATTTATGATGGACTGTCTATCCGGATCAAGGACTTACTATAAAACATATCATACAAGAAGCCGCCTGGTTGTTCATCCGTTCACACCAGACGGCTTCTTTATACCTTACTGTAATCTGGATTTTCCCATGGCTTTATGATATAAATAATTCAACACCCATTCATCTTTATATAAATTCACATTCAGGAGGATTCCCTTATGTTGATCAGAACCGCAACCATACACGACCTTGACGCTGTCACCGCCGTTGAAGCAGAATGCTTCCCGCCCGCCGAGGCAGCCACCCGCGCCGACTTTGAACACCGTCTTGCTCACTACAGCGATCATTTCTGGCTGATGTTTGATAATGATAAGCTCGTTGCCTTTGTAGACGGCATGGTCACAGACAAAGCTGATCTAACCGATGAAATGTACGAGTGCGCCGAACTCCACAATGAAAACGGCGCCTGGCAAATGATCTTCGGCGTCAACACCATCCCGGAATACCGCAGGCACGGCTGCGCCGGAGACCTCATCAAACGCGCCATCTCCGACGCAAAGGTCCAGGACCGCAAAGGACTGGTGCTCACCTGCAAGGACAAGCTGATCCACTACTACGCGAAGTTCGGATTCGTAAATGAAGGCGTGTCCACTTCTGTCCATGGAAATGTAACCTGGTATCAGATGCGGCTGACCTTCTAAAACAATAAAAATATAAATCATATTCATGAAAAGTCCGAAGCAGGCCGGGGTGATATCCCGCTGCGCAAAATATAAGTGCTGTGTTCGGACGATGTGACTGACAGTCGTTTGCGGATAGTCGGACTAACCGTCCGTCTCCCGAAAACGTCAGTCGCCACATAGCCGGACACATTGCACTTATATTTATGCTACGCAGGATATCACCCCGGCCTGCTTCTGCTTTCTTGGCTATTCAACCACAATAAAAAATACAGTTGGAATGGTACTGATAAAAGCTAAAATTCCTGGCTTTTTCAATACAGTTCTGGCTGTGTTTATCTTTTCTTAGCGGAGCCAATACAGTAGAAGCCGGTTATCCCGGCATTCCGCGAAGCATAAATATGGGTATAATGTGTCCGGCTATGCAGCGACCGGTGTTTGAGGAAGGCGGACGGCAAGTCCGACTATCCGCAAACAACTGTCAGCCGCATCGTCCGAACACAATACCCATATTTTGCGCAGCGGTATGCCGGGATTACCGGCTTCGGATCTGTAGTGGTTTTAGCGCTATATTGTTATATTGTTACAGCGACAATCCGCCCCGCGCTCTTGCGCTCCGGTCACGAATGGACTGGATCACCGGAACCAGGAACATGGCCACGAGGCCGCCGGCGAATCCGTTGTTGTAGAGGTTCATGCCTCCGTACACGATTCCCACATTCAATGCCACGGAGGAATGTAAAAATCCCGCAATGATCCCGGCAATAATTCCAAACTCTCCGGCGATCGGAGCCAGGGTCGTGGACAGAAGCAGGGCCAGAATGGCCGACGGATCGGTGATGCTCCAGCTCTTCGCCTCGCTGGCAATCAGCACACCGGCCATAACCGGAAGAATATTCCGCAGATGTTTACCGGTGGCACTGAAGCCTACCACGGTAAAGATTCCGCCGATGGTCGGACCATTTAAGTCCGCGCCTACCAGCACCACAAACAGCATGGTAACCAGACCGTTCACGCCCATATTGATCATGACGGCCGCGCCACCCTCGGACTTGTAGTAATCCGTACCGCCGAGGCCGTAGGAACGCAGAATACTGCGGTAATCCTCCAGCGCCATGGGATCGGTCACAATGCCATAAAGAATCATGCTGCCGAACAGAATGGACAGCAGAACAATAAAGATCTGATTCTGTCCGGTAAACCAGATCAGGCGGGATTCAATGGTCACGCCAAAGGATTTCAGGATGGATACAATCACGGTTGCGATGATGCCTCCCGCAAATCCGACATTATAAAGAGAATAACCTTTATGGGAAAAATGGACATGGGTACTCAACGGCGGCAGTACAAATCCGATGATGATGCCGGTAGCTGCACACAGCAGAAACCGCTGCGGCAGCGGCAGATCCACAATATGCATCACCTGGCTCACGATCGGCGACAGACTCGTCCCGTAAAAACCCACATACAGATATCGCTTCACCGTAGTCTTGTGATACTTTGCGTATAGGAACACGCCCACCAGGATCATCCAGATGTTCAACAGGTTCTTTCCAAACAGGGAGAAGCCGAACATCAGGCAGGTGGAGGTCACCGTGTGCCCGTCAAACTTCATGTCCAGCACGTACATGATGCCGATACAGATCAGTGTCAGGACACCGGCATTGATAAAGGCCGCGCCCACACCGCCAATCACGAAATAGTCCGTGATCAGGAAATCCGGCTCCCGGATGATCTCCACGATTCCGTAAAAGATTTCATCCACCGGCTGCATGAACAGTCCGGCTATGATAAAATAAATCGGAAGCAGGGCCAGTATCAGAAAACATTTGTTTTTTGAAAGGGGTCTCTGTATTCCAAATCGGTTCATTGCTTCCTCCGTTATCCAAGAAATGCAGTTACCCCGAAATAGAACAGTACGATAACGCCCAGCACGATCCGGTAATAACCAAATACCTTAAAGTCATTTTTCTTGATGTAACCCATCAGGAATTTGATGGAGTACACCGACACTACAAAGGCAATCACCATACCGGCGATCAGGTAAAACAGCTCAAGTCCGCTAAAATGGAAGCCGAACTTCACAAGCTTCAACAGGCTTGCACCAAACATGACCGGAATGCCCAGGAAGAAGGAAAACTCTGCCGCCGCGCTGCGGGAACATCCCAGGATCATGGCACCTAAAATGGTGGAACCGGAACGGGAAGTACCAGGCACCAGGGAAAGCACCTGGAACAGGCCGATGAAAAATGCAGTCTGGTAAGAGATCTGGCCGGTACGCTGAATCGGGAAATCCGTATACTGGTTGTGATTCTCCAACACAATAAACAGCACGCCATAGATGATCAGAGTAGCCGCTACCACATATCCGTTGTAGAGGTGGGCATCCATCCAGTCATCCAGCAAAAGTCCCAGAACAGCCGCCGGAATGCAGGCCACCACGATCTTCATCCAGAGTTTTACGGTTCCCACCTTCTGGGCTCTCGTCTTTCCCGGATCAAAGGGATTCAGCCGCCGGAAATACAGAACAACAACAGCCAGAATGGCGCCCAGCTGAATTACGACCCGGAACATGGACATGAATGCGTCCGTCACGTTTAAATGGATGATCTCATCCACCAGGATCATGTGGCCGGTACCACAATGCCCAGCACCAGCACCTTCAAGAATTCAATAAAATCCATAGTTCTGCCTCATTTCTTTTTGTCATATTTATAACAATCCAAATATTTATTTTATCACATTTTCAATCTGCCAGTCAATCGGCGTCAGGCCATTCGCCTCCAGAAACGCATTCGTCTTGCTAAATGGCTTACTGCCAAAAAAGCCCCTGTATGCGGAAAGCGGACTCGGATGCGGTGCCTCCAGGATCAGATGCTTCGGATTGTTCAGCATGGCCTTCTTCATCTGCGCCGGTCTGCCCCAGAGGATAAATACCATCGGACGATCCTGCTCATTTAAGATTTTGATGGCCGCATCGGTGAACTCTTCCCAGCCAATGCCGTGATGGGAATTGGCCGCATGGGCCCGCACGGTCAGCACGGTGTTCAGCATCATAACGCCCTGCTTGGCCCATTTTACCAGATATCCGTTATTCGGTATGTAACAGCCCAGGTCATCGTGCAGCTCCTGGTAAATGTTCACCAGAGATGGCGGGATCTCCACATCCGGCTTGACGGAAAAACACAGGCCGTGGGCCTGCCCCACATTGTGATAAGGATCCTGCCCCAGAATTACCACCTTCACATCAGATAATGGGGTAAATTCAAAGGCATTGAAGATGTCGTTCGGATCAGGAAAAATCTGCCGCGTCTCGTATTCATGTTTCACTGTCTCGTACAGTTTCTTATAATATGGCTTTTTAAATTCCACGCTGAGCGGGCCAAGCCAGTCATTCGCAATCGCTCCCATAGCTATCTCCTTTTATTTCCAATGCTGCGTTCCCATGTATGGCTGTATTGCCGGAAATACCGCAATCCCGTGCACAACACAGCTTTCTGTTACAGCCGCACGGAAATGCCCCGTTCCCGCAGGTACTGCTTTAAATCGCGGATTTCCAGTTCCTTATAGTGGAACAGGGATGCAGCCAGCGCCGCGTCCGCTTTTCCCTTCGTCAGGGCATCGTAGAAATGTTCCTTTGTTCCCGCGCCGCCGGAGGCAATGACCGGAACCGACACGTTCTCCGCGATCAGGGAGGTCAGCTCGTTATCATAACCGGCTTTGGTTCCGTCGCAGTCCATGCTGGTAAGCAGAATCTCTCCGGCTCCCAGGGAATCTGCCTTCATGGCCCACTCCACTGCATCCAGGCCGGTGTCAATGCGTCCGCCATTCTTGTATACATTCCAGCCGGAACCATCTTCCCGGCGTCTGGCGTCGATGGCAACCACCACGCACTGGCGGCCAAACTTGTCTGCCGCGTCGCTGATGAGCTGCGGCGTGTTGATGGCAGATGAGTTAATGGAAATCTTATCCGCACCCTCTCTTAAAAGTCTGCGGAAGTCCTCCACCGTGCGGATGCCTCCGCCCACGGTAAAGGGGATAAACACGGTCTCTGCCACCCGGCGCACCATATCCACCACCGTCTCTCTTGCATCAGAGGATGCCGTGATGTCCAGAAATACCAGTTCATCGGCACCGGCCTTGTCGTAAGCCGCCGCAATCTCCACCGGATCTCCGGCATCCCGCAGATTCACGAAATTGACACCTTTCACCACCCGCCCGTTATGAACATCCAGACAGGGAATAATTCTCTTTGTAAACATATGCTGTTCCTCCTCTAAACGTTACTGTTTACACGCTGTGCAGACAGCAGCGCAAATGTCCTCTACAGGCTGATAAAATTTTTCAGGATCTGAAGTCCTACCTCACTGCTCTTTTCCGGATGGAACTGGCAGGCGAAAACATTGCCCTGCTCCACCGCAGCGTGAATGTGGGTACTGTACTCCGTGGCTGCTGCCACAATCGCCGGATCCTCTGCCTTTAAATAGTAGGAATGCACAAAGTACACGTAAGAGCCGTTCGGGATGCCGGCAAACAGTCTGGTCCCCGGTTTGATTTCCAGGGAGTTCCACCCCATATGGGGGATCTTGAGGCCCGGGCTGTCCGGAATCTTTAAGATCTGACCCTTTAAGAGTCCCAGTCCTTCCACGCCGTCGCTCTCATCACTGCACTCAAACAGAAGCTGCAGTCCCAGGCAGATGCCAAGAAGCGGCGTGCCCTTCTTTACTGCCTCCCGGATCACATCCACCAGACCATACTGGTGCAGCCGCTCCATCGCGTCCCCAAAGGCACCAACACCCGGCAGGATCAGCTTGTCTGCCGCAAGGATCGTTTTCCTGTCTCTTGTTACAAGCGGCTGCTCGCCCAGGGCGATCAGCGCTTTTTCCACACTTCGTATATTTCCGGCATCGTAGTCAATAATCGCTATCATCGGTCTCCTCCATGCAGTTGCTGTTATCAGTTAGAATTTATTCTACATTATAATCACTTTTTATCATCCAGTCTACCGAATTTTGGTGAACACCCTGTGCCCGCTCCTTCAGTTCCCCGGTGGTCTGGTGGAAGGTCTGGTTCACCCGCAGAAAGAAGGCACCCTGGTTAAAGAATGCCGTTTTCTCAAAGGGGAAACGGATCACGCCCGGATTCGCAAAGCCCACGCCCAGCTCCAGGATCACCAGATCCTTATGGAAGGTTCCGGTCAGCCACTGGGTATAGCGGTTCCACTGGGGCAGATAGCCCTCCTCAATGTAGGGGTGGGCCTCGATGGTATTGCCGGTAAGCGGCGCACCGCAGTGGGGGCAGATGCCCGACGGGATCTCATCCGGCTCCCAGATATCCTTCGTGCAGCCTGCGGAGCACTGTTTCCATGTCTCATTGCCGCAGGGTGCCACAATACGCTGCACCAGCTTGTCCTTCGGTTTTTCTTTTACCGGGAACAGGCGGTCCATCATTGCCTGGGTCTGCTCATCGGCCGCCGGGCAGGACACCTCTTCCATATGGATCTCCTCCGTCACGGCAGTCTCGGTCTCGCTGCCAAGCTTTGTATCAAAAATCAGCGCATCCGTTGCCATGGTGATGATAAAGTAATCCTTATCCTTCACCAGTTTGTATAAATTTGCGTAGGCTTCCCGCAGCCGCGCCTCCTGTGCTGCCTCCCCACGTTTCCATTTCCACTCCTCGCCCAGGCCGATCAGAAGCTTCTGACAGCCGGAAAGGCGCGTCCGTAACTCTGTTGTATTCATCATTGCTCTCCTCTTTCTCCATAGATTTCTTCATACACCTCAAGCCATGCCATACACTGCTCATGCCACCGTTCCCACGCCTGATCACGCTGCACTTTCGCATCCGCCACATCCTCCGGCAGTCCCGGCACCACGTCCTCCGACACCAACGCCGCTCCGTCCGTCATCCAGTACGCCTCCGACTGCTTCCATTCCTCCAGAAGTCCCTGGTACTCTGCCTCCAGCCGTCCGTACTCCAATTCTTCCGGCTCCAGCTTTTCATATACTAACCGCACCTTCCAGTCCGCATAAGCATCCTCGGTGGAAATTTCCCGCAGCCGGTGACGCTCCGCCTTCGGCACCGCCCGCATACCCTCCAGAAGGGCTGCGTCCTCCGCCTTAACCTGGGCAGAAAGTTCTTCGCCGTACTCTTCGGCCTTCTGCTTCTTCTCCAGGTAATGCTCATACCCGAAAGGATAATACATCGGCCCGGCATGCTCAAAGATCAGCACACTCTGGGCCACCTGACGGATGAAATACCGGTCGTGAGACACAAACAAAATGGTTCCCTGATAAGCCTGAAACGCCGATTCCAGCGTCTCCTTCGCCTGCACATCCATATGGTTGGTGGGCTCATCCAGCACCAGGAAGTTCGGCCGGCTCTGCAGAAGCTCTGCCAGCACCAGCCTTGCCTTTTCACCGCCGGATAAGTCGCTCACCCGACTGGATGCCAGTTTTCCCGGAAACAGATACATGCCCAGGATATTGCGCACCTCTTTCTCCGTCATAGACGGGAACAGGTCATGGAAATGCTCCGCCACCGACTTATCCGACCGGATCTCTGCGGAATGCTGGTCAAAATACCCGATGGTAATGTTGTTGCCCAGCACACAGCGCCGCTCCACCGACTTATCCTTCTCCTGGAATGGCGGCAACAGTCCTGCCACCGTCTTTAGAAAAGTACTCTTTCCGGCTCCGTTGGCCCCCAGAATACCGATCTTCTGCCCGCGGCGGATCCGCAGGGTAATTTCCAGAAGTGCCCGGTCATAACCGATCTTTAAATGCTCTGCCTCAAACACCCACTTGCTGCCCGGAATCAACGGCTCAATATTACCGGTAAACAGATGCTCATCATCCTCCGCCGGTTTCTCCACCCGCTCCATCCGCTCCAGCTGTTTTTTCTTGGCTCGGGCAAAGGAAGCCTTGGTGGGCTTATGCCGGAACCGCTCGATCACGCCGTTTAACCGGTCTTCTTCCTCCTTCTGCCGCTCCCAGGCCTTTCGCTGCCGCTCGATGCGCTTTCGTTTTTCCGCCCGGTACTCACTGTAGTTTCCCGCATACCGGGTCAGCTTCCCGTCAGAAACCTCCACAACAGCCTCTGCCACCTGATCCAGGAAAAACCGGTCATGGGACACCAGCACCACCGCATGCTCATACCGCTTTAAATACTGCTCCAGCCACTGAATCGTGGCAATATCCAGATGGTTGGTCGGCTCATCCAGCAGCAGGATATCCGGCTTTTCCAGAAGCAGACGGATCAGCGCGATCTTCGTCTGCTCACCGCCGGAAAAATCACCGATCTTTTTGTGCTTGTCTGTCCTGGCAAACCCAAACCCGGTAAAGATCCGGTCATATTCCTGCTCATACTCAAACCGCTCCCTGGCAAAGGTATCCTGAAACGGGCACGCCGCTAACAGGATCTCCTCCACCGTCTGTTCCCGGTCTGAAAAAGCCTGTTGGCGCAGCATCCCCACTGTCAGCTGCCGTGAGCGCGTCACTCCGGCTCCCTGGCGCTTATCGTCCCGGTCCAGGGAAAGCTCCCCCGCGATCAGCTTAAGCAGCGTCGTCTTTCCCGCGCCGTTTCGCCCCACCAGGGCAATCTTTTCATTTCCTTTTATCTCAAAGTCCACATGGGAGAGAATTACATGCCCTCCCGCCGAGACCGTACCATCCGTAATCTGATATAACATAAAAACCTCTTTTC
>CAVIRL010000109.1:0-5642 GCA_963645005.1 Prevotella sp. P5-108
CCTTTACATCTGGTTCCGCTTCAAGGATATTCGTTTCGCAGCAGGAGCAATCCTTGCACTTGTGCATGATGTGTTTGTTATGCTTACCGCGTATGCACTTATCCGCATTTCTGTCGGCAATACCTTTATCGCATGTATGCTGACGATTGTCGGATATTCTGTCAACGATACCATTGTTATCTTTGACCGTATCCGTGAGAATCTGCATAGTGTTAAGGTGCAGACACCGGAGTCACTTGAGGATGCTGCCAATAAGTCCCTGACCCAGACCCTTTCAAGAAGTATCAATACTTCCATTACCACGTTTGTTATGGTATTGCTGTTATTCATCTTTGGAGTATCCTCCATCCGCGAGTTCTCATTACCACTTATGGTAGGTCTGGCATCCGGTACTTATTCATCCATCTTTATCGCAACCCAGTTGTGGTATGTGATGAAGCTTCATCTTGGAAAAGACAGACTGATCAAGAAGTAAATAAAATTATTTGCGTAAGCAAAAAGGGAAGAGGAATCGGCAATGAGCCGGTTCCTCTTTTAAAATGACTTGACATCTTCCGGGATTGTATCCAATATAGAAGATAAGCTGGAGCGCCAGCTTCAGGACAAAAAGAACCGGGAGTAAGAAAAAATGCGATATGCTGCGGTCATTTATTTGATACTAATGAACTTGATAGGACTTTTTCTTATGGGGCTGGATAAGAGCAAAGCCAAAAGACATGCATGGCGCATACCGGAGCGGACGCTGTTTCTTGCAAGCCTGCTTGGAGGCAGCATTGGAACATGGGCGGGCATGTATCTGTTTAGGCATAAGACAAAGCACTGGTATTTTGTGATGGGGATGCCGGCAATACTGGTAGTGCAGATTGTAGCAGCGATTTTGATATGGAACCAGCTCGCATAATATGACAGAAAAGATTTTCTTATTGAAAACATCGAGTATGTTGTCTATAATTAGTAGATATTATGAAAGAACTAGAAAAGGAGAATTGTCATGTACACATTGGATGATATCAAAAGTGTTGATCCGGAAATCGCGGATGCCATCACCTCGGAGTTCGAGCGTCAGAACAGCCACATCGAGCTGATCGCCTCGGAGAACTGGGTAAGTCCGGCAGTCATGTCGGCAATGGGAAGCATTCTCACCAACAAATACGCGGAAGGCTATCCGGCACACAGATATTACGGCGGATGTGAATGTGTAGACGTTGTGGAAGAGCTGGCAAGAGAGCGTGCAAAGGAGCTGTTTGGCTGTGAATATGTCAATGTTCAGCCACATTCCGGTGCGCAGGCAAATATGGCAGTAGAGTTTGCGGTATTGCAGCCGGGAGATACCCTTATGGGAATGAACTTAGATCACGGCGGACATCTGACACATGGTTCACCGGCGAACTTTTCGGGAACCTACTTCCATATCGTTCCGTATGGTGTAAATGATGCTGGTTTTATAGATTATGATAAGGTGGAGGAGATCGCAAAGGAGAACAAGCCGAAGATGATCATTGCCGGTGCGTCCGCTTATGCGAGAACTATCGACTTTAAGCGCTTCCGCGAGATCGCAGATGAGGTTGGAGCGGTGCTCATGGTTGACATGGCACACATTGCAGGACTTGTTGCGGCAGGACTCCATCCAAGCCCAATCCCATACGCGGATGTTGTTACCACGACCACACACAAGACGCTTCGCGGACCTCGCGGTGGAATGATCTTAAGCAGCCAGGAATTTGCAGATAAGTATAAGCTCAACAAAGCAATCTTCCCTGGAACACAGGGCGGACCGCTGATGCATGTGATCGCTGCAAAGGCAATCTGCTTTAAGGAAGCACTCCAGCCGGAGTTTAAGGAATATCAGGCGCAGATCGTAAGGAACGCGCAGGCACTCTGCAAGGGCTTGCAGTCACGCGGAATCAAGATCGTTTCCGACGGAACAGACAATCATCTGATGCTTGTGGATCTGACGCCGTTTGAACTTACCGGCAAGGAAGTGGAGAAGTGGCTGGATGCCGCACACATTACCGCCAACAAAAATACGATTCCGAACGATCCGAAGAGCCCGTTTGTCACAAGCGGCGTGCGCCTTGGTACACCGGCGGCAACCTCAAGAGGATTGAAGGAAGATGATTTTGATCAGGTCGCAGAAGCAATCGCGCTGATTATCAAGAACGGCGAGTCCGCGATCGATGATGCAAGAGCAATCGTAAAGACACTAACGGACAAGTATCCGCTTAAGAGTTTTTCATAAATAAAGGTACTATTTTGGAGGAATTATGATCGATTTAAAATTTTTACGCGAGAATCCAGAACTCGTAAAGGAAAACATTAAAAAGAAGTTTCAGGATCACAAGCTTCCGCTTGTCGATGAAGTAATTGAGCTGGATGCACAGTCCAGAGCTGCCCAGCAGGAGGCTGATTCACTCCGTGCAAACAAGAACGCACTGTCCAAGCAGATCGGTGCTTTGATGGGACAGGGCAAGAAGGAAGAAGCAGAGACGGTAAAAGCACAGGTAGCAGCGGATGCAGCACGCCTTGCAGAGCTTGAAGTGCAGGAGAAGGCGCTTTCTGAGAAGGTTACCGAGATCATGATGAAGATCCCGAACATCATTGATCCGTCTGTTCCGATCGGACCGGATGATAGCTGCAATGTTGAGATCGAGAAGTTTGGTGAGCCGGTTGTACCGGAATTTGAAATCCCATACCATACAGACATCATGGAGCGTTTTGACGGAATTGATCTTGATGCTGCAGGAAAGGTAGCCGGAAACGGATTTTACTATCTGATGGGAGATATTGCGAGATTACATTCTGCAATGACTGCCTATGCGAGAGACTTCATGATCGGAAAGGGCTTTACCTATTGTATTCCGCCGTTTATGATCCGCTCCAACGTTGTAACCGGAGTTATGAGCTTTGAAGAAATGGATGCCATGATGTACAAGATCGAGGGTGAGGATCTGTACCTGATCGGCACTTCCGAGCATTCCATGATCGGTAAGTTTATTGATACGATCAATGACGAGAGCAAGCTGCCGTATACACTGACCAGCTACTCTCCATGCTTCCGTAAGGAAAAAGGTGCGCACGGCATCGAGGAGAGAGGCGTATACCGTATCCACCAGTTCGAGAAGCAGGAGATGATCGTTGTCTGCAAGCCGGAAGAGTCCAAGATGTGGTACGACAAATTATGGCAGAACACCGTAGACCTGTTCCGTTCCATGGATATCCCGGTTCGTACCCTGGAGTGCTGCTCCGGTGACCTGGCAGACTTAAAGGTAAAATCCTGCGACGTAGAGGCATGGTCTCCACGTCAGAAGAAGTACTTTGAGGTAGGTTCCTGCTCCAACTTAGGAGACGCACAGGCACGCCGCTTAAAAATCCGCGTAGACGGACCGGACGGAAAGTACTTCGCTCATACCTTAAACAACACCGTAGTTGCTCCGCCGCGTATGCTGATCGCATTCCTGGAGAACAACCTGCAGGCAGACGGCACAGTCAAGGTTCCGAAGGTGCTGCAGCCGTATATGGGCGGTATGGAGGTTATGGTACCGAAGCACAAATAAAAAGCAGAATACTGGCAGAAGGCCGCCGCACATTAACGATGCGGCGGCTTTTATTGTATCTGGACGAAAGCCTGCGGCAGTTCGAGGTGGTTTATCCGGCAGCAGGAAACGATCACAGTGCCGTAAAGCTGACCATTCCGGAACTGGAAGAAGTAGCGGGAGCAAAAGGATGGGTAGATGGGTGTAAGGAGCCAGAAATATAACTCCACGCATTGCGTGATATAAGATTTTATGATATTGTTCGCACAAAAAAAGAAACGAGCAAGCCGCATCAGCATATGCCGTACGGTAGTAAACTTCGTTTCTGGTAAAAAGGGTAAACGAAAATTAAGAAAATGTCGTAACTGTTCAGTAGGTCTGCGCACTTGCTGCGCTGACCGTGAGAAAACATGGGCTGGCAGGCAAAAATCCCATTGCCGTAGGCAATTTTCAATGGATTTTTGCCCGTGACTGTGAAGGTACTGAACAGTTACAAAATGTCAATAGTTTCTGTGAAAGACAACAAGGGAGAAATCATGACGGGATTGGGAACCATCATAAACAGTGTCAGCATTATAGCCGGTGGCCTGGTAGGGCATTTTACAAGCAAGCTGTTTCGTGCGGAGCAGCAGGAAGCATTGAACAAAGCCTGCGGTGTCAGTGTGTTATTCATCGGAATTGCCGGGGCTATGGAGGGCATGCTTTCTATCGATGGTGGGAAGATCAGCAGTGGAAAGTCCATGTTGGTGGTGCTTTGTCTGGCTATTGGAACCGTTATAGGGGAGCTGATTGGAATAGAGCGTGGGTTTGAAAGGTTTGGAGAATGGCTGAAGCAGAAAACCGGAAACAGCAAAGACGCGGAGTTTGTCAATGCCTTTGTTACCGCTTCTCTGACCGTATCTATTGGAGCCATGGCTATCGTCGGCTCGATTCAGGATGGACTGCTGCACGATTATTCCACCCTGGCGGTTAAATCCGTTCTAGACTTTATCATCATTGCGGTGATGACTTCCTCCATGGGACGTGGGTGCGCATTTTCTGCCATTCCGGTTTTTGTGTTTGAAGGAAGCATTACATTGCTGGCCGGGTTACTGTCACCGGTTATGACAGAACTGGCTCTGGCCTATCTGTCTCTGGTTGGATCTTTGCTGATCTTCTGCATCGGAGTCAATCTGATCTGGGGAAAGAAACTGAGTGTGGCGAATATGCTGCCGTCTGTGCTGCTGGCAGTTCTGGCGGCGTATCTTCCGTGGGGATTTTAAAGAGTGTTTTGCATGATGCGTGGATAGCAACTGAAAAATTAAAAATTCGTAACACAAGGAGAAGAAACTCATGAATAAAAAGATAACCATAGAGCAGTCCTTATTAAACACCTACCCGGAGATACGCTTAGGCTGCCTTCATTTTACGGCGGTGGTAGAGCCATCCTCGGACACATTCTGGAACTATCTGGATACGGAAATTCTCCCAGAGATCCGAACCAATATAGAGGGAAAAGAGTGGGGCGAAATCCCAGGTGTGCGGGGAAGCCGCGCGGCCTACAAGGCTTTTGGACGGAATCCTGGCCGCTACCGGGTGTCTTCCGAGGCGCTGCTGCGCCGAGTGCGCCGAGGCGATGAACTCTACCATGTAAATTCTGTAGTGGATGTTAATAACCTGATTTCCGTGGAGAGCGGTTTATCTGTTGGCTCCTATGATCTGGAGCAGATTCGTGGCGACATTGTGTTGCGAAAAGCAGAGGCGGGAGAAGGTTATACCGGAATCGGCAAGGATTTTCTGGACATGGAAAATATGCTGGTGCTGGCGGATGAGGAGGGAAGCTTCGGTTCTTCCATGTCAGATTCCGTTCGGGCCATGGTGACGGAACAGACAAAAGAGATCCTGGTGGTGATTTACTGTTTTGAGGACAGTATGGATCTTCTGGGGCTCTTAGAACGGGCAGAACAGGCCTTTGCGCAGTATGCGGGAGTCGGACAGACGGAAACCTGGATTATAGATTATAAATAACATATAAACAGCAAAAAAACTGGAGTTTTTCAATGAAATCAATCTCAATCTATGCAATTACCAGAAAGCAGGATCTGGCACAGCTTTCCAAAATGGAATGCC
>CAVIRL010000109.1:5706-9362 GCA_963645005.1 Prevotella sp. P5-108
AAAGCCGTTAAAAATGCGGGAATGGGAACTGGACAGCCTGAAAAGACTGGTGGAGCAGCTGGAAACACAGATGCCGGATGTCTGCGGACTGCGTTTTTTCTATTCCTTTCAGATCCCGCGTCTGGGAAAGGAATTTGACCTTCTGCAGATTAAGGAAGACCAGATCGTCAACATGGAGCTGAAAAGCGGGGCAGTATCGGAAGATGCCATGCGGCGCCAGCTTCTGCAGAACCGGTATTATCTGTCGGTGCTGGGAAAAACGATCCGGTCTTATACCTACATCAGCAGTCAGAACCGGCTGGTTCGCCTGACGAATCATGACCATCTTGCAGATACTGGCTGGGAACAGCTTTGCAGCGAACTGAAGAATGAAAGCGAAGATTATAAGGGGGATGCGGAAGCCCTGTTCCAGGCGGAACTGTTTCTGATTTCTCCATTGACAGAACCGTCCCGTTTTCTAAAGAAGGAATATTTTCTGACAGCGCAGCAGCGGGACATTGAACGGCAGATTCTGAAAAAGATTCGCCTGGAAAGAAGAGGATATTACTGGTTTCGCGGGCTTCCGGGAACGGGAAAGACCCTGCTTCTTTACGATATGGCTATGAAGCTTTCTGCCCGGCAGCAGGTCTGCATGATTCATTGTGGGGCAGCCGGAGCGCAGTGGAAGGTACTGCATGAGCGGCTTCGGAGAGTGAATTATCTGTCGGACAGTCAGATTTTGCCTGCTCAGAAGGAAGCAGACCAGAATGGGGCAGACTGGGATGAAGTGGACCGGGACGGAACAGATCAGCACGGAACAGATCACCACGAAACAGCATGGAAGGAAGCAGCACAGAACCGGCCGGATATTGCAGCAAGGGAATCAGCTCCGGCAATGAATATTTTTGCTGGAGCAGGCGCTGTTTTGGTAGACGAAGCGCATCTTCTTTCCAGAGAAAAACTGGAATATATCCTGCAGCACTGCGGGAACCGCCCGGTTATTTTTTCCAGTGACTGTGAGGATATCATCGCCCCAGAGGAACTGGACCGGGAAACGGTGCGGGCGCTGGAACAGCTTCCCGGAATCCAAAGCTTCCGCCTCACCAACCGAATCCGGACCAATGCGGAGCTTTCTTCCTTTATTCAGAACATGATGTGTCTTACGGAGCGGAAGCTGGGACGCCATTTTCCGCATGTTACGGTACTGTATGCCAATGATGACACAGAAGCGGAGGTCCTTTTGAAGGATGCGGTGCATCAGGGATACCATGTGATCCCGGGAGAACCTGGCTCACTGACTTCCGTCGATCGTCTGGCGATGGTCCTGGATCAGCGGTTTTTTTATGATCAGCGGAGATATCTGCGTTCGGAAGACCAGTCGGTGCGGAGACTGTTTCATCAATTAAACAGCGCAAAGGAAGAGCTGATGCTGGTGGTGAAGCAGAATGAGTCCATCTACAGCGCCCTGCTAGATCTGCTGTAAGAATGGGCCCTTAAAGGGCGTATCACAGCCAGGCCGGAAGAGAGGGAATGAGAAAAACGAATTTTACAGATACTTTATATCGAAGAAAGGAATGAAAAAGGTATGGATCAGCCATTATTAAAATATCAGAACCTTTGCCAGCGTGTCTATCCACTGGCTGCCGGACATCCTGGCGGACTTTCAGAAGGATTATCCGGGAATCGAATGCGAACTGCTCATGGGCGATTACGATGAAGTAGAACGGTGAATCGAGGAAGTCAGCATCCTGTCGGACTTGATCTTAAGGCGGATTCCCTACAAACTGGAAATCCGCCCCCCCTGGAAAAGCCCTATTACCGGGAAATCTGCCTAGCGATGAAAGACAGAAACAGGCTGACCCTGGCGGTAAAGAAGTTTGTGGAATGCCTGAAGTAGTGTTTATCGGTAACTGCTGCGAAACATCCCTGCAAAGAGCGTGTGCTCCTTGTACATCCAGACAGAATTAAGTATAATGAGTTTACGGGTTTGTTTTCTAAGGAAGGGGCGACACGGAATATGAAATATAATTTACCTGATCGAATATTGAGAGAACTTTCTTCTTTTGCGAAGAAACATGGTATTGCCCAAATTATACTGTTCGGTTCTAGGGCAAAAGGTACGAATACAGAACGAAGTGATATAGATATCGCTGTATATGGCGGAGATTTTGACGGCTTTTACTGGGATGTTAAGGAAAAAACGCATTCTCTTCTGATGTTTGATATTGTTCAGGCTGATGCATCAGTTTCCGATGAGCTGAAAGAAGAGATAGAAAAGGATGGTGTCATAATTTATGAAAAAGCTTGATAATTTTGCTAATTGCCTGGCTATATTAGCGAATGCGGATTTTAAGATGGCAGAAACAAATGACATATACCGAACTGGAATTATTGGACAATTTAATCTTACTTTTGAACTCGCATGGAAAGCATTGCAGGAGATCATGAGAAAACATGGTATAGAAGATGCTTCGACCGGATCGCCGCGTGAGATTTTACAGCTTGGCTATAAATTTGGCTTTATTGATGATTCTGAGATTTGGTTACTCATGCTAAAAAAGCGTAATGTCTCTGTTCATATATACAATGAAGACGAAGTAGATGAACTGATCCTGCTGATACGTGACAGTTTTATTCCAGCTTTTTCTGTTCTCAAAGATACACTTGTGAAGAAACTGGATGAAGCGGAACGGGATTGGGTGTAAGAGGTTTATGAAATAAGGAGGCGCGCAGATGGGAATCTATTTGAATCCGGACAGCAGCAAATTCGAAGAGGCTGTAAATTCTGATATCTATGTAGACAAGACCGGTTTGCTGGTTTATACCAATTCCGTTTTGCATACGATGCAGAAATATATCTGTGTCAGCCGTCCGCGGCGTTTCGGAAAATCCACGGCTGCTAATATGCTTACCGCATATTATAGCCGTGGGTGTGATGCCGGGCAGCTTTTTTCACGATTTGAGATTGCAAAGAACCATGGATTTAAACAATATCTGAATCAGTACAATACGATTTCTGTTAATATGCAGGAAATATTAAGCCGAAGTCACAGTATTTATGAACTAATCGAACGTTTCAGCAAACTGGTCGTTCGCGATCTGAAAAAGGAATATTCGGATGTGGATTATTTTGACGATACCGATGTGATCGAATGTATGCAGGACGTATATTCCCAGAAGAAGCAGGCATTTATCGTGATCCTGGATGAATGGGACTGCATTTTCCGCGAGTACAAGGAAGATAAAACAGCCCAGGAAAAGTATCTCGACTTTTTGAGAGATATGTTAAAGGATAAAGCCTATATTCATCTTGCCTATATGACGGGAATTCTTCCAATTAAGAAATACGGAACACATTCTGCGCTGAATATGTTCGATGAATTTTCCATGATTGATCCCGGTCCGCTGGCGGAGTATGTAGGTTTTACAGAAGAGGAAGTCAGAATTCTGTGCGGGCAGTATCAGATGGATATGACAGAAGTGAAGTGCTGGTACGATGGCTATGCTTTTGAAAATGGGATCTCAATTTACAGTCCGCGTTCTGTAGTAAGCTGCATGCGTTTTAGGAAAATAGGAAATTACTGGAATCAGACCGAGACATTTGAGGCACTGAGAATTTATATTGATATGAATTTTGAGGGCCTGAAAGATGATGTTCTGAGTATGATCGCGGGAAA
>CAVIRL010000110.1:0-9200 GCA_963645005.1 Prevotella sp. P5-108
GTCATGGTGCAGGACGAACTGGAGGATGAACCGGACATGCTGGAGCCGCTTTCCACACGAATCTTAAATTGGTTGCTGAAGTCCGGATGGCTCCGCAAGGTGGACGACTATCACAACATGACGGTCAACATCGTTATTCCGGACTACGCAGCTGTGTTTGTGGACGCCTTCACCCACCTGTCCGGGGAGGATGAGGATGCCACCCAGGTCTATATCCAGAATGTGTACGCGATCCTGTTCGCTTTCAAGAATGATCCGCGCTGCAATATTTCCCTGCTGAAGACTGCTCTCATCAATACCCGCAGGCTGAATAAAACCTTGCAGGATATGCTCCACAACATGGACCGCTTTTTCGCCAGCCTTCTGGAACAAAAGAACTACGGGGATCTGCTGCGGGAGCATCTGGACGGCTATGTGGAAGAGATTGTGCGGAAAAAGTACCACATTTTAAAGACATCCGACAACTTTTATCTGTATAAGACGGACATCAAGCAGTGGCTGTCCCAGATGCGGCAGGATACCGCCTGGCTGGAGCGGGTCTGCGTCCGCAACAAGCAACTGCGCGGCCTGGATATTACGCCGGAGGAGATCATCGGCCAGTTAGAACTGATCGACCGGGGCTTTGATGACATTGAGCACCGCATCATGAACATGGATACGGAGCATACCAAGTACATCCGGGCTACGGTAACAAGGCTGAATTACCTGCTGAACCAGGATGACAATATGAAGGGGCTGGTGATCCAGGTGTTGAACGAGCTGTCCTCCTCTTCGGATGAGGAGCTGGAACAGAAACTGGCCCTGACTGCTTCCAGGATGAACTTTTCCCAGTTTACGGTTATTTCCGACCGGTCTCTCTTCAAACGGCGCAAAGCACGCCGGGATTTCGCGGCGGAGCTGGAGCCGGAGGAAGAGACGGAGGAGCTTACCCGGGACGAGATTTTACAGCTCAACCGCATGAAGAACCGCTACAGCCGCAAACAGATCCGCTCCTTTGTGCTGGACCGGATGGTGGATGGCCGGTACACGGTGACCAGTGATACCGTGTCTTCCCTGGAAGATTTTGAAAAGCTGGTTCTGGCGTACGATGATTCCGTGCGCAAGGACAGTCCCTACCGGGTGTTGGATCAGGAGGCCCCCATGGTAGAGCATGCAGGCTACCGCTACCCGGGCCTGGTATTTGTGAGAAAGGATGTGACTGTTCAGTAGGTCTGCGCATTTGCTGCGCAGACCTACTGAACAGTTACGAAAGGAATAAATGATGATCGATTATTATGAAGCACTTTCCGGAACGGAACAGGAGCAGGTTTCTGAGAGTATCCGGCTGCTGTACCGGCAGACATTTTTGCTGGAACGCATCTATGACCGGAAATCAAAGCGCTGCCAGACCAACCCGGAGTTTTACCAGTGCAGCCGGCATCTGGAATTTATCAGGAGCTATTTTGCCATCATGGGAATTGAGGTTGTGGAGAACAGCCAACTGGGACTCATTTATATCCGCGGAGAGCAGGTGGTGGGAGAAAAACTCTCAAAGCTTGCAACGCTCTATGTGCTGATCTTAAAGCTGATCTATGACGAACAGATGTCCTCGGTGTCCACTTCCGTGAATGTGGTGACGACCTTAAGCGAGATCAACGAAAAGATCGGCAGTTACCGCCTGTTAAAAAAGCAGCCCTCCGTGTCGGAAATCCGCCGGAGCCTGGCATTCCTGAAAAAGTATCAGGTCATCGAGCCGTTGGACATTCTGGGAGAGCTGGACGGATTCAGCCGCCTGGTCATCTACCCGACGATCAACGTGATCCTGATGGGAGACGATGTGCGTGCGCTGCTTGAGACATTCCGCGAAGGAGAAGAGGAAGATGGAGAATCAGAGATTTGAAGCCCTGTCCAGGATCTGCCTGAACAACTGGCATTACATAAAACACAGAACCCTGTCCTTTGACGAGGAGATCAACTTTTTTACCGGTCATTCCGGAAGCGGAAAATCCACTGTCATTGACGCCATGCAGATCGTGCTGTACGCCAACACCGATGGCCGCGGCTTTTTTAATAAGGCGGCCGCCGATGATTCTGACCGAAGCCTCATCGAGTATCTGCGCGGCATGATCAATATCGGAGAGGACAACAGCTTTTCCTACCTGCGCAACCAGAATTTCTCCAGTACCATCGTGCTGGAACTGCGCCAGACGGATACCGGTGCCTGCCAGTGTGTGGGCGTAGTGTTTGATGTGGAGACCGCAACGAATGAGATCGGGCGTATGTTCTTCTGGCATAAGGGACCGATCCCGGATCATCAGTACCGCAGGGCAGACCGCACGATGTCCATCGACGAGGTTAAAAACCGGCTGCTGGCGGATTATTCCAAAGAAGAATGCTATTTCGGCTTCCATAATGAGCGCTTCCGCAAGCAGCTCTACGACATCTATCTGGGGGGCCTGGACGCGGAGAAATTCCCGCTGCTGTTTAAGCGTGCGATTCCGTTCCGCATGAACATCAAACTGGAAGATTTTGTAAAAGAGTATATCTGCATGGAGCAGGATATTCATATTGAAGATATGCAGCAGAGCGTGACGGAGTACGGACGCCTGCGCCGCCGCATTGAGGATACCTGCAAGGAAATCGAGAGTCTGAAGGCCATCTGCGCACAGCATGAAACCATGGCTGCCGCCCGGGAGGAAAAAGAACTGTGCGGGTATTTTGCAGGAAAGCTTGATATGCTGCAGGACCGCCAGAGAATCCGGGAAAGCCAGGACAAGATCCAGGAACTGGCGGCAGACCAGGAGAAAGCAGCGAAGGATGCGGCTGCCATGGAGACAGAGATCCAGGAGCTGACGGCAAAAAGCGAGGAGCTTCTGCGCAAAATTTCCAGCAGCGGCTACGAAGAACTGAAAAGCCAGTTAAAGGCCGTCAATGAACTGGTGGAGCATTTAGGAAGCAGCCAGGCCCGCTGGAAGCAGACGGCCAAAAAGCTTGCAGCCTGGAATGAGGAAGAAATCACATCCAACCGCACGCTCTGGGACATCGAAGTCTTTGAAAAAGGAGAGATCAGTGAGGAAGCCTTAAAACGTCTGCAGGAGGATCTGCTTCAGATGCGGAAGGAAGTGGAGCGCCAGATGCAGGATGCCCGCAGCCAGATCCGGGAGAAAAACAAAGAACTGACCGGGGCTCAGGAAGAGATTGCCCAGTTAAAGGCCGGAAACAAGGCTTACCCGAAGGAGCTGGAGGCGGTGCGGGACATTCTCCAGACCCAGCTCTTTTTAAAGACCGGAAAAAGCGTGGAGGTAGAGGTTCTCGCAGACCTTCTGGAGGTGCGGGATGACGCGTGGCGCAATGCCATTGAGGGCTATCTTGGCAATAACAAGCTGCTTCTGACGGTGGAGCCAAAATACGCGAGGGCTGCGATGGAGATCTACAAAGAGCTGGACCCCAAAAAATATTACCGGGTGGCTGTGCTGGATACTGAGCGTGTCCTGGCAGACGAGCAGCCGGTTTTAAAGGATGCGCTGGCAGAAGAGGTGGAGGCCGGACGCGATTATGCCCAGGCTTACATCAATTTCCAGCTTGGCAAGGTCATCAAATGTGACAGTGTGGACGAACTGCGCAGCCACCGCATCGGCATTACAAAGGATTGTGTGCTGTACCACAGCTACCGGATCCAGCACATCAACCCGGAGCTCTATACCAGGTCCGCTTATATTGGAAAGAAGAGCATGCGCCAGCGGGTAAAGCTTCTGGAGGAATCCATTAAGACTATGCATGAGGAACTGGAGCCGCTGCAGACCATATTAAAGGATGGCGAGCGCGTGCTTGGCCTGGAATTTTTAAGCCAGGAAGCGGAGGTCTACCTTGAATGGAAAAAAGACAAGGCAGATTATCTGGAAAAGCAGCAGGAGCAGAAAGACTTAAGGGAACGCCTGGAACAGTTAAAGAGCCAGAACGTAACCGCCTGGGAAGAAGAACGGGCATCGATTGTGGAGTTATGCAAGCGCCGGGAAAAGGTACTGGATCAGCTGAAGCTGAACGGGGACCGCGCAAAACGGGACGGTGAGAATGAAAAACAGGCCCTGATCCAGTTGAGCGGATCCCTGGCAGATAAGGAACGGAATCATCAGGCCCGGACAGAGTTTGACGCAAGGCTTCAGAAGCTGCTGGAGCAGAAAGAGGAGAGCGGTGCGGCCATCCGCTATGATCTGCTGCGGGGGGAATATCTGAGAAGACAGGAAAAGACTCAGGAAAAGCAGGAAGCGGAAATGCAGAAGCTGCGGGAACTACGAAATGCCTATCTGCGTGCCTATCCGCACCGCAATTTTTCTGCCGAATCCGAGAACAACGAGGAATTCCAGAAGCTGCTTAATGACCTTGCCTGCGACCGCCTGGAGGAATACCGGAAACGCGCCGGGGAGCAGGCGAAGGCAGCAGTGGAGCATTTCAAGGATGACTTCATGTATAAGATCCGCAGTGCCATCAAGGAGGCATTGCAGCGCAAGGACGAGCTGAACCGCATCATCAGCCATTTGGATTTCGGTAAGGACCGCTATCAGTTCTATATTGGAAAGAATAAAGGCAGCGATGGCCGGTTTTACGATATGTTCATGGATGATGCCCTGCAGATCAAGCCTTCGGACCTGGATATCGGACTGGACAACCAGTTGAATCTCTTTACCATGGAACATGAAAGCCAGTACGGTCCGCTCATCAACGAGCTGATCGACATCTTCATTCCGCCGGATCATGCAACCCCGGAGGAGCTGGAGACAGCCAAACGCAACATGGAAAAATACGCCGACTACCGTACCTATCTTTCCTTCGATATGCAGCAGCTGATCCAGAATGAGGATGAAGTTCTCAAGATCCGCCTCAGTAAGATGATCCGCAAAAACTCCGGCGGTGAGGGCCAGAACCCGCTTTACGTGGCCCTGCTGGCAAGCTTTGCCCAGGCATACAAGATCGACCTAAAGCCGGGACTCCGGAAAAACCCGACGATTCGCCTGGTGGTGCTGGACGAGGCATTCTCAAAGATGGACGCGGAGAAGGTGGCAAGCTGCATCAAGCTGATCCGCGGACTGGGCTTCCAGGCCCTCATCAGCGCCACCAACGACAAGATCCAGAACTATCTGGAAACAGTAGACAAGATCTTTGTCTTCGCGAACCCGAATAAGAAAAACATCTCCATTCAGGAGTTCGAAAAACCGGAGTTTGAGCAGCTGAAGGAGGATCTGGCAGAGGAAGAGGATGAAGAATAAAAAAGAAAACGATTATCTGGTACACAAAATCCTGGATAAGAAAAATGGGAATTGAACAGGACTGTTTTCTGATAGAAAAGAAAAAATTCCCATAAAAAAGGGAGGAGCCGGTGAGCATTGAGCCCACCGGCGATTATGAAAAAAATTATCAAATTGTACTTGGCAGCTTCATTTGATGATGTAAGTATATCGAGAAATTGTGAAAGAAGTTTTTCCTGGATATGGAATGTTTGTAACGAATTTATGAACAGTTCATGAACAGGAGAAACTTCTTTTTGTTTGTTCCCATCTCAGACAAAATGACGGTCTTGGACGGGATTTTGATATTTGTCAAAAAATAATTCTGAAAATTGTGACGGATCACAATGATGGATTGGATGAGGTGTGATATAATGATTTATACAATGAAGAACGGTAAATAAGGGGGTGAGTTAGTGAAAATAACAACAGTCATGGACAATAAACAGGGAGAGCAGAAATCTCTTACGGCGGAACATGGTCTGTCATTTCTGGTTGAAACGGAAAAATCAAGGATTTTGTTTGATTTTGGAGCAGGAAAAGCTGCATATGACAATGCACGCAAACTGAATATTGGGATGGAGAACATACAGTATGCGGTAGGAAGTCATGGACATTATGACCATGCCGGCGGTTATCCGGCGTTTGTGGAGCAGGGTCTTCGCTGTCCGTTGTATACAGGAACCGGGTATTTCGAGGAAAAATATGCCCGGAACGGCAGGAAGGCCACCTACCTTGGATGCGGCTTCGATGAAGCCTGGATGCAGAAACAGGGGCTGGAGCATCGGTTCTGTGACGGCTTTCTGGAACTGGAACCGGGCTGCTATCTGGTGGGGAGCTTTGAACGCACTCATGATTTCGAACAGATTCCGGACCGTTTTGTACAGCGCCGCGGTGGTCAGTGGGTGAAGGATGATTTTTCCGATGAAATCTGTCTGGTGTTGGACGGAGCGGAAGGTCAGACTGTGATTGTAGGCTGCAGCCATCCGGGAATCCTAAATATTCTGACTACCGTGCAGAAGCGTTTTGGCAAGCCCATCCGGGCTGTCTTTGGCGGTACCCATCTGATGGAGGCAGACGCAGAACGGATCCGCATTACATTGGAGAAGATGAAACAGATGGGCGTTGGTCTCATCGGATTTAATCACTGCTCCGGGGAACAGCTTCAGGAGATTATGGACCAGGAGACGCAGCTGGAGCACTGTTACCTGGGGGCGGGAGACTGTATTTATCTGTAGGAAGGACGAGAAAGCAATGAGCGAGTTTGCAAAGCTGGCGCAAGATTTCGTGGAGGCCACGTCCCTGCTGGTGGGCCAGCGGACCATCAACATCATGGATCAGAAGGGCATTATCATTGCTTCTACGGAAAAGCACCGGATCGGTGATTTCCATCAGGGAGCCGCAGAGGTTCTGGAAACCGGGAAACCGGTGCTGATCAGGAAAGAAGATCTGCCCCGTTATCCGGGAACGAAGGAAGGCTACAATATGCCGATCTTTCTGAATGATGAGATCATCGGCGTGGTTGGCATTTTCGGATGTGAGGAAGAGGTGCAGAGCATTGCCAACCTGCTTCGTGTCTATGTAACCCAGAACTTTTCCCAGTTTCAGATGACGCAGAAGCAGAATCTGGAAGCAGAACTGCGAAACCAGCTTTTACGGCTGCTCCTTTTTGGGGGAGAAAGCCAGAAAGAGATGGTCATAAAGCTATGCGGCATGTTAAATCTGAAACTGGAATTTCCAATCCGGATCATGTTGCTGTACGAACGTGCCAGGGAACACAATATGAAGCATCTGCTGGATTATTCCCAGTTCATCCAGAATCTCATCTGGAAAAATATACTGGACCGGAGAAGAGATGTGTTTGGAATCCAGAATGCAGATTATGTGATTCTGCTTGGCGGCGGGGAAGCACCGGAAATGCAGAAACGTCTGGATAAGCTGCTGCATGAAATTGAGACAGAAGATGTCTGGAATGCCGCAGTCAGCAGTCCTTGCAGAAATTTAGAAGAGATTTCAGCCGGTATGAGGGAAGTATCCGTACTGAGAAACAGGAAAGGAGGAACGATTCAGAATCTGGAAGAACATGGGTGCAGAGTGCAGTATCTGCTGGGGAGCCTGACGGTACAGGTAGGTGCGCGGACTGCCGAAGGTATGCTTCGCAGGCTGGAAGAACAGCACGGGGAGAATCAGGCGGAGCAGCTTTTGCACACAGCCCGGGTGTATTACGAGTGTGGAGGAAGTGTCGCAAAAGCGGCAGAAAAACTGAATCTGCATAAGAATACATTGCTGTACCGCATGAAGCAGCTGTATCAGACACTGGAACTGGAGCAGGATACCGCATTTGTACGGGAATTCCTTATCCGAATGCTTCTGGAGTACCGGAATATGCCGGAGGGCAGCAAAAACCCGGATGGCAGGTAATAAGAAGATGCGTGACTGTGAAGGTACTGAACAGTTACCAAAATGCAGTTCACGCAGTGCATGTATTGTAACGAATTTGGAGAATGGATCGTGTTTGGCGAAAAGGAGGTATTTGTATGTCAGGTTTATTTATTTTTGGCGTGATATTTTTAGCAGTTGTATGTATGGTCATAGCCATATCGAAGTTTAATATGCACCCGTTTCTGGTGATGACTGTTATTGCAGTTTTGGTCGGACTTGTATGTGGAATTCCGACGGAAGAGGTTATCAATACGGTCAAGAGCGGATTCGGCAACATTCTGGCCAGCATCGGTATTGTAATTCTGGCCGGAACCATCATCGGAACGATTCTGGAAAAGACCGGCGCAGCCCTTACCATGGCGAATACCATTTTAAAGATCGTCGGCAAAGAAAAGAGTGTTCTGACCATGGGTATCACCGGTTACATCACTGGCATTCCGGTATTCTGTGATTCCGGCTTTGTTATCTTAAGCCCGATCTCCAGAGCACTGGCAAGCCAGAGCAATATATCCCTGGCTGTTATGGCAACCGCCCTTTCCGGCGGCCTGTATGCAACCCACTGTCTGGTACCGCCGACTCCCGGCCCGATCGCCATGGCAGGTACCCTGGAAGCAGACCTGGGCCTGACCATTCTGGTGGGCCTGATCATTTCCATTCCGGCCGTTGCATCAGCCCTGGTCTATGCAAATAAGGTATCCAGTAAGATCGATATCCCGGCAAATCCGGAGTACACCGTAGAAGAACTGGTAGAGAAATACGGCAAGCTTCCCGGTGCGTTACATAGCTTCTCCCCGATCCTGCTCCCGATCATCCTGATCGCGTTAAAATCTGTTGGTGATTTTCCGAGCGCACCGTTTGGCGATGGTGTTGTGAAGGCATTCTTTTCCTTCATAGGTAACCCGGTTATCGCCCTGATTCTTGGTGTATTCCTTGCCATGACTCTGATTCCGAAAGAAGAGAAGCAGAATTCCCTGAAATGGATCACAGAGGGAGTTACCAACTCCGCAGGTATCCTGGCTATCACCGGTGCGGGCGGTTCCTTTGGTGCCATCCTTCAGAAACTCCCGATCGCAGATGCCCTGAGTGCATCCTTACTGGGACTTGGTGTAGGCGTGTTCCTGCCGTTCATCATTGCAGCGCTGTTAAAGACCGCAATGGGTGCTTCTACCGTGGCCATGATCACCACCTCCGCCATGATCGCCCCGATGATGCCAGCCCTGGGCTTCACTTCCCAGTTAGCAAAGGTTCTGATCATCATGGCCATCGGCGCAGGCTCCATGACGGTATCCCACGCAAACGATTCCTACTTCTGGGTGGTATCCCAGTTCTCGGATATGGATACGCAGGATGCATATAAGTGCCAGACCGGTATGACAGCAGTGATGGGTATCACGACGATTATTGTGGTATTTATCCTGTCCCTGATCTTTGTACATTAAAATATGGTTCGGGTGTCAAAACACCCGAACTTTTGGTTACACGAATTGTTCCGTGCTT
>CAVIRL010000111.1:0-9190 GCA_963645005.1 Prevotella sp. P5-108
CCTGAACCCATCTTCTTTTCGCCTGAACCCATCTTCTTTTCGCCTGAACCCATCTTCTTTTCGCCTGAACCCATCTTCTTTTCGCCTGAACCCATCTTCTTTTCGCCTGAACCCATCTTCTTTTCGCCTGAACCCATCTTCTTTTCGCCTGAACCCATCTTCTTTTCGCCTGAACCCATCTCCTCTTCGTTTAAACTCATATTCTCTTCGTTAATTTCCATGCCATCCGCATGATCCGCGCACACTTCTTCGCTGCATGATTTCGCTTCTGTTTCCCGAATCAGCAGCTCCAGTTCCTGTCCTTCTTCTTCCGTGAAATCATCCTCCACATTTTTCTGTGTCTCACTCAGGACATAGCGCCCATGTACCTGCCCCGGCACCAGGCGTTCCATGCCTTTTTCCAGATCCGTCACATAGACCTGCTCCGCCCCATTCTGGAACGCGTGATGGATGTTTCTCCGCAGGATTCCATCCAGCTCCTCATCCATGCAGCGCGTAATCACAAAGTAAGCGGTCTTTTCGTTTTTGATATGGGACTGCAGAATATCATACTTCCAGTATTTGTTTTCCCGGTGATGCCAGTCCGACAGCTCCCTCTGATATTCCATGCTCACCAGGGTCAGACCCCTGGCCGGAGCCGTGCGGCCTGCTGCCTGGCGGTCCCTCGCATCCAGAATCTCTTCCATGTGCTCCGGCGGATAGGCTCCCATGCCGACCTCCAGCAGAGTGCCCGCAATGATGCGCACCATATTATAGAGGAAACCGCTTCCGCTGATGCGGATGGTAATCATGTCATCCTGCTTTGTGATATCCAGGCTGTAGAGGGTCCGCACTGTCTCCTCGGCCTGGGTCCGTACCGTGCAGAAGCTCTTGAAATCATGCTCCCCTACCAGATATGCTGCTGCTTCTCTCATTTTATCCAGATCCAGATTAAAATAACAGAAATGGGCATACAGACGCTCCAGCGGCATGGAAATCTTCCGGTTCAGCACCTTGTACTCGTAAGTCTTGGTGCAGTTGGCCTTGCGCGGATGCCAGTCCGGCGCCACCTCTTCCGAGCTCTGCACCCGGATATCCTCCGGCAGGCGCTGATTTAAGGCAAAGCAGATCTTGTCCGCAGGCATACGGTTTTCCGTATCAAAAATGGCAATATTCCCCCGGGCATGCACGCCGGAGTCCGTGCGGCTGGCACCGATCACGGAAATGGGTTCTTTTAAAAGCGCCGTCAGCTCACGGTTTAAAACTTCTTCTATGGTGATGCCGTTTGGCTGGAGCTGCCAGCCGCGGTAGGCGGTGCCATCGTAGGATACCACCATTCTTACTCGTTTCATGAATTCTGTCCTCCTGAAGGGAACGCCCGGCGGCACATTCGCATGATCCGGAATCATGATCCGCAGAGCAAACACAAGTCAAAAAATTGCTTCCCGGCGGAAACTGCCGGGAAGCAATCTGCAAATTTTTCGTAACTGTTCAATAGATCTAGGCACGAAGCAGGATCACGATCACCAGATAGACCGCATACACCAGATAGCCCATGTGATCACGCTTGGCGTATTTGAGGGGTTTCATCTTGGTGCGTCCCTCACCGCCGTGATAGCAGCGGGCTTCCATGGCCATGGCCAGATCGGTGGCCCGGCGGAACGCCGAAATGAACAGCGGCACCAGCAGCGGCACCATGCTCTTTGCCTTCTGGATCAGGTTGCCGCTCTCAAAGTCAGCGCCTCTCGCCATCTGGGCTTTCATGATCTTGTCGGTCTCCTCCACCAGGATCGGGATGAAACGCAGGGCGATGGACATCATCATGGAAATCTCATGGACCGGTACGCCCACCTTATTCAAGAATCCCAGACTCTTTTCCAGTCCGTCCGTCAGCTCATTCGGCGTGGTGGTCAGGGTCATAACGGAAGAACCGATCACCAGATAGATCAGACGCAGGGCCATGAAACCGGCCATGCGGATACCCTCCCGGGTGATCTTGAAAATACCAAACTGAACCACAGGCGTACCCGGCGTCAGAAACAGGTTAAAACTGACACTGATCAGAAGCAGGAACAGGATGGCCTTTAAGCCCCGCACCATAAAGGAAAACGGAACCTTCGACATACGGATGGCCATAACCAGAAACACCGTTGCCGCCACATAGCAGGCGATGCTGTTCGCAAAAAACAGGGATACGATGAACACCAGCGTTCCAAACAGCTTGGTCCGCGGATCCATGCGGTGCAGCACGGAATCCACCGGATAGTATTGTCCTAATGTAATATCGCGAATCATGCTCTTTCATCCTTCCCGAGCAGATGCAGGATTGCGTCTCTGGCCTCTGCCACTGTGGTAATATCGTCTGCAATCGGCACGCCGTGCTCCCTTAATCCCTGCACGATGTAGGTGATCTGCGGAGCCGCCAGCCCGATGGCTTCCAGTTCTTTGTAATGGCGGAACACTTCCTTGGGCGGCGCGTCAAATATTTTCTCGCCGTGATTCATGACCATGATCCGGTCTGCGTAGCGGGCAATATCCTCCATGCTGTGGGATACCAGGACAATGGTCATGTGACGGTCCCGGTGCAGCACGGAAATCTCGTCCAGGATCTCATCGCGGCCTTTTGGGTCCAGGCCTGCGGTCGGCTCATCCAGGATCAGCACCTCTGGGTGCATGGCCAGGACACCGGCAATGGCTACGCGCCGCTTCTGGCCGCCGGACAGTTCAAAGGGAGACTGCTGCCAGAGTTTTTCATCCAGTCCTACCTGGGTGAGGGCTTCCCTGGCCCGCGCTTCCACCTCTTCCCTGGACAGACCCTGATTCTTCGGACCGAAGCAGATATCAGAAAAAACGTCCACCTCAAACAGCTGATGCTCCGGATACTGGAATACCAGGCCCACCTTACTGCGCAGGGCTTTCATGTCATATCCATCCTGATAAATATTTTCTCCATTATAATAGATGGCTCCGCTGCTGGCCCGCAGCAGACCATTCAAGTGCTGGATCAGTGTAGACTTTCCGGAACCGGTATGGCCGATCAGTCCGATAAACTGTCCATCCTCAATCTCGAAGCTGACATCCTTTAAGGCATACTGCTCAAAGGCTGTTCCTTCGCCATAAATATGATTCAAATGCTCTGCCCTGATCGACATAGCTTCCTCCTTTTATTTCACCTCTGGAAATTTTTCCCGAAACATCGGGAGAAGCTTATCCATCAGCTCATCCATCGTAAGAATTCCATCCGGAAGCTCCAGACCCGCCTGCTTTAACTCATAAGCAAGCTCCGTCACCTGCGGTACATCCAGACGGTACTCCTTCAGTTCCTTAACCCGGGAAAAGATTTCCCGCGGAGTTCCGTCCATCACCAGTTTTCCGTCGTCCATGACAATGACACGGTCCGCATCAATAACCTCTTCCATATAATGGGTGATCAGAAGAACGGTAATCTTCTCCTGGCGGTTTAACTCATGCAGGGTCGCGATGACCTCCTTGCGGCCGTTCGGGTCCAGCATGGCTGTCGGCTCGTCCAGAATGATGCACTGGGGGCGCATGGCCATAACTCCGGCAATGGCCACCCTTTGTTTCTGGCCGCCGGACAGCTTATTCGGAGACTTTAAACGGTACGCAGTCATGCCGACCGCCTCCAGGCTCTGATCTACCCTGCGCCAGATCTCATCGGTAGGTACGCCCAGATTCTCCGGTCCAAAGCCTACATCTTCCTCCACAATATTGCCGATGATCTGGTTGTCCGGGTTCTGAAATACCATACCGGCGGTCTTACGGATGTCCCAGATGTGGGAATCGTCTGCAGTATTCATGCCGGAGATCCAGACGGTTCCGTCTGTAGGAAGCAGGAGGCCGTTCACCTGCTTGGCAAAGGTGGACTTTCCAGAACCGTTATGTCCCAGAATTGCCACAAAATCTCCCTGCTGAATATCCAGAGTCAGATTGTCAATTGCACGCTTCACCTCTTCCACGTGATCGTCTTCATCCCGGCGGATGTAATCGTATATTAACTTTGAAGCTTTTATGATACCCATAAAAAACTGCTTCCTTTCCTGTATACAGCTGTATGCGTTGTCGTTTTTTCATTTTAAGCGAAATTATACACAGCGTCAAGAAAAAATCAATCCGTTATCCACAGAAAAAATCAATCCGTTATCCACATTAGTCTGCGATAGATGCAATTCATACTCTGCACAAACTGCGTCGTGATGTATGCCGCCTGTTCATAGTAATGCCTCGTCGTACACGGCTCTTGCCCCGCCGGTGAACTTCAGTCTCGTTCTGGCACAGATCACCCGTGCTGCTCCGATCTGACGCCGCTCAATGCGCACCGGAACTGCTACTTCCTTTAAGTGCATGCCAATGAGGGTGTCACCAATATCCATTCCGGCTGCCGCCCGGATATGCTCCACTGCTGCCGGATGTTCAAAGCTGTGATATGCCGCGGTCGCAAAGGAACCACCTGCCTTTGGCTGGGGGACTACATTGACCTGCTCGTAACCGTAACGCTCTGCCGCCGCCTCTTCCAGGATCAGAGCGCGGTTTAAATGTTCACAGCACTGGGCCGCCAGGTAAACCTCCGCCTCCTTTGCTGCCCGGTAAATACCGTCAAACAAAGCCTGACCAAGCTCCGGGCTGGAGAAGCTGCCGATCCGCTCACCGGCTACCTCACTGGTGGAACAGCCCACCACAAAAACGCTTCCTTTTTTCGGATGCGCTGCCGCAAGCAGCTGGGACGCCGCCTCATAAGCCTCCTTCGTAATTTCCATCAGTTCCTGTTTGTCTGCTTTTCTATCGGATAATCCGTTTGCCATATCTGTTTTCCTTCCTCTCCGGTCTGATTGTTCTATTCCTCATCGAAAACTCCGGTGTTCGACATTCTCGTTCCATTATACGCCATCCTGGCAAAAAGAAAAAGATGCTTCGAAACTCTTGCTTGAATTCCGAAGCATCCTCTGCATATTCTAATTTTTTAATGTACCCACACACCCTGATCATTCACATAGAAGGTGTCGATGGTGGTATTCACAGCTTTGTTGCCCTGTCCCGGATAGAAATAGTACCAGTTGCCGTCTACCTGATTCCAGCCCTCAGCCATGTAGCCGACACTGTCGAGATAGTAGGTCTTGCCGTCTTTGCCGAGCCAGTGGCCGCGTACCAGACATCCATAATACTGATCCTGTGTCTCGTTCATGTAGCACCAGCGGCCATTCCAGGAAAGCCATCCGGTGATCATGGCGCCGCTGCTGTCCAGGTAGTACATCTGGCCGTTCCGATCCTGCCAGCCGGTCAGCATTCTGCCGCTTGCATCGAACAGATACCAGCGTCCGTCAACCTCAACCCAGCCGTTCTTCACATAGCTGCCGTCCGGGTAATAGTAATACCAGGTGTTGTCATATTTCTTCCAGCCCGCATTCGTGTTGCCGGAGGTTCCGCTCGGTCCGCTGCTGGTGCTGCTGTCATTGCGGCCGCTTCCATCGGATACATCTTCCTTGGCAAGGTAAATTTCATCGGACTCTACCCACTCACTGCTCTTGCCGTAATCATCCTGTTTGGAAGTCTTGGCAATGGTGCGGACGCGGAACTTATAGGTTCCGGCCTGTGTCATGTACGGATAGAAGTTGAAGGTCTTGGCTGTTGTCTGTGTCGTATAAATCTTCGTAGAACCCTTGCGAAGCTCAACCTCGTACTGACCGGTTCCGCCGTTGTCCGGCTCTTCCCATTTGGCAGTTCCCTTGGCATTGTCTTTCCAGTAAGCATCCTCCGGTGCCTCAAAGGTTCCCTTGATCGGTTTTAACTTTGCCTTGATGATCAGGTCGCCGCTGCTCTTGCTGGCACTGACAAACTCCGCACCTTTGACCGTTACATTGCTGGAGCGGTAAGTCCCTTTAAACGCATAATTGGAATCCGTTACCTCCAGGCGGATCTTCAACTCCGGCTGGTAACCTACGGTGATCTCCTTAGATGAAGAAGTGGTCCAGTCCGCTTCCTTGATCTGATAACGGTCCGTAGATCCGGAAATCGCGATACCGCCGCCCGGTGCGGTGGTACTATCTATATCGATTGACGCATCTCCAATCTTATCTCCAACCTCCAGGTCGGTGTAAATCTGCAGCTTTACGCTGGAAATTGTTTTGTCAGCCGCATAAGCAGTTGTCATGCCCGCTGTTCCTGTACATAGAGCCAGAATCAGTCCCCATACTGCAAACCGTCTCTTTGTCATGCTCATCCCTCACTCTCTTATTTTCAAAATGGATTTCATTCTCTTTTGTAATTTCATTATAAGCGAAGGAAGATGTCCGGTCAACTTACGTATTCCTTACCATTATGACATAATATTGCCACAAATTGAAAGATTCGTAACTGTTCAGTACCTCACAGTTACGGGCAGACTTTCCTATAAGAAATAAGAATGTGCCCTGGCACATTCTCGCGCCGAGGCGCGGTTGCTTCGGCAACCATCTACCATTGCGCCGAGTGCGCATCCCGCGGAGCGTTTTTGTATGACAGGACGCAATTTCCTGTCATACAAAAAAGGCTCCCGGAGAACGAATCTTCAGGAGCCCTAAGCTCATAAAAATATAAGATTAAACAAGCTCTAACAGCACTTCCATAGCGCCGTCACCCTTACGCTGGCCAATCTTAACGATACGGGTATAACCACCGTTGCGGGAAACGTATTTCGGAGCAACCTCATCGAAGAGTTTTGCCGGGATATCTACGGATTTGGTGTTTTTCTTCTTGCCTGCAGCTGCGGTCGGAACCTCAGTTACATCATAGAGAACTTTGAGCATCTGACGACGAGCATGAAGTCTGGACGGCTTATCTTTCTTGATTTCCTTCTGAACTTCATCATAAACGGTAACCTTCTTGCCGTTTACTACTTCTTTGACTCTCTTACCTTCAGCGTCCTTCTTAGCAACCTTAGCGGTAACAGTAACGGTCTCGAAGTTGTCTTTCTCTTTAACAGCCAGTGCGATCAGACCCTCAGCAACTTTGCGGATCTCTTTTGCTCTAGCCTCAGTAGTTTTGATGCTTCCATGATACAGCAGTGCAGTTACCTGGCTGCGGATCATTGCTTTTCTCTGGCTGGAAGTTCTTCCAAGCTTTCTATAACCTGCCATTTTATTTTCCTCCATATAATGTGGAGTGCAGTCCCGTGCCCTTTGGTCTTACCGGACCACAGCTTCCAATTTTTCATAACGTAGCGGCTCTCTGCCTGATGGACTTACGGAGCCGCCACTTTTTCAGTTTCAAATTGTTGAATTATACCTCGCTGACAGTGGAAATTCAAACTCCGTTTCACTTCGTTCGAGTATCACCCAGGTTCGTCGTTTTACTCCTCACTTGGGTTCAGCTGCAGACCTAATTCTTTTAACTTCGCCAGAACCTCCTCGAGGGACTTTCTGCCGAGGTTACGAACCTTCATCATATCCTCCGGAGTTCTGTTGCACAGCTCCTCCACAGTATTGATTCCGGCTCTCTTTAAGCAGTTGTAGGAACGAACAGACAGTTCCAGTTCATCGATGTTCATCTCGAGAACCTTCTCTTTCTCATTGTCTTCCTTCTCTACCATGATCTCAGCGGTCTTGGCATTCTCAGAAAGATCAATGAACAGATTTAAGTGCTCGCTCAGAACTTTCGCTGCAAGGCTTACAGCCTCGTCTGGAGCTAAGGTTCCATTGGTGTACACGTCTAAGGTCAGTTTATCGTAATCGGTAACCTGTCCAACACGGGTATTCTGAATGGACATGTTGACACGCTCAACCGGTGTGTAGATGGAATCCACCGCGATCACACCAACCGGCATATCTTCGGTCTTATTCTTGTCTGCGCTCACATATCCGCGGCCCTTAGTGATAGTAAGCTCCATGTAGAACTTGCTGTCTGCACCGCCGCTTAAGTGTGCGATCACCTGATCCGGATTCATGATCTCGATGTCCGGGTCAGCTTGGATATCAGCCGCAGTAATGACACCCTCACCCTCGAACTCGATGTAAGCGGTCTTTACTTCGTTGCTATCGCTGTTGTTCTTAATAGATAAGCTCTTGATGTTCATAATGATTTCAGTAACATCTTCCTTAACACCCGGAATAGAACTGAACTCATGCAAAACGCCGTCGATTTTCACCTGGCTGACAGCTGCACCCGGCAGAGAAGAAAGCATGATTCTTCTCAGGGAGTTACCCAGCGTTGTGCCATAGCCTCTCTCAAGTGGTTCAACTACAAACTTGCCATATTTCTTATCATCAGAAATCTCAACAATCTCAATGTTTGGTTTCTCAAAATCGAACACGACTCTAGCCCCTCCTTTTGGGTTCTTCTATCGAGGGAAATTGGTACTCTTAATTATTTGGAGTACAACTCGACGATAAGCATTTCGTTTACCGGAACATCAATCTCATCTCTGGTCGGCATCTCTTTTACAGTACCGCGCAGATTCTCCTGGTCAACATCCAGCCAAGCCGGAACCAGACGTCCTGCAGTTACCTCAAGAGCATCTTTATATCTCTGAGAAGATTTAGCCTTCTCTTTAACTTCGATCACGTCACCAGCTTTTACCAGGTAGGACGGGATGTTTACGCACTTGCCGTTTACCAGAATGTGCTTGTGATCTACCATCTGTCTGGTCTCGCGTCTGGTACGGCCGAATCCCATACGGAATACAACGTTGTCCAGTCTGCGCTCCAGAAGGATCATCATGTTTTCACCAGTCTGGCCTTCCATCTTCTCGGCCTTGGTGTAGTAGTTACGGAACGGTTTCTCTAATACGCCATAGATGAATTTTGCTTTCTGCTTCTCACGTAACTGGAGACCATACTCACTTACTTTTCTGTTAGCTCTTTTTAATTCTCTGTTTGATTTTTTATCAATTCCTAAATAGATCGGATCTAAACCAAGAGATCTGCATCTTTTAAGAACAGGAACTCTATCTACTGCCACTTTTAGTACCTCCTAATTAGACTCTTCTGCGTTTTGGCGGGCGACATCCGTTATGTGGAACCGGAGTTACGTCCTTAATGCTAGTTACTTCAATACCGCATGCGGAAAGCGCACGAATTGCTGCTTCACGGCCTGAACCAGGTCCTTTTACCATAACGTCTACAGATTTTAAACCATGTACTAAAGCTGCTTTAGCGGCAGTTTCTGCAGCCATCTGAGCTGCATATGGAGTAGATTTCCTTGAACCTCTAAATCCCAGACC